>JBIOVO010000184.1:0-39774 GCA_044867735.1 Pyrinomonadaceae bacterium | reverse complement strand
GACCTTCGGCTGCCCGGAGGGTCAAAACTTTGCGTCTTTGCGCCTTTGCGCGAGAAAGTTTTTAACTGTGCTACACTAGCCGCCCAGAGTTTTTGAATCTTTAATCCAGCGATGCCGTGAACGCATCCGGGCGGGTTTAGAGCCCCGTCAATACACAAATGGCTCGTAGAAGATTTCGCAGCAATCAGCGACACGAACCCACCACGGAGCGTTCCTTCCAGGAATACATCCTTTCTACTCCTGCTCCGCAAACTTCCAGAACCGAACTACTGCGGCTCATCCGTGGCGGCGAAGACACCTTTCTCGAACTCAAAGTAAAACTCTCAAACACCGAGAAGATCGCTCAGGAGATCGTGGCCCTGGCAAACACAGGCGGCGGCGTCATCGTCTTCGGAGTTAACGATCAACTGCGAGTCGAAGGTGTCGACGATCCGGAGCGAGTTCAGGAAGACCTGGTAAGGATTTGTCGCGAAGAGGTCCAGCCTCCGCTCGTCCCCTTCATCGAACGTATCGCACTGGACAACGGCCGCCGTATCGTCGCACTCGATATCGAAAGCAAACGCCGCCCGTATCGCACGCGTGATGGAAGGTTCTATCTGCGCATCGGCGCTGAAAAACGCGAAGCATCGCGTGAAGAGATCTCGTCGCTGCTCGACGAGGCACGCCCGCTTCGCTACGAAGATGTGCCGGCGCTCGGCGCCACGATGGCAGACATCGATGAGGCACATCTCTGGAGTTACTTGCGTGAATTCGAAGGTGGCGCGTTTGAAGAAGCAAACGTGGTTGGTTACCCGACTGCCGACGTGCTCGAACGCGATCTGCTGCTTGCCACCAACGACGGTCAGGAGATTGTGCCGACTGTAGCAGGTCTGCTGTTGTTTGGGCGTGACGATCGAGTAGGTGAACTACTCCCGCGCGCGGCTGTGACGGCTACGAGGTTCTCAGGTGATTCATTGCAGTCAACCGTAGTAGAACGAATAAAGATCACGGGAAATCTCGCCACGGTTTATGAAGGATTAACTCGCTTCATTTTGCGATACTGTGATTTGTCTGAACTGCGGCCGAGGAACTCTGCGTTTGAAGATGATTCACCAGTTCCGGCGCGTGCGACGTATCATCGCGGAGTGGTTGCAGAGGCAATCATGAACCTGCTCGGGCACAGGGATCTCGCGCTCAGAGATCTGCCGAGTCGTTTGAACGTGTTCGATCATTCATTGGAGCTCGTGAATTCGCGGCGCAGCGTCGGTTTCTCGCCAGTCGCGCAGAAAGCGATTCGCTACGGGATACCCGAACGTTTGAATCCACGGCTCGCGGCGGTGTTGGGAAGTTCGGCTTATGGGCTGAAGAGCACGCTGCGAGGATTGCCGAGTCTCTTGCGAGAAGCGAAACGGTTCTCAGGCCGTAAAGCCGAGATCGTTTCCTTCAACGATGAATTCAGGCTGAAGCTCTACGGAATTTAAATCCACAGATTACGCAGATAAATCTGTGTAATCTGTGGATGGTTTCACTTAGACTTCTCGGCCTTCGGTGAGTTGTAATACAGCCGCGCCTGGACGATAAACTCCTTATCGTCATACGTCCCGTCGCCATCAACATCAACCTTCACCTGAAGCTTGTGCTGCTTTCCATCACGCACTTCACCAGGGTTGAAGCCGAGACTGTATTGACTGCGTAACAGCGCATTGATATTACCCAGCACTTTCGGCAACTCGCCTTCGAACGTCACCGGAAAGTACGCGCCACCGGTTTCCCTCGCAAAAGTGTTCAACGTGTTGTCGGCCTGCAACCAGCTCATCCGGCCGGGCGTACCCAGCAGACTGTCCGTCGCTCCGAGTTGATCGGCGTAGAGCTTCTTGTACATGCCTGCGGTGCCGATGATGTAAACGGGGATGCCGGAGTTCTGCAAAACCTTACGAGCGTCGCCGTAGTTGATCTTGCTGAACGTATCGATGCCTGAGGCCACGAGGACCACAGCGCGTCGCCGTCCCTGCACCGATACCAATCCTGAATAGTCAGCCTTGTCAGACTTCGATTCCTCGAGCACGACGGCGTCGCCGCGTCCACCGACAAGCACAAACTTCAACGCGTCAAACAGATTCGTCTCACGAAACGCCGGACTGTTTCTCAACAACAAGCTGATCACCTGCTGCAAGCGACCGGGATCGTTCGTGAAGTCTGTCAAAGGAGTCGGACGAATATCGAAAGCGACTACGGAGACGTAATCGTCGGGCGGCTTAATAAACTGCGAAAGGAACATCGCCGTCGGGCGAATCACTTCGTACGTGCCGGGCTCGTAACCTCTCGTCGATGCATAGCCGAAGTATTCAGACAGCTTGCTGTACTCGACGACCATCGCGACAGTAATCGGCGCTTCCGGCGTGGAGAAGTTCGTGATCTCCTGCTGCTTGCCATCGTCGAAGATCGCAAAGTTGACTTTCTTGAGATTGGTTACGATCTGGCCACTCTTCTTGTGATAGACGACCGCATCGACGTTGACTACCTGCGTCGTGATCGAGAGTTTTTCGATATCCTGTGGTTTGGTCGGCTGAATATCGGGCGGGAGCGGTTCCTGCTGATCGGCCGGTTTTGTGGTCTCGCCGGGTCGTTTGTTTTTCTTCTCATTGCTGGTTGGTGGCTGTCGTCGCGACTGAGACCAACCCGGACTCACACTTAGTCCGACCAGCAACAGCGAGAGGGTGATACAAAAGAGTGGATATGATCGATTAAATCTCATAGTTTTCAGACTCCCGAAGGACAAAGCGAGGCAGGATGTCAGCAATTGCCGATTGCCAATTTCCAATTGCCGATTGAGAGATTCCGGCCGAGATCGGCAGTCGGTAATTCTAAATTGGCAATGCTCAGTGGTCTGATGCGGGGGCGCCAACGCGAGTTTACCACTAACGGCCGCTGGCTTCTGCTTCGATTACGATGTCGTAACTGCCTGTATTATCCGCCAAATCGCCTTCATTGACACCTAAAAACAACACTCCATCGCGTTGCGCGACAAAATCCCGGCGCGGTCCGATCAAGAGAAAGTCGTCGTTGTCGTCGCCGATTACGGCGATCAGAGCGCCAGTCGCCTCATTACGCATCAACTTGTCATTGTCCGTAATCGCGGCCAAGCCACCCGGCGTCGAGAACCGTCCGCGTCCCAGCGAGACACGTCCCGAAGCACTAATGCGCAGCCGCTGACCCTTGCGAACGACGAGCCCGCTGTTTGTCCAACCGTTATTTGCCGAATCAGCTCTGACGCCGACTTTGATCGTAAAGAAAGCCGGAGTGGTTGACGGCGACGTCGCCGGTGGATCGCTAACGCGCGACTCGTTTGGCGTTGTGTCGGGCTCTCTATTCGGACTCGACGGCCTCGATACGGGCGGATTGTTACGCGCGCTCATCTCTTCGGTCGCGCTCGGTGCGCCCCCGGACGAATCAAACTCGATCGAATCTACGTCTTCGACGTAGACGGTGGTTTGCCCGCGTCTACCTCTGGCGTTACCTCCGATCAGGATTGTGAACTGCTGGTCCTTAAACCCAATCACCTTACCGCGAATTACGCTTCCGTCTTTGAGACGGATCGTGTCGGCGAGCAGTGGTGTTGAGATGGAAACCAGCAAAAGAACGGAGAGCAGAAGTCGAAATGTCTTTTTCATGATACTTCTCCCTTAATTGGGGCATTCCGTGCAACGAGGTTTAGCAAGACTCGAATGCTTTTGCAAGCGGGAGAGGGTCCACAGATTACACCGATTTATTCGGGTTAAATCCGTGTAGTCTGTGGATGCACTACTGCATACAATACGTTGGTTTCGACAGATCTCAATCCGCTGCTGCGAATGAACTCGATGTTTTCCCTTTTGACGCGGTCGCAATCTTCCGGCGATAGTTGCTCGATCGTCGCGCGATAGCCGGTTCCGAGAATCATGGCCCACCAATCCTCCGGGGTGTTTAGGGGCTGCGATCCGGCTTCGGGAACGATGTCGACTCTATTCAATCCCGCGGCAGCAAAGACTGTCCTCAGTGCTTCAACCTCAGAAATCCGGTCCCATGGGTTAAAGCCTTTATATAGATCCGGTCTGGTTGCGCGGACGGAGTTCCAGAAGGCGGTATTCGCTGGTTCGAACACGCGAGGTCCCCAGGTGGTGATCGCGATTTTGCCGCTGGTGCGAGTTACGCGGTTTAGTTCGCGAAGCGCGGCTTCCATGTCCGGGACGAAGAAGATGCCGAAGACGCAAACCACTGCGTCGAAGGTGTTGTCGTCGAAAGATAGATTCGTGATGTCGCCGGTGCGAAACTCGGTGTTTTCGAGCCCGAGTCCTTTTGCTTTCGTGCGCGCCAGTTCCAGCAGGTTCTCCGCGAGGTCAACGCCGATAACGGAACCGTTTGCTCCAACGATCTCTGCCGCGGGGATCGCCGAAGCGCCGCTTCCACAACATGCGTCGAGAACGCGTGAGCCGCGAGTTAGCTCGAGACGTTCCACCGTGCGCCGGCCGTAACGTTCCCAGAAACTGTTGGCGGGGTGGTCGAAGAAGTCGGAGGCAGCGTTGTAGGTAGCCGTCGCTCTCTTTTTCGCTTCGTCCAAAGAAATCATGGTTGATGCAGATGGTAGCAGATTTAAAAAGGATGGGGTGGCCACAGAGGGCCACCCCTACAAAATGGGACGTGAATGCCTGAATTGTAGGGGTGGCACTCCGTGGCCACCCCCATCTTTCAAATTCCCGTCTTCCACAGCCGAATCGCACCGTCATCATCCCCGGTGACGAGTGCGTCATTAATAAAGGAGATCGCATTAACCCCAAAACACTCCCCAACTATCCTCGATCTTCCACTCTCAACGTCCCAAACGCGAAGCTTGCCATCGAGCGAGTAAGCAGCCAGCCGGTCGCCTCGCGTCGAGACCGCGATCCGGCAGACACACGCGCAGTTCTCCCCGAGAATCCGCGCTTCGCCCGTACGAACATTCCACACCCGCACCGTCTCGTCCCAACTTCCGGAAGCAAGGTGCTTCCCGTCAGGAAGATAAGCAACGGAAGTAATCTGACGAGTCGCTTGCCCCAGCACACGCGTGGTGGCCGTCTCGAGATCCCAAACTCTAATAGCCGGATTCGAAAGATCACTATCAGCCGCTGCGATCTGCCGTCCATCTGGCGAAAACGAGATCGAACTCGGACCTTTCCACTCACCCTTCAACACACGCATCTGACCTGTTTGCAGGTTCCAGAGTTGTATCTCACAACGAGCGCCGCTACTGCTCGACGCGAGACTCTTGCCGCCAGGTGAAAAGACAACAGCAGGCGTTTGCCTTCCAGTCTGGCCCAACAAAACGGTCTCTCTCGATTGCACGTCGGTGATTTGTATCGCCACATCACGGTCGCCGCTTGCAGAAGCAACCAGCACACCGTTGGGAGAAAACGCCAACGCCCAAACCGGGCCGAGTTGCTCGGCGACGATCGTCACAGCTCCGGTTCGCGGCTGCCAGAGTCGCACAACGCCGTCGTCTCCTCCCGAAACAATGCTTTCACTTACTGGCGAAACTGCAAGCGTTCGAATCGATTTTTCGCAACGGCCAATGACTCCAAACGTTAGCGACGAACTTGCCACCTCAGACTTCTTTGCTGCCGGAATCTCTTCAAGCGATGAGCCTGACTCAGCTCTCGACAGCGCACGAATCGCAACGCGCCACGATTCGACTGCCCAACGCGCCTCGCCTTCACTCAACGTGCCGCCCTTCCGCAATCGTTTGACGAGGAGCGCACGCAACAAATCACGCGGCAGACCTTCCTGCGAGACGAGCAAGTCGCTGGGGATCCGCTCCCTGACGGCCTGGACCAGCAGCGAGGTCTCTTCTTTAAATTCAGGGCAGTAGTCTTTGAGTAGGTTTTCGCAGAGCTTGGGATCGCTGAGCGGTGTACGGCCGTGTTTGATCAGTATCTCGCCAAGCGTTCGCGGCACAGTTTCATCGAGACGCTTCAAGACCAGATCTCACCCTCTGCGTGGCCGAAGTTGATTCGTGTGCCAAGGGCCAGGGTCACGCTCCGCCCCGGCGAGACGTCGTTGACCTCACCTCGGTGATTTGTTGTTGACCACGTTTGCAGCGAGAGGTTTTTCAAGCCCCAGATCTCCAGGGCCGTCGGATGTTTTGTGACTGCTGCCACGGGTTGACTGAAATCGTATCGCTTTTCTTCGTCAATGTGGTGAGCGAACAGTTGCGTGTCGTGATTCAACATCACGAATTGCTTACCGATGCGGACACGCGGGGGCAGTTGCAGGTTTCGCCGGCACGACCAGCAACGATCTGTCGAATCCGCAGCATCGGCGTCGTGAAAGTTTTCTGCATTGCAGTGAGTGCAATACATGATCGCGTCGCGCAGGCGGACCATCGCCCCGCGCCAGTTACTCTCCCGCACGCGCCCGTGTTGCGGATCGCTTAAACCCTCGGTGAAAGCTTTGGTAAACAGGTCACGCAGAAAACGCGGATACAAGGTCCAGAAAGCGAGCGCGTTCCGATGATACTGCGGATCGGGCGCGTTTGAGTTGTCACGCGGATCGAAGATAAACAGCGGCTCCGTGCCGTAAAGCTTCTTCATCGCCGGCAGGTCGAGACACTTGATCGCCAACTCTTTCTTGCCCTCGAGTGGGTGATGCATGACGAACATGTAGAACAACAACACGGCCAGCGAGAAGAGATCGGTTTGCGTGCCAGGCGCAGCATCCCCTCTGACGATCTCCGGCGCCATAAACCGCGGCGTGCCATAGACAGCGCTGCGCGACTGGTTATCGACCGAGACGTTGTCGTTGTCGCAGATCAGGATCTCGCCGCTATCGGGATCGAAGAAAGCGTTGCCGAAAGAGATGTCGCGATAACACAAACCCTTCGTGTGAAGTTGCAGATAACTATGCGCGAGTTCCAGGCCGGCAGTAGCGAGGGCCCGAAAGCTCGGTTCGATTCTCCGCTTCATCAGATCGACGATGCTTCTGAAGCGACGCTCCCTCAGCGGCATGATGTAGCCGAAGCCGCTCGTTGAAGTTGCTGACGCGAGTTCCATGGGCCAGAGGAATCGATCGCTGGGAGTGCCCATTCGAATCAGCGTCTCGAGTGCCTTTTGTTGTTCAGGCGTGGCCGACGCAGGGTAGTACCATTTCAACGCTACCGATCTTCCGTCGAGCGACGCCTGATAGACTTCTCCCTGTCCGCCGCTCCCGAGGAGACTCTCGACGATGCAGTTGCTTTTCGTCGCCGAGGGTCGAACTTTCTGACCGTGTTTGAGAATCGGGTCCATCTACTTTTCGACAGGAGAAAGAATACCCAACGTAACGTCGTCACCACTGCCGGCGCGTGTTGAATCCCGCAACCATCCGGCGAGGTTGTCGTTGACGGATGCAAGGCCGTGCTCGCGAATCATGTTCAGAATGTCAGAGCCGACTTTGAAGAACCCCGATTCGTCGCGAAACGAATTAGGGTAGCCGTCGGTCGATAACAGAATCAGAGCCGGCCGCGATTGTGTGAGCGGTTGAAAGCTCAAACGAAAATCACGCCACGCCTCGGGCGCGCAAAGGGAAGTGGTTTCGTTGCCAAAGAGCCGGTCATCTCTCGGCAGCGGTCTGCTAACTTCACCCCGCTCGCTCACAGTAAGAATCTCTCCATCTCCGAGTTGTACGTAAAAAACGAACAACTCCGTCACCGCGACGATCAGCAACGTCGCGCCGTATGCAATCAAAGACTTTGCCGGATTCGGATTGTCTTCGCTTATTCCGAGTGCGCGTAGTTCGTCCGTCGAGAGCGGGTCGTCAATCAAATGCTCACTCACGACTTCGAGCCACTGCCGCACGAGCGCGCGAGGCAACCACTGCTGCGTCGCGTCCTTTATTAATGACAAGTTCTCGATGGTCGTCTGGCTGATGAGAAAGTCGTGAACCAAGTGCGCCGACTTCTCGACCGCGATCGACGCGCCGATATGACTACGCGAGTAACGAGCACTGCCATGACCATCCGCCAGCGCGAGCACGACTGACGAACCCTGACCATCAGACGGGAGCCAGCAGATCGCGTCCTGGTTCGGAAGCCCATTGCGTTCGTGAATTGCGCCACGAATGCTCTGACCAACAACTCGCCACATTTATTGCCTCGAAAAAGTATTAGCCACAAAAAAGCACAAGAAGCACAAACAGAGATTGATCACATTTTCAAAAGAGCTTTGTGCTTTTTGTGGCCCAATCACCAGACGTCGTCTGCGGCGCCGGCGCCGGCGTCGGGAATGATCGGAATCGGGACGTTAAGACCGGGCGAAGAATCGGCGCTCTGGCTGGCCGGCGACGATGCGGACTTGAGAACCGCGGTCGATACCCAGCGAATGTATTTGGTCAGCGCCTCGGGATTGTTGGCCTGGAGTGGTTTGAGTTCCGGATTCGCGATGAACCTCTTCAACACTTCCTGGTCCGCGTCTTCGCCGATCGCGATCGCGATGCGCACGGCTTTGCGGCCCCACGGCTCATTCATCAACGCCTGAAGCCCATTGTTGAAGTCGTCCGTCGGTTGACCATCTGAAATAAGGACCAGCACCGGCGGCAGCGCACGATCCGTCATCGGTGGAATCCGGAGTTGATCGGCGACTATAGTCAGTGCGCGGCCCATCGCCGTCACACCACCGGCACTGAGATCGTCCCACTTGAAGTCTGCCACGTCGGTGGGCTGCGAGACGTGCCACTGCGCGCCATCGGAAAACTTCACCGCGCGCACTAGGACCTGCGCGTTCGGGTTTTCGTCCGCGACGTCCTGCATGTTTGGAATCGCCTCTTTGATCGCGGTGTTCAACGACTGTATCTTGCCGTCAACAGCCATCGAGCCGGAACAATCGGCAATCCAGATGAAGTGCAATGGGCGGGTGGCTAATTCACCACCAGGTCGCATGGTCATTTACGATCACCCTCCATTCTTCTTGTTAATGGGTTTGGGTTTATTTCGATTCATCTCTCTCAAAGTTCTCTCAGAAGCGCAGATGCTTTCCCTCTTCAAAGGTCAAACCGAGTGTAATTAACTGTGACGACTTCACGGTCCGGCTCTTAGGTACCTTTGGGCCATCGTCGAGAACCAGCTTCAAAAAATTATCACTACTGATCTCTGCAAATTCGTTTGCGTTCTCAACTTGAGAGTCATGCCACTGCCAAACGTCACGTAGTCGGGTGAGTTCGCAAGTAGTCCTGAAGCACTTAAGCCATTCCTCCGGCGTGTGGCCCAGGCAATGAGCCTTGTCGGATATTCGGAAGTAGGTCGAAAGATACTGGTTCAAACAGCTTTCGAATATCGCGTCGAAGTGTTTCAAATATTCTCCGGCCTCCTCTTCAGAAGCGAACGGTCCGATCTCGAGATCCCTAAGAACGTTCTGCACCGCGTCCAAAGTGATCTGATAGGCAAAGATCACGTCGTTGAGATGTTCCATCTCAGACATGAAAGCGCTCTGGGAATATTTGGCGGTAATCACTTCCAGGCGACCGGGCAAGCTTTGGGTTGGCCTTCTTTCGACGCAAGTGCCCTCGCCGGTGTAATACGATCTAACCTTGCCGATAAAGGCTTGACTCATCACTTCACATACCACGTAAAAGCCCAGGTGTCCCTTGTCGATTCGCAGTTGATAACTCGGTGCAGTGCATCCCTCCGGTGGAAAAGTAGATCCCCAGGCCTCATGATCGATCTTTTTCATCTCCGTGGGAGTCACTTTCTGAGGTGGTAGCAGCGTTAGTTTCGACGGCCGGCGACGGCCACGCAACCGAAAGTCTTTCCGGTTCGGGTAGAGAGCGAAGGGTGTATGAATCTTGGGAAATGAATTTTTTAGCTTGGGATTTTCTTTCACGCTCAACAGGTGGATGGCCGCGCGCTCCAATTCCTCAGATGCGGTGTGGCCCCTGTTTTCATCCAGTAGCTTGCGCAACTCAGACGGGCTCAGGCTTTGGAACTTCTCTATTAAACGTTCAATTTCTTCGCGTTTCGAAGCCTTGTATTGTTGCAGTTTCTTATAGTAGCCGCTGTCCCGATGCTCGATCTGCTCAAAGTTGGCGTCAGCGACTGACTCAGTGTGTTTCTTTTGGCTCTTCAGCTCTGATTCGGTGGCGTCGTCGATAATATAGACCGTGCCTTTTCGGGGCACGTAGAGCATGGCTGAATCAAGTGTGAAGCTTGTTTTATCCAGCAGGTCGATGACCTTGGCGAATCGACCCTTCTGTTTTTTCGCGAGGTACTCAGCGTAAGAGAAGTTCTCGTTAAGACTCTTCTTATGTGACATCGGCGCCCAGCTAATGCCCTTCCAAAGGAGCAACTCCAACTCTCCGCCTTTATAAGCGTTCCAGGTGGCTACTTTCTTGAGTTCCTGGTTTACTGAATAGAAAAGCGTTTCATGATCATAGCCGCCGACAGTGCCGGGAAAGATGTGCATCAGCGCGCCATAATCTCGATCGCGATTGTGAATCACTACTCCGAGACAGTTCTGTACAGCATCGGTGTAGAGAGGCTCTCCGTTGGTGACGCCGCGCCACTCCATATCCACGTAGCGGCTCTGGCGATAATCTTCGAGCAGTTCGGCGCGAACTTTTGAGTTGGGTTCGAGCTCTTTCGTGTTGACGATTGTCAGTGGTCCCTTCTTTTGAATTACTGAAGGAAACCCCGGCGCCGACGGACGGCCAAGCGATTGATGCGGCGAAGTAGCTCGCTGAATCGCGTTAGCGCCGGCGATAACTCGCTTGCCAATGACTGGCGCGTGAGGTGTTAAGTGAGGACGGACCGAATTCGACTTCCTGGTCTGCAAGACTTTCGGGACAGGCTGAGGACGATAAACTGGAACTGAGATCGGTTTACGAATCGTTTGCACTGGTGACTGTTGCTGGACTCGGCCCACACTGCCAACCGATCGCGAGTTTGACTGTGGACCATTAGCCTTTTTTGTCTGCAGGACTTTCGGCACCGGCTGAGGACGGTAGACCGGAGGCGCAACGGGTCCCTTCTTTTGAACCGAAGCCGCACGCTGAACGACTCCAGCGATAGGCGAATGCGATCCTTTAGGTTTTTGATCCTGTCTTCGCAAAAGTACTGGTTCCTCTGATCTATTACAGAGCTCAAGGCGTGTAATCAACGACCTTGACGCTTAATGGGTCGTCGAGAACTTTCTTGGGTAATCCGCCTTTATACTTAACGGCCTTTACGACCGAGACACTTGCGTCAACTCCATACGTTGGCGCGTATTCTTCTTTAAACGACTGGTCCTTTAACTGCCCATACATGTCGTAGACACCCGCCACCCGCAACGGATCGATGGAACCGCTAGGTGGCGCCGTCGCCTCAAGGGTAATGTTGTCATCACCGTCTTGAGCGACCACTGCTGCGCCGTGAAATTGTGGAAGGGACAGATGTCTGTCGGTAAGCTGGCGCGCGATGACGTAACCCTCCAACAGACCGGGCTTTGCTTTCTCGCCCTTGTCACTTACCTTGCCTCGTTTCCGGTTATCGTCATCGGATTCGCCAAACATTCTGCGTTTCTTGGAGGGTTTTTTTCCGCCCTTGGTAACTAAATCTCTGTACTCTGACATGTCCGGAGCACCATATTTCAACTTCTTACCGTGCATGATCTCTTCCATAGCGGCAACGCAGTCTCCGATAAGAACGATTGAAGGTTGCCAAACTTCATAAGTAACTCCAAGGATGGTACGAGTTCTACCGGTGTTATAGCTTCTTTCAACTGTGCTACCGGCCTGGACATAAATCTCAGGCAAACCTCCGGTCAGATACCTTCCATTCTGCGACAGCTTTCCTTGAAAGGGCGGATCACTTACTGCCGTGTAGCGCTGGACCACCGGCCGCGTGGCTGGCGCGGCCGCATGACGCTGAGTCAAGCGGTCAGGCCTTTGTTGAATCGCACTCGACGACTTCGGTTTCGGACGAGTCATGGAGGCAGCTTTTTTAGTTTGCGCCAGGGGTCGAGTTTGAGACTGCTTAAGGTTTATGGTCTTCGGCTGCGGACGATACGCCGGCGGAGCGACTGGTGGTTTGCGCTGCTGAAGAACAGTTTTGGGTTGGATGGAATTAGAAGCCTGAGGTCGCAAAACGCGCGGCGGCGCGATTGCCCGCGGCGGCATCGCACTTCGGTTTGGTTGTTGACCGGCGATCACTTTCCGTTGCAGTACCCTGGGCACTGGTTGCGGACGATAGACCGGAGGCGCCATCGCTGGCGGTTTCGATTTCACTGCCTGGTTAAGAATAGGTTTCGGCACGACTCTATTTCTTCCGTTTGTGTTCGCCCTTGATTACCTGCTGATATGAGTAGAACTGGTCCATCGGTAGGTTCGCCTGCTTGGCGTCTTCAACATCAGGTTGGTAATGACCCGAGCCGTTGGACCACCACTGGAGCTGTCCATTGTTGAAAAAGATCTCACCCGCGTAGAGCACCTGCTTGCCTTCGGCGATCGAAGGATGCCGGTAACGACCGTGCAACAACATCTCGCCTTCTCGGGTCCGCACGAAGTTGTATTGCTGGTTGGGTACATTGACGCCGTGGCTCTGCTGTCTGTGCAGCCGATACTGACCGGCAAAACTGTTCAGACGAAAAACATTTCTTGCGTCTACAGATTCAACCGCTCCCGGATGCAGGTTGGGGTAGTACTTCACCGCCTGCACCACGCGTGATGGGGAGCGTTGAATTGCTTGCGCTCGGGCATTACGTTGCGGCGGAGGCACCGTGCTTTTCAAGGGAGCGACAGAGCGTTGTGGCTGCGGGACCTTCGGCGGGGCCGTCGCCTGATTAGGCTTCGCTAACTTCGCGGGTCGTGGTGGCAACTTACTCGCTTGAGAATTCGTGCGAGTTTGTACCTGGCGTTGCACCGCCGTCATAGGAGAACGAACGATTCTTACCCCGGGCCGTTCGCTGACGGGTTTCATTTGCGTTCGATTGTTTCGTTTGCTGAACATTGTTAATTAGCTTGAAAACTTCGCTATGAGTTCCGCTTCTTCTTCTTCCGTCAGACCTAACGTCTCCCGGCGGGTCTCAAGATATTCAACGAAATCGCCCAATCCATCTACTCCCCTATCCGCCAGGATTCTGTCTGCCTGGGCTTCAGCCTTTCCATAACCGCTCATCGGACCGCGCTGTTGCGCCTGTGGCTTCCTGGCCTGTTGGGCCCTCGCTTCATCCTGTCTCAATACCGCGGTCACCGCGGCTACGTCCGCCTGCGTTTGCGGGTGCACACCGGCATCGCCCCCTCCAGGGCGGCTCCGATGGCCACGAACCTTTCTGCCTTTCAGCGCCTTCGCCTCAGCGGCTGCTACCTTTTCCTCCCCATAGTGTTGCGCAAGGCTCCCATACACGTGAACATTGCTCGACGACTGCCCGCCGCCCTCTGCCCGTTGAATCACCGGTATCATCAGTGGACGGGCCAGGTTGTTACTCAGCCTGCCAATCTTCATTTGCAAAACTACCGGCGTGGGATTTGGCCGGTACACGGGCGGCGCAGTTCCTGGCTTCGCTTTGTTCTGTACTACTTGACTGGGTTGGGCCAAACGACCCCGAGCCGAGTTACTCTGCGGGGAAGTCTTGGTTTGCAAGACCTTCGGCACCGGCTGAGGTCTATAAACATGGAGCGCTTGCGAGACGGCCTTCAATTGGGCCGCTCGGTGCGTGTGAGAGTTCTTTGGTTTTTGCTTAACAGACGCGGGTCGATTCATAGTTTGCGCTCCATTAACGGGTTTCCGCGATTGGATCTTCCCACTGTCTTAAAGCCCTGGCGACGATACATAGCGACGAGTGCCTGCGGTGAGATGGCGTTGTCTGAAGGTCGCGCTTCGAGCCGGGCGGAACTGAATCCCTGTCTGCGCGCCGCGGACACTGCCGCGTTAATCAGTTTGGCGCCGACGCCGTGCCGTCGATGTTGCTGGTCCACCTTAAGATTTGAAATGAAGGCGTTGCCTCCACCAGTGCGCGAGATCTCGACTGATCCGGCGACTTGCGGCGAGCCGGAGATCGTAGCGCGAATCCTCTGGCTATGACCTGAGACATGAATTGGCGCCTGCACCAGATAGTTCGCCGGTTTAGATTTAGGTTGAGAAACAGAATTCCACACCCGATTCGCACCGGCATTTGTTCTAGAACCGGCTGCTCCAGGTGTTGCGTTTGACTGACCCACAGTTGGCTGTGCCCCTCTGGTAAATTTAACTAGTGGTCTCATTTCATCACCTCTTACCAGCAACGCCACTTTGAGTTAGCGACGCCATCTGTTTGCTCAGGGCTTCCAGAGTCTTTGGTAAGGCCTAAACCAGTAAGTCTTAGCGTTTTCATGGCTCACCTGCTTACCGCTGACTGTTTGACGGTGAACGTATCCCTCCACCGAGTGGAAGGGAACTGTTTGTATCAATTCAAACCCTTCTCTTTTTGCGATCTCCTCAACATTCCAGGAAGAGTAGGGTTCGCTCGTTTTTAGCGTTATCTTCACGAAATCGGACCTGTATTTCAGCTTATGCCACGATTCTCTAAAGAATCCCTCCAGGAGTTCCTGGTTTTCTCCGATACTGTATTCCCGCTCGGCGCTTGAATTTCCAACGGTATCTCCGGTGTGCGGGAAGGTGAAGACGGTGCGACGCGTTCTTCGCGGTGAACTTGTGCTCCTTAAATCGGTAGCATTCACGCCAAATCTCACGTCGATCCCGTGGGCACGGAGAAAGGCGATGTTTTCCCTCGCGGTCTCGTATTTTCCGAGTACCGTTTGTTCAGAGTCATATGCTGTTACGACGGAGTGTTGAGGTAACTGACCAGCCCTGAAGAGAGCGACCTGTTCACTAAAATCTCCAGCTCCAAGATGATATTCCGGGCTTACTTCGGGCGGCGGCGCCGGCTGCGCTGGCGGGGCTGGCGGCCCTTGCATGCGCTGAATACACCCCCGATGCACCGTTATGGGGTGAACTATCGAATGCGCCTTTTTTGCCTGCACGGTTCTCGATGGTGGTTGAAGGCCATGGCCAGCGGGTGCTATGTGCCTGCGCAAAGCTGCCAATGCGTTTGAGAGTGTCGCCTTCTTGGTTTGTAGTACCTTCTGTAGAGGCTGCGGACGGTATACCGGCGGCGCTTGCGGCGAACTCTTCGGGTGCAAAGCCCTGGTTCCTTTTGGTTGCATCACGCTGCACTGGTGTTGTTGAAACTTTGCAGTGGGCCGCAGAGGCGCTTGGCCGGCGCACTTAAGCGATGAGGGAGAGTTTCGTAGTGGTTTCATTGTTTGCCTTCACCGTGGCGCTTCATCCTAACCACCGTCATCGCCGCTTTTACTCCCATCCGATCCGCTTCGGCTTCGAGTGCGTGGTCCTGGACCACTGCCACTCCGCCACCGAAAGGGTTTCTGACGCGTCCTGCTCTCTGTTGTACGACGTGCCACAATTCGTGACCCAAAAGTTTCTGTCCTTGTATGGTGTGCGGGTTGTACTGGCCTGGAGCAAAGTGAATGTTACTACCCCACGTGTAAGCGATCGCGCCGAGTGAGGTCGCTTCTCTTCCCACATGCACGCGCACGTCAGAAAAGTCTGCGCCGAACGCCGTCTCCATCTTCGAGCGCACTTCTGAAGGCAGTGGAAGTCCACCACTCTTCGGACGCATCGGCACTCGAAACGCTTCGACACCCGGCCCCGATTTGCGCTGAATCGTTTCGAATTTGTGCGCGTTCATCAGATTGAGACGCGCTTGAAGCGCAGAATTTCCTCCGGCTACATGCGCTTGCGCGACACCGGATGAATTTACGGCGGCGGGAGCGTGCGGCGTCTGTGTCTGGCCTGAAGCATTAGCGTCGCGAGTATTCTTATTGAGTCCACTCATAACAGGTCTCCCGATCAGCACGTTGTTTTCAACTTCCCGTCAATCCAACTTATCTTTCTCCGGTAGGCCCAGCATTGCTTTGACATAGCCTTCCAGGGGCTTTCCGAAGAAGATCGTGGCTGTTCCGTCGTCGTTCTTAACGGTTATCTTTCTATCGTCAGGTTTGGGCTTTGATCTGTTTCGAAAATAACGTTTCCAGGCCTTTCCGAAATTTTGGGGATGCAACTCTTTATGTTTTGCGACCTCATCGAGGAACTCAAGATACGATCTCGTTAATGGGATCTTGATAAGTACACTTGACGACGAACTCTTGCCACCAGCCTTCATATACTTAGCTATGTACTCTTTTGTAGGCGACCAAAAGTGGCCGTGTACTTGCGGCAACTTCTTTGCCAATACATCGTCTGCCTCATCCGGAGGCATCATGCGGTAGATTGCCCTGCTTTCGAATCCTTTCAGTGGCTTACCAATGTCGCGTTCTTGTTCCTTGTCATCATCATCAACTTCAACTGCTGCTTCCACGTCTTCGTCAGCTTGATCAAATCCACGCGGCGACGGAGATCGAGGACCAGGCAATCTCGGCGGCACCGGAGGAGGTATCAACGGCATAGCCAGACCAGGCAAGTCGGGTAAACGACCCAACGCCGCCACTGGAGTTGGAGCAGGGTATTGGAGCGACGGCGGACCAGCTGATCTCGAAGGAGGCGGAGAAGGCGATCTCGAAGGCGGTGGTGAAGGAGACCTCGAAGCTGGTGGTGAAGGAGGAATCCTCGAAGGAGCGGGGCTTCGATGTTGTCTCGCCGCTACATCGCGCGGATCGTCTCTTTCTCGAGCTCGCCCACGTATGTCCTCGGCCAATTGGATGATCGGCGATCTATTCACTGGCATCGAGACAGCGCCTGGCCGTGCTTTTCTCTGCAACACCAGCGGCACTGGCTGTGGTCGATAAACCGGCGGCGCCACCGGCGCCTTCCGCGGCGTCGCAGCTTGAATGGTCCTGACTTGCAATGGCTTCTTAATACTCTTCATACACCTGTCTCAAAGCGATTCCGCCGGCCGGACAACTGCCTTCATCTTTTCCTGCTTCGCGAAATTCGCAGCCGCGTTCGTAGCCTGTTGCCTGTCGGAATACACACCGATTCGCACTGCGTACCATTGACGTGCTTCAGCGTCGCGTCCGGAGAAGAAAGTGGGGGCGTAACCTTTTCTCTCCATCTGTTGCAACAGGCGACTCGCCTCTTTCTCGTCGAGAAACACACCGACCTGGACCGTGACGTATTCGGGTTCGGCCGCTGCCTGCTCGTCTCCCGCTGCTGACGTCTGATCCGCGGTGGTTTCGATTATTCGTATCTCGCCGGCAGGGCCGGCAGCTTGGGGCGTCATCGGCGGCGCAGCCGCGGCGCTCACGCTCGCGCTCGCCGGGGCGGAAGTGTTAGCCGGTTCTTTGGGTAACGTTACTTTCGGTTTGGTGGTCTTTGGCGCTCCAGAATTTGGAGCGGCAGCGTCTTCGTTGAGGACCGGTTCCTGCGGCAGAGCCGCGCGTTCATCGTGAGTAGTCGTCGATGCAAGCGCAGGCGAAGCCCCGAAGGGGAATTGCCAACCGACAATCAAACCGGCAAAGAACAGCAGAACGCCGATCGCAAACGAACCCGCGATCAACGAAACTATTGCTTTCTTGTCTAACGCAAACTCGTAGTTCATGGCGTCCTACCTTGATGAATCGAAAAGATCCGTTTTCATCCGTTTAATCCGTGTTCACGGGATCATCACTGTCGTCTGTCCCGGATTCACGATCTGGATCACGCCGGCGTATGCGCACATCAGCTTGCTCGTGTTGTTGAGCGCCGGCATGTTGGCGATTAAAACCGTGGGCGCCCCCGGTGCCCACGGAGCAGGGATTACGGGAACGCACGGCATCGGGGTTAACGCTCCCAACGCCGCGGCGGTCGCTGATGCGACCGTAGGATTTGCAAGCGATGAACACATGCCAAACGGCATGATGTTCACGAGTGGTTTGTTGTCCATGATGTTCGCGTCAGGCGTCGCGGTCTGCACGCGATTCACGGGCAACACCTGAAGCGTGCTTGGCGCCGCGCCGAAGCTGCACTGCAACGTCGCACCCATGCAAACTTGAAAAGCCATCGTTAACCTCCTAAATCTGGGGCGGCCACGGAGTGCCGCCCCTACAAACGCATCCGCAGTTCATGTTTCCCCGTGGCGGGCCATGTTTTCCCGTCACGTGTTTGTAGGGGTGGCACTCCGTGGCCACCCCATCTGTCAATTGATCTTCACCAGCGATCCCTTGATCGTGGTGATGGCGCTGCTCTCGATCGTTATGCCCGCAGCAGACTTGATCGTGAGTGCGCCGGTAACATCGATCGTTAAATTGCCCGTCACCTTCAGTTCGTAGTTGCCGGTGACGTTCTGCGTGAAGTTCGCTTTGTTCGCGTGCGTCTCATTGCCCGTAACGCTCAGATCACGCATGCCTTTGACCTGGTAGGTCTCATTGCCGGTGTCCACTTTGAACGTGCGGTTTCCTTTCGAAACGACGTAGGTATCGTTGCCTTCCTGAATCGTGGTGGATCGATCGTTCTTGATCGTGTTTGTCTCGTTGTGCTCGACACTCTTCGTGCGATCGTTCTTGACGACGATGTTGTGGTCCTTTTGAGCGTGGAAGTAGAGCTCTTCTGAATCCTTTTTGTCTTCAAACCGGATCTCGTTGAAGCCTCCACCTCCTTTCGACGAATTCGTCTTGATAGTGCTCTTCGTCTGTTCGTCGGGCAGCGTGTACGGAACGATCTGATCGCTGTTGTATACCGCGCCGGTAATCAACGGCCGGTCAGGATCGCCTTCGAGATAACTGACGATCACTTCCTGACCGATGCGCGGCAGGAAAAGTCCGCCCCACTGTTTTCCGGCCCAGCCATAGTCGACGCGAATCCAGCACGAACTGTTCTCGTCGCTCTTGCCTAACTGGTCCCAGTGAAACTGAACTTTCACGCGTCCAAATTTGTCGGTCCAGATCTCTTCGCCGGCTTTACCCACAACGATCGCCGTCTGCGTGCCGGAGATCGAAGGCTTCAATGTGACGCGCGGCGGGCGAAACGGCGTCTCTGCCGAAAACGCGGTGAAGGAGTTGGTGTATTCTTCCTGCGTGGCGGCGTGCGATACGGACTGCAACACGTAAGTCTTGTTAACATCCGCGCGGTAGTGGTCCTTCAGTTCGAATTTATGGCCCGCGACAAAAGCACGCACGAACCCGTCGCCGTGAATTATCTTTTGCGGGTGCTCGAGCGCGTCGAGACGCAGGTCGGCGCGCTTTTCACCAGCGTCCTTTTTGATAAATCCGCCGGGGTATTCGTAGACCTTCAATTTCGGACTTTCGCTCTTTGATTCGACTTTGAGATCACTATTGGGAGTTTCGAAATTGAAATCATCATGCGCATAGGAGCCGCTCACCACTTGCTCTTCGAGCAGGCAGCGAGTGATCGTGAGATCCTGCGAGTGGTCAATGAGCGACTGTCGGAAGTGTACGGGCTTGGACTCGAGTCCCGGACAGGTCTTGTGGGCGTCGGCATCGTCGCCCAACACGAGTGTGTGTTTGTCTGAACTGTGTTCGAAGTAATAGAAGATTCCCTCTTCTTCCATCAGCCGCGAGACGAAGTTGAAAGCGCTTTCGTTGTACTGAACGCAGTACTCGCGTTTCTCATAACTGCTCTTCAAGTCGTTGCGGAAATCAGTGAATCCAAGATCGGAGAAGACACTCTCGAGGATCTCCGGCGTGCTCTTGTTCTGAAAGATCTTGCAGTCGTACGTTTTCGTCAATAGCCAGAACCAGGGATAAATGTCGGCATAATAACGAGTGAGACGAAGGTTTGTTTCTTCCTGAACGAAACGGCCTACGATGCCGTTGAGATAGTGATCGGCATCATCGTCAAGCTTGAGCGTGATCGTTACCGGCTTGCCGACGATCGACTGAAAATCGATCGCGTTGTCTTCAGAAACCATCTCGAGGTTGAAGTGAAACAAATTCGAGATCCGTTCTTCGCCGCGAAATGCGCGCAACAAAAGCTTGTTTGGTCCCAACGGAGTTGTGACCTTGAGTTTGAGATTATCCTGTACGTAAATAGCGCTCATCGTCTTCTTGTAAATTGCTGGTAAGGAGCAACCTCCGGTTCTTCATGGTTTCGGTAAGCCTCGATCGTTCGTTTCAGACTCGGGTTGTTTTCGACCACGGGTCTCAAGTCTTCGCGGGTGAGGACTGAGATCTCACAATCAGTGAGCGCAAGAGCGGTTTCACTGTAGGGCTTGCTTCTCAGCATTGCCCTTTCGCCAAACGTGTCGCCCTCGCTTAGAACTCCAACCACGGTCTCCTTGCCGTGCTCTTCACAACGAGACAACTGCACTTTTCCGCGCCTGATGACGTACATCTCAACACCCGGATCGCCCTGTAACATCACCACCCGGCTCTTCTGTATTGTGCGTTCCCTGATCGACAACAATTCCGCCTGCTTGCCGCTAGGCAGGCGATGGAGAAAGCGGCTCTTGATCGAGCTGCTCTCAAGTCGCAGCGCCTCGGGAGTGATCACAATGTATGGGTCCTCGCCCGCTTGTGGCTTATGGCCATTGTTCTGAACTGTGTGTAATGGTCCAAGCCAGGAGGTCCATGAGAGGGCGGGTTCCGTGCTCAACGAGACTGTCGGAATCTCCGCAGCCTTGAGTGTTAAGCGAATGTTGAAGTCAAACTCATCCTTGACGTAGAAACGAACGAGATCGCACAGCGCGCCAAACCGCCACTCCGTCGGCAGGAAACTCTCGAACTCTTTGAGACCGAGTGGTCCGAGATGAATCTCAAAGCGCGCGTGCTGATCCCAAACTCGCGTACCGACGACCACCGAGTCTTGTCCCAGACGCTGGTTCCTTCCGGATTTGCCGATCGTGGTCCACTGATCCTCCTCAAGATCGCACCACTTGCCGGTGAACTGAACGATCTCCACTTCCACTCGAAAGTAGTCGCTGAGGATTTGCCGCAGACCCAACATCGAGCGAGGCTGTTGCGCGAGAATGCCGGCGTAGTGCAGCAGGGAACGATCGCGGACATGCATTCGGCCGTGCAAACGCGGCGTTCCGAGACCAATAAGCGCGTACAGGTAACGCGCGACGTGATCCTCGCCAGGTGCGCTGGACACCAGGCCCACGCGGTGGTGCTTGCGAATTCGATACAACAGAGAAACCAGGCGGTGGTTGAAGATGTCGAGAAAATCTCGCAGCGCTTTATCGTCATGTGAAGTGCGTTGCAGCACCAGAGCGGTGCTCGAAATATCGAGTGCGCCGAGACAGCCGGCGAGTCCGAGGAAGTTGACGGTCATCTCGGATGGCGCCGCGGGTTGCTCACGCAGCGGAATGTCCCGCCTGCGTTTGACGTGTTCGATGTCGCTGGCAGGGAAGTCGAGTCTTACGGCGGAGCGAAAGTGGACGATCTCACGGGTGGGATCGGCAGCGTGTCCGGGCGGAGAAATCTGTTCGCGATGTTCGGCTGGACCATCGCTGTTGTTGCTGTGAATGATCTCGAGCAGCCGCACTGCCTGAAAGAAGTCAAACTGGTGTCCTTCATCGAAGAGCCAGTCTTCGACGGTGGACTCTTTTCCCCAGCCGTAGTTCTTTACAGGAGTATTGCTTCTCCCGACATGGGTTCCCATGTTTTCCAGACCCCTTCGCGTTGCTTGCTTTTGATTACCAACTGAGTGAACGAGTTCATGGCGGCGTAAGAAGACAGAAAGCGGTTCAATACGGCGCCGAATAAAAATGCTCCACTGCCTTCGTAGCAGTTCTCGTCGAGCACCAGCGTCACTTCGTTACCGCGACAAAACCCGCGCCACGGATCGTCGCGGATGTGACGCATGATCTTGCGGCAGGACATTTCTTTGATTCCCTCGATCAATTGATGATGAGTTTCGTTGAGACAGTAGAGGCGCAGGATCTCCTTGAACGCCGGCAAACTGTCCTGCTCTTCGGATAACGACAAGTGGTTGAGAGAAAGATGCGAAATCAGACGCCAGGCGGTTTCTCCTCGTAGCGGAGGCGGCAACGGTCGTGTCGGTTTTCCGAGACACACGATTGGCCGTTCGGGATTGAGCGGCACGTGTTGCTCCATCTGAAACACTGCGCCGACCGGGAGCTCCGTGGCGAGTTCGCGATTTGTGCACAACGTGTGTGCGTAAACAGTTTGCACGGCCGGCGAACTTGGCTTCAGATTGAGATCCAGAAACGACAAGACCATCTCCGTGCCCGGCAGATCTTTTCGTTGCGCGGGTACGCGGCGCGCATGCCAGAACGCCTTGTGCTCCGATTCCTCGAGTTGATGATTGTAGGAATAGAACGGCTCAATACGTTGACTCGTGTCCCCGCCGTTCGCGGAAGCTGACACGGAAAGAATCGAGTGGATCTCGGTTGTTCGCTCGCGACGTTTATCCGGAATCAGTGTGTATTCGAGGCTGCGATGATCGAGACGGATCGGTTCGCTAGTCTTGGGAAAGAGATTGACGATCGGAGTGCAACCGAGCGCGAACGTGTTTTCGTCAACGACGAGATTCTCCTGCGGTCTGCGGTTGAGCAGTAACAGGATGTCCAGCTTGTCGGTCTGGTAAGTGCTCAGTAGATCGCGCAGCGTCCTGGTCGATTCGCGATGAGCGGGATTGTCCTGATCGAAACAGAGATCGAAAAAGAGATACTGTTTCGGAAAAGCGAAGTACTCCAGCAGCAGCATGTATGCGGGATGAACATTCGCCGGATGCGGCAATACGTCGTCGTAAACTTCAAGCCCGACGGGCTTAATGGAGTCGACGCCGAGATAGATCGGCGCCGACGAATCGGGAACCTGGATAGCAACGTCATGCGTGTTGCAAAACAGAAGCTCGTAGAGTGTTTTCGAGTCGGCATTCAGATAAAAGCGGAGGCGATCGATCGGCAGTTCATTGAACTTGCCGCCGCCCAGAGATTCCAGTCTCAGCCGCAAAGCTGTGACCGCGCTACTATCCGCATCGATGAACTCCCACCGCTGCGTACTTTCGAGCGCCGCGCCGGCCACTCGCAACGGCCAGAGCGTGACCGGATAACAAGTGCGAAAACGACAGAGCTCTCCCTTTTGCCCATCGGCGAACAGTTGTGTGTGCCGTTCGATCGTGAGGCCGGTGGTCATCTTTCCTTCTTTGGGATCGACGTTGAACTGCGCAATCGCCATTGAAGGAATCGGACTCGTCAGTTGCGGATAGAGAATGTTGAGCAAGGCGCTCGTGATGTCGGGAAACTCGCTGTCGATCTCGTGTTGCAAGCGCCCGGTCAAAAAAGCAAACGCCTCGATGAGCCGCTCGACGTGCGGATCGGCACACTCATCACGCCCCAACTCCAAACGGTTTGCGACTTTGGGATAGCGTTCCGCAAAGACGCCTCCCATGCGGCGCAGGTAAGAGAGCTCCGCCTTGTAGTACTGCAAAAGTTCTTCGTGACTATTCGCTATCATTCGTCGCCACCGTTCCACTCTTGCTGTTCAAGGTCACCGGAAACAAAACCGGTTCATTGAACGTGCCGACTATTAAGTCGGCGCTAATGTTTAGTTGCAATGAATATTCAAATTGCGAGGCTGGTGTAACTTCCACCGAGACGTGCCGCAGCCGCGGTTCGAAGGCGGAAATTGTTAGGCCCACGATCGAGCCGATCAACGCACGGTCGTCGGCGTTGTCGCGTGAGAGCGAAGAGAAGTCGGGAATGCCGTAGTTCACGACAGACCTTTCCTCTTCGCCGACCCGGTGCAACGGGATGGAGCAGCGCGTGTTAAGCAACCGCTCCAACTCCCGCCGGACCGAGGTTCTTAGTTCCTGGCGATTAAGGAAATGCGAGCGCCGCTCTCGTTCGTCTTTCACAAAGCGGACCTGGCGTTTCGATTCGTCGCCGGTTGTGATTTGTGGAGGCCGTTGTTCTTCATGCGGATCAAAAACGATCAGACGATCGAAGAGCAACGGCCTTGCGCCCACTATCGGTTTAGGATCTGCCACGGGTTTACCTCATGTGCTGGTTTCTCTGCGTCCTCTGCGTATCCCAGCGTTCTCTGCGTTTAAGAGCGCACTCTCAAACCGCAGAGGGCACAGAGGATTCGCAGAGAACCACAGAGAAGGGACCTTCATTCAAGACACCGCCAAAAATTACGCGGCCTTGTTGAGGGCCAGATCCCACTTGGTATCGACGTGACCCTGCTCCGCACCCTCGGCCTTCTGCGTGTGGAAGTCCCAGGTGATGTGGTTGTAGTTCAAGGTCACTGTCTCAACCGGTTTATCGCCGCCGCCGCCGCCAATCGACACTGAAGAGAGCACAACATTCTTCAGCGTGTACTTGATCAGCGGGATGACCGCGCCCTTATCGTTTCGGCCGACCACGACTTCGACGCTCGTGAAGTTGTCGCCCTTGCAACAAGCTTCGTTGATTTTCGGCGAAGACTGATCGAGATACTTGGTAATGGTGAAGTCCTGGTGGTTCGGTTTCCCCGACGTCCTTTCGGTGTTGCTTACGTCGCCGGTGATTTGCATCGCCACACCATGACTGAATGAAAGGAGTTCGATCTGTTTTTCGAACTTATCCATCGTGCAGGTTCCGGGAATCTCCGGAGTCACTTTCATCAACAATACGTCCATATGTCCTCCGTTAAGTCAGGTTAGAGTTTCATGCAGCCGCGGGCGGCGGCAGTTCAGCGACGAGACGAATTGAAGCTGTCAGTTCGTCGAGCTGGAAGTGGGGACGCAGATAGACGACGGCTTTGTACACACCGGGCTTGCCGACGACGTCTTCGACGTCTACACGAGCTTCGCGCAGCGGGTACGAGGCCTTCGACGCTTGCGAAGCCCTGTCGTCAAGCAGAACGTAATCTGCGATCCACTTGTTGAGATAGTCAGAAACATTTTCCTTGGTCATGAAGCTGCCGACCTTGTCGCGCATCATTGCCTTGATGTAATGCGCAAACCTGGAAGCGGCCATGACGTAGGGAAGTTGACTGGACAAACGCGCGTTAGCGGTCGCTTGCGGGTCCTGATAGACCTTCGGTTTCTGCGTCGTCTGACCGCCGAAGAACGCCGCGTTGCTGGTGTTCTTGCGATGGACCAGTGTGACGAAGCCGAGATCGTTCAGTTCCTTCTCGCGGCGGTCGGTGATGGCGACTTCAGTCGGGCACTTCAAAACGGTATCGCCTTCATTCGTTCTGAAATTTATCGCCGGTAGTCCTTCGACCAGTCCTCCGCCTTCGACACCGCGAATGGCGGCGGTCCACTTGTAAAGCGCGAATGCATTCGTGATGCGTTCACCGAGGGCGTAGGCTGCATTACCCCAACAGTAGTCCTGGGCATTGTCGTCAACTTTTTCATGGAAGTCGACGTCTTCCGACGGTGTACGTCCGGTAATACGCTCTTTCTGATCCTCGCCATTCGCATCCGGACGCATGTCCTTGCCGTACGGAGCGCGCAGCAGGAAGTGTGGCAGACAGAGCGCGACGTAACGCGAGTCTTCGCTGTCGCGGAATGCACGCCACGGAACCAACTCAGAGCTCTCGAAGATCTTCGCAAGGTCGCGAGGATTGCCGAGCTCATCGAAGGAGTCCATGTCGAACATCTGCGGTTTCGCCGCCGCGATGAACGGAGCATGGGCCGCTGCCGCCACGTTCGACATCTTCTCGAGCCATTTGATGTCCTGTGGACTGCGTCCAAACTCGTAATCGGCGATGAGCACGCTGTACGGACTGCCACCGAACGTCCCGTATTCCTCTTCGTAGATCTTCTTGAACTGGACGCTCTGATCAAACTCGACCGCCTTTTCCAGGTCCTTCTGAATCTCGTCTTTGGTTGCGTTCAGCAGACGAAGCTTCAGCATGGTTCCGGTTTCAGCATGGCTGACGAGGTAGTGCAGACCGCGCCACGACGCCTCGAGCTTGCGGAAGGAGTCGCGGTGCATCACTGCGTTGAGACCATCGTCCACTTCCTGATCGAGTACGGCGATGCGCTGGTTGATGACGCCGATCAGATCGGTATCTTCAGTGACCGTTATCTCGCCGGCATCGACCTCGTCGATGAGTTCGGCTATCGCATTGATGGCCTGCTTTGCCTGCGTATGATCGCGGACCAGTTTGGTTTCCAAAGCCTCGTTAAAGGCCTTTACCTTGCTTTCCAGCTCGATTATGCGTTGAGGTGTGCTCATTCTTTCTTACCTCCTTCGGGATCCTTCGGCGTTTCGGGCGATTCAGCTTGCGCTTGCTCGGCTGGTTTCTCATTCACCATCCCCTTGAGCTCATCGACCCTAATCTTCATTTCCTTGAGACTCGTCTTATCTTTAAGCACGCCGATGAGCTTCTCCTGAAGCTTGACGTTGCCGTCGAGCTTGGCGACTAGGTCGGACAAATGCGAGCGCTTCTGGTAACGAGCGTTCAGTTCGAGTTTTTCTAAAACCTTGATCGGACTGAAGTCATCGAGGCTCTCAAACGATAAAGTCTTTCCGTCTCCGTTTAAGGCCACTTTTGGTCCAATCGACGTCATGATTTCGTTGAAGTTGTCGCGATCGATCTCGACATACTTGCGTTCCCGAAGTGGTTTGCGGTCGGCTGCGTCTCCTGAAAGGTCGGCCAGGATCCCGGCGACGAAGGGAAGTTCCATCTTTACGAAAGAACCTCTGGTTTCCACGTCGTAGGTGATCTGCACCCGCGGAGGACGTATCCGATCCAGTTTGTGTTGTGTGCTTTCTGGCATCGACTTCTCTCCTTTTTGGTTGGGGGTTGAGGTTTATAAACTTCTTCGAATAATTGCGCGCGTTTTGGTGCTTTGGTTACTTCATGTCGGCCACCTCTTTCCGGTCAGCCGCAGTAACCTGTCAATCTCGTTCAACTCACCTTCATTGCGAACAATTTGCTGAAGCAGTTCGGGTAAACTCATCTGCCCCCACTCGACTGCTCTTTGCACAAGGTATGGCGTAGGACTGTGAGGTTCGGTGCGCAGCAGGTAATCCGCTGCTTCTGCCAGACGCCGGTAAGCGTCGGCACGGCTGCGAATTGGGCCACTGGTCCAGAGTTCCACCTCCGGCTGGTCCAATTCATCGCCCTCAAACTCGGCTTCACTCGGGCTGGCCTCTTCTTCGCCTGCGAGGAGATCCTGGGAAATGAGCTGGTGAATCAGGTGCAGTGCTTCTTTGAACTGACGCATGCCGGGCGCGTCTCTACCACACTGCTGGTCCAGGATCTGTTCGAGAGTTATGCAGCCGTCGATGGATTCTTCAAGGTCCTGAACGAGACCAAAAACGAGCGAACGATCCGTGGCCAGGATGGCGGCGCGAAAATCACCCACTGTCGGATTGATCTTCTTGAGCGCCTCCTGCAACGCGCGCGGATCTTTCATGGCGAGGTTTTCAAAGTGGCAGGCGCGTTCCCAATCGACGTATGAGTAAGTCTCTCTATTCTCGCCTTCCATCGTCAGTGGAATCTGCTTGAGCTTGAGTGAGAGCTTCTGCTCGATCCATTCGAACGGCGCGATACGGCCCTCGAGATCTCCGCTTTCGATAAGCGGATGCACGTCGTCCCAGAACTGCTCACACAGTCCGGCCAGCACTTTCAACCCTCTGGCCGCTCCGGCGAAGCCATCGAGGTGCAGCCATGCTTCGAGGAGCCAGCCGGCGATTTGCAAATCTTTGGTGCGAGTTGTCAGCGTATCAACGCAGATCGTTGCGGCCGTGGCCCAATCAGCTCGTTTGAGAGTGGATTTGTAGATGCCCTGACTGAGAGTTGGATCGTCTTCGCGACGGGCTTCGGCGATGCGATCGTAAGTTCCCTCATAGCGAAGCAACTCGCCCGCCGGATTCATTCCGGGAATCGGTTCCAGCAAGGCTTCGACTTCGATCTTCTGTGAAATTGCAACGGCGCTCATTTCATCTGCTCCTGGTTTTCAACAATGACCGGGAAGGCCGGTACAGGCGGCGCTTTCTTCGGAAAGCATGGAAGCATCAAGGGTTCCTGCTTGTTGGCCGTGGCGAGACTTATCCGCATGAACACTTCCGCGTTTGAACTCTTCAACTCGGTGCGCTGCATCGGTTGCCCGGCCGGATCGGGATCGGTTCTGACAGTGAACTTGAGTGTGTAAGGACTGGGATCGAAACCTTGATCGCAATCGGCTGTCGTGCCGGCGCGTTTCAACATCAAGCCGTGCTTCAACAGCAGCGTGAAGAGTGACCAGCGATCGTCGTACTCGAAGACCGCGATTCTGTCTTTGACTTTGACCTGCGCCGGACTCGCACCCGTAACGGGAACCACGGGTGAGTTGTTGGCCCAACGGAGAGTCAGACGAACAGGATCGCCAAAGGTCCAACGACCGTCGAGAGCGTCGCTGAGATAAGCAAACTGTTGTTTGCCCACGTCGAGTTTCCAATCGATGATCTGATTGGCGCCGATCTCCTGCTCTCCGTTAACTCGAAACTGCACGCGGAAGTCGAACACCGGCCCCTGCTTCTTCTCCAGAAACGGAGCAAAGAACTGACGCACCTGCGACACCTGATCGAGAAACTCCTCTGCCTGTCTGGAAGAAGCTCCGAACACGTGGCTGCGTATCAACGCCTCGCGGGCCGCTTTCTCCTTACTGTCGAACAGACGGAAGAACTTCAGCATCTCCGACGGATCGAGATCCGGATAGTCAGGACGTGTTCCCAGATCGGTGAACGGAAAACCGCCGGCGAGACTCTTGTTGAACGACTCCTCAATCTCGCGGTAGTTGGCGAGTGCTTCGAGGGTGTCGCTTATGGTTTTGAGGCGCGCGAGGTAAGTGCAGCGACGATGGAACTGCGCGCGCAAGGAATTTCGAATTCGCAGAAAGTAGTCGCGAGATCCTTCGGTGGGCAGCCTGAGAGTGGAGCAACCATCGAGACTCACGCGGTCCATCTCGACCGCAATGAACGTTTCGAGCGCGGCAATCGGATTTCCCGGCTGCTTGTTGTCGAACGCATCGAGGTCCGTCAGGATCTCGTTCCAGTCAAACGTTCCCTGTTGCGTGTAAATATTTTCAGCGGCTGACAACGTCAGCAGCGGCACCGCGAGATCGCGGGCCAGAAACGCAATGTTCTTCCGCTGCAACAAGAGGTAGCCATTCAGATCTTCGAGACTCGCCAGATCGTAGGCGACAAAAGAAACCGGCTGACTCCCATTCCACCACGAGAAATCGGCATGCTTCATTGAGTAAAACTGCTGTGTCACAAACTCCCGATGAATACCTCGCAAGAGATAGCCAACCTGTTGTGACAATGCGCCGCGCAGTTCTCCGTCGATGCCGAGACCGGCTGAAACCTGTAACACGCGCGAAAGAGTCGGTTGTACTTCCTGAAGACTCTTGATTTCCGTGATCAGGCTCGCGCGCAGTGCCGAGCCTTCGGTGGCGGGTGCGAGCGCCTGATACTTACGCGCCTGCCGGAACAGCCGGGTCATTCGCGTCTTCAAACGAGTGCGAGCGGCTTGCTTGACGGAGTTGTCGAGATACTCGGCGCGCTGGTAGTTCTTCGTCTCGACGAAGTTCTCGTACTGATCGTGCAAAGCGATCGCTTGCCGCAGTGAATCCTGATCCCAAACGAGCACGCGTCGAACGAAGTGTTGATAACGAGGTTGCTCGGCAGGAAGTGATAACTCATAGTCTGCGGGTTCTCGCGACATGAACTCTTCGCGCCGCAGATCCTGGAGGGCCTTCCTCAACTCGCCGAGTCCGGTCGAGAGCGTCATGCCGTGGAACGGCGAGTGAGGATCGAAAACAAACGTCGACAGCCAGGTGTACTCGGGCCGGCTAAGCAGTGATTCAGTCTCGGCAATGTCGTTCAGGTGTTCGTAGGTGACACCTTTCTGGTTGAACGAACCCGCGTAGAAATCTTCGATCAAGTCGCCGACTCGAGTGGCGCTCTCTTTGTAGAAGCGCGCCGAGTCGATCGGCCGTCCCTCAGCCTTGAACATGGCGTGTTGGTAGAGATAATTGCTCTTGTCGAAGTTGGCGGGGATAGGCGTGTGATCGAGGTAAGTAACAAGCTGCCGCAAAGTGGTGATCGACTCGGAATCGTTGCCGACAAGCCGGTTATAACGTTCTAGGTTGATGCGAAAGTCGCCCAACTGCTCCACGTAGAAACTCAGTTGAAAGTCTGGAGTGAAGTGCGATGCTGAAGCGGCAGTTACCTCTTCCGCCGTAGATGTATTCTTATCGCTGGAGTCTTCTTCGAGAGATGCATTCGTCACATGATTCGGATGGGCGCTCAGGAGACTCTTTGCTCGCTGTGTCATGTCGAGCCGCAGTGATTCAAAGATGACGTACTTGAAAACGGCCCCGATCGATTCTTCAAGTCGTTTGTCGATACCACTGAACCACGAACTGGGAATGAAGGCAGATCGGAACCTTCTGGCATCCATGTTCGCCATGCCTGTTAGCAATCTCGCTTCACCGCTTTCCAACAACCGCGCTCTGCGATTGAGCAATTCCTCGCGCGTAGTTGCATTGGCTGCGGAACGCCTGAAGTCTATGCGGAAGGCTTCGATCGTCTTCAGATCGCGGACTTCGACTGTCAGAAACTGGTAGAGCTCTTCTTCCTCGCGAACCAGGGCGCTGTAGGTCACGGCGAGCCCGCCACCTCCAACCAGCACGATCAACAACGAGAGCACTTGCGCGGCGAGCGCCATCCGATTCCGTGAGAGCGCAATGCGGCGGATGGGTTGGGCCAACGATGACTCGCTGAAGATCTTCTCTTTGAAGAGATCCAACAAAAAGATCGGCTTTCTCGCGGTCGTGACAGGCGTTGACGTTTGCAGCGTGGCTATTGGAACGTCGGGTGGAACGTCGGCTGGGACGTCGGCCGGGACCACCAATTCATTCGCAGGCGACGGCGGAAGCAAGTCGTTAGACTGTGCTTTTCCTTCGCCGCAGAAGTAGATGCCGCGAAGGAGATACGACTCGTGATACGCGCTTTGCTTGAACAGGCAGTCGAGATAGATACGCAGCGGTTCGCGCATCGTTTGAAACGTCGGCGCCAGCAGGAAAAGATCGTCGGCATCTTCGATCTCGTCGCGTTCCGCGTAGATCTCAAACTGGAGCGATGAAAGGTGGTTGTGAACACTCTCGAACGCCTGCGTGACCAATTCCGAACCGTAAGCGGTTTCGATCGTCGAGGGATTCGACCAGCCAAACATCTGCGTGCGCAGCTTTTCGGGAAGCTGTTTGCAGAAACTCGAGAAGCCCGTGACCTCGTCGCACTTAGTGACGAGAACATAAATTGGCAATCGCATGCCGAGGATCTTTTGCGCTTGCCAGAGTTTCTTGTAGAGACTGAGAGCTTTTTGCTCGAGCTTGAACCGCCGCTCATGATCCAACTCCGCCTCACCCACCAGGTCGGCGCAGGGAATCGTTAGCACAAGGCCGTCGAGTGGACGCTGCGGCCGATGCTTTTGGAGCAAGCGCAGGATCGTGTTCCACCCTCGATGATTGGCAGTGCCGTCATTGCGCAGCACGAAGTCGCCCGCGACGTCGATGACGACGCCTTCGTCGAAGAAGTACCAATTCAACCGGCGACCGCTTCGGTCAACCAATTCCTTAACTGACTCGTTAAGAGCGTTGCTTTCGATCAGCGACGTCTTTCCTGATTTCGACTCCCCGGCCAACACGTACCACGGCGCGCGATAAAGGTAGTCTCGACCAGTGACGTACGTCTTAAGTGTTCGGAGAGCACGACGGAAAGATGTGCGGAGTTCGATGTCCGAAGCGAATTGCAGAAAGTCAGTCTTGGAGGATTCCTTCTTTTCAGTTTCAGCTTTGGCAGCCGGGTCTACGGCAAATGAGATCTTGCGCGAGCGCCTGAGCACCAGATAAAGAAATAGCGCGGTGCCTAGCAGCAGGAGGAGAATCGCAGTCAGTATCAGTAACACGTTTAGGGACATGGTTACCTTTGCAAGTGATCGGTTATTGGGGCGGCGGAAGCGCGTCCAGCCGTTTTTCAACTTCCACGATTTGTTGGTTTGATTGCTCGATTCGAGACGTTAGTCTCATCCAGAGTGCGTGCGATGCAACGAGGTAAGTCACGAGCACCACAGCCAGCACTCCCAGCCAGACGCGCGGATTTGTAAGTTTCTTTCTCTTCTCGTTGCGCAGGTTGTGACCGTAACTGTCCGGGAAGCCGACCTTGGCTGTGCCAACGAGATCCGCCGGGCGGCGAAAGGCGAAGCTGAACAGCTCCTTTCGGTAGCGACGAATCTTGCCGTGATCGTTGAGGCCGTGATACCTGCCGCGAAATCCAAGCGCCAGCGCAGTGAGATAGACAGCAGCCAAACTCCTGTCAGCCGGATCGCGATCGCGCAATAGCTGGTCCAACTTCTCAAAGAATTTTTCGCCGGCGAGGTGAGTTCGAAAGAGCGCGGTCTCCAGCAAGTTCGAAGTCCAGGCTCGTTTGCCTTCCCAGTTGAGGTGAATGAAAACGTCGTCGGCAAACGCTGCCATCACGTACTGAGCTTCGAAGTAGTTGTCCGTTGGTTTTCCGGCCACGCGCAGGATCTGAACGGCATTGCGGCGAAACAGAGCGATCAGGTTCTGTCGCACGAGCAGCGCTAGTTTCGATTGTTCGGAAGTTGGTTCCAGCGCATCGTCAATGTCGCGCACCGCGAGCGAGGTTATCTGTTGCGCTCCGGAGAATGTCTGCAACATTGCCTTATCGAAGGCCGGTACTTTCGCCGTGATGTTGGCGTCGAAGACGGCCCCGGCGTCAGGCTCTTCCGGCGGAGCAATTTCAGGTGTATGCATTCCACCGCTGTTCTCGATCAGACGCTTGAGACGAATGACCTCACTGTAGAAATCACGAAACTGCGCTAACAGAAAAGATTCATTTGTCAGGCTCGCATTCATCGGATTACCTCAAATTTAGAGACCCTTCTCAGGTGGAATGACATCTTGTACATTCTGTTAATCCTGTCCCTGCTTTTTGACAGGATTACAGGATTGTTCATGACAAGATCCTTAAAGCTAACTTTGGCTCTTGAAACAAAACTCCTCCCGGGTCTGGATCGGATCCAAACGGCACAAATGCCAACGCTGGTTTAGTGGTTATTGCTAACCCGGATTCATGAAAGACGCAGCGTAGGTTTGTGCCACTGAATCCGGGTTAGTTGTCCATTACGTACAGAGTGATCTCGGAAGGTCGAGGTCCCTCGAGGTTAACGATTTGCAGTAGCTTTTCCGGCTCGACAAAACTCTCATCGGGCTTCAGAGAAAAGAGCACAACGCCGTTTGGCGTAACGATGTCGCCAACTTGATGGGCGTGTTTACGAACGGCGCCTCTGATTCGATTCGCTCGGAGTAACTCGATTCGGCCTTGCGATCCGATCAAACAGCTCTCACCCCAGCGAACCACTTCGTCTTCCGACATACCACGCGTGCCTTTGATCCCGAGCGCCAGCCGTTTTTTCATCCACGTGCCTTCGAACGGGATTTCATAAGCTCCTTCGTGATAGCGAAACACGAAGGTCTTGTACGAAACAGGCACACCGTGATCCAGCGCGCGATCGACAAACTCGAAAACAGGTTCGAACGTCGCATTGAGATCGTTGTGGTTGTACGGAGCAAAAGCGGGCGGGACCATTTCCTTGCTGAGCATGGCCAGGTGGCCCACCAGATTGCAGGCAGCGATGTAAACCAGATAGGGATGCGTACAGCCGGTCTGGAGCACAGCCTCGAAGCCAGGCAATGCACCAACGAGACTGAGCATGAGAGTTTTCAGTTCGTCTTCACTGCACCGGTGCTTCGCGGTCCGGCTTCTCGCTTCGTCCGCCAGATACATCGCTCGCTTGCGCACACGCATCGCCGCCTGCGAACACATCTGACCTAAACGCTTGGCGGAAGCGGACGCAGTATCGTCGTCGATGCTTTTGACGGGAATAGTCAGCAGCGGTGGAATGAACTTATCATCCAGTGCGAACGAGGAATCTTTGTGGAAGACGCGCGCGAGTGGGAAACCGACGTAGTCACTCGGAATCTTTTCTGCGACGTGCAGCGTAAGCCGCGGCTTTAGGCGGTGAATAGTGCGCGGTTTTCCTGAGGAGATCTCATCCGGAATCGGATCGCCCGTGAATGATTGATAACGGAGCGCGTCGCCGTTTCCGTGTTGTCGTGCGGGGACGGCGATCTGAACGATCGCGCCCTCATCGCCCATCTTCTCGGCAAATGGATTGAGATCGATCTCGAGGACGTCGTCACGGCCGGAACTGTGCAAGCCATGGACTACAACGAGTCCGTCTGGCATTACGGCTTCAAGTTCGAGAACTCGAAGTTTGCCGACCGGCAGACTGATCGCGTGATGCTTGAAACGGCGTACTCCCCAGCAAAAAGGGGCAATGAGAGAGGTGCCGTATTGGACTAATGCCTCATGCCGCGAGGACAGTTGTTGAAAGTGCTGCGGCGTCAGTAGCAAACCTTCGTGCCACTGAATGGCGTCGGGTATTTCGTAGGCGTTCATAAGTGGTCATACCTTTACTCGCCCCCACTTATTTGCTTGCCCGTCCGCACGGTTTTACTGCTTCTTTCAGCGACTGCACGCATAGATTTTCGTCGCCGAGAGTTATCAAAACACCTTTGCGAGGATCGATCGGAGCTCTATGTGTTCCCGCGCTGAAGTAGTTGGCGAAAATGACTCCGCCCGAAATCTCCAGCTTCACCGGCACCTGATCGAGTTGTACTTGTTGCCCTGGCACCCATTCCCATCTTCCTGCGTTGAGTGCCGTTTCCTTCGGATAATCCAGCGCCACCTGGTTACGTTTCTCAAACCATTCACTCGCCGACATCTTCATCAATTCCTGGAGCAGCTTCTTGTCTTTAACAAGCACCAGATCAACTGCTACCGGGTTGTTGTTGTTGGCCTTTGGTGAAACATGGACCTTGACGTCAAGCTTGCTGTCTCCGGAAGCGCCTGGCACTGTAGAGCGCACGACCTTTGGTACTTTAGGGCATGCGGTAAACAGCAGCAGGACGCCGAGTAAACCTGCTAACTTGAGAAACGATCGACTGAAACCTTGGCAACGCATAGTCTTCAGGATCAAACCAAAAAACTAAGGAAGCTGAACGTAACGTTTATGTGAGAGACAGGGTCCTGATGGTTACTTAACCAAGTGAGCTTAATCAAGAAAGAAACCGGGACCGAGGAACGAGTAGTCTCTTACAGGAATCACTACATTTAGGTCCGTCAGCTTCCGCTAACGTTTTGTAGAGGCCGCGGAGTCTACTCCTGCGATATTTGTCTGTCAACACTTTTTTGAAATCATTTTTGTATTCGTTTGCAAGATCGTTCTGACGACACGTTCATTTAGTGAAAAACCAAACGGATAATTTGTTGGAGTTGAAGGAGATGAAAAATTTTTTAGCTTCGCTTGTCTTGTGTTTGTTGTGGAGCGCTCCACTCATCTCGCAAACTGGAAGTGATCTACAGCTTCGACGTCGAAGGAAAAATCCTGGAAGAAGAGACGTTTGAGTTCAACCGCCCTCCGAATTCATTCACCACACATGCTCCTGAACCTGGAAAGAAGGTCTACACTTACGACGATGAGAAGCGAAAACTGGAAGTAGCGACTTACGCGATCGATGGATCGCTGAAGCGAAGATTTGTTCACGCGTATGACGAGCAGGGAAATGAGATCGGAGCGACAAATTTCGACGGAGATACCTTTCGGCAGCGGACGTCGACCGAAATCGAATACGACTCATGGAAACTGGACCAAAAAAACGCAACTCATCCAATCCGAAGCGGGCGGACCGTTACGCGCCTACGCCGCGCAAGCAAGGGTGATCACCTACTACTGATTCGACTTAAACCACAAAGACACTAAGACACTAAGTTGTTTTTCCGTTTTTGTGTCTTAGTGTCTTTGTGTCTTTGTGGTTAAAACCTTCTCACGAACCTCATTTTCCACGTTTGTTCCGCCGATTATTGCCAGAAACTGTGTAATAAGGTTTCGGTAATCTGCTGTATTCCAAACGTCGACTCGTTCCTATACGCTGGGTACCTCAGGCATAAGGAGGTAGAAATGTGGGGAAAAGTTGTCACACGTTGGATCGCAGTGTTTAGCTGCTTGATCGTGGCTGCCGTCTTGGTTAACTCGCAAAGTAAGAAGGGCACCAAACAGAAACCAGCAGCAACCGGAACAACTGTATCAGCGCCCGCGGAACCACCACTGAAGGGTCCGAACACGAAAGAGGGCGCAAGTCAGGCTGCAAAATCGGCCAAAGTATTAACGGAGATCATGGGAGCTCCGGACAAGGGTATTCCCAATGACCTGATGGATAAGGCCGAATGCATTATGGTCTTTCCGAGTGTCAAGAAAGGGGGCTTCATCCTGGGAGGCCAGGCCGGACGTGGCGTCGCAAGTTGTCGATTGGCGTCGGGATGGTCTGCACCTGCCTATTTCGAGCTCAAAGGGGGGAGTATCGGTTTGCAGGCGGGTGGCCAGGCGGTTGATCTTGTCTTGCTCGTGATGAACGAAAGCGGGATGAAGAGTCTGCTTTCCGATAAGTTCGAGCTTGGTGGCGACGCTTCGGTCGCTGCCGGGCCAGTTGGGAGAACCGCCAGCGCTTCCACGGATCTCAAGATGGATGCGCAGATTCTCTCTTACTCGCGAGCCAAGGGCGTGTTTGGCGGGATTTCGATCAAGGGTTCTGTGATTTCGCCCGACAAGAGCGACATGGAAGGAACCTACGGCGACGGGGTTAAGGCAGAAACAGTTCTAGCGGCAAATAAGACAAGAGCTCCCGGCGAAGTGCAGGTGTTTCCAAACACACTGGGGCAGTATTCGAGTCGCACCGGGAACCAGTAGTTTAGTTTTTTCGACTGATCAGGTTTAGGCGTTTATCGTCGCAAGCATGAAGTCGAACGCTCGACGTGTCTTCATTTTCGAAGATTTGTCACTCACAAGGGGAGGAGGAACGCACATGGCCAGCAAAATGGCTCCGGATCTTTTGAAACAACTCACCAGCGAATTCAGCGGGGACACGTTGAATCGACTTGCTTCAGCCGTTGGCATCAGCCCTGCGAAAGCTACGTCAGCTCTCGAGAGTCTGGTGCCGACAGTCTTAAGCGGAGTGGCGGCAAAGGCTGCAACCACGGATGGTGCGAATGATGTAATCGACGTAATAAGGAAGAACAATCTAACTTCGGTAAGCCTGTCGGAGGCAGGCGGCTCTGAAGGAGTGGCTCGTTTGGCCGGTACCGGCCGATCGCTGCTCGACTTCGTACTTGGAGGCAGGGTCGAGTCTGTGACCGATTGGATCTCTTCGAGTCTCAATCTTAGTCGTTCGACGGTCACTTCTTTGGCGAGCATGGTAATGCCACTACTACTCGGCTCGATTGGCCGTCGCCTGGGCAGCAACGGATTGAATGCTTCGAGCTTGTCGAGTCTGTTGGGTAGCCCGAACAGGTTCTTACAATACATCCCTGCTGGTCTTGCCGGCGTACTCGCACTTGGCGGCGCAGCGGCGGGCGCGCGTCGCATTCTTGATGACAGTGAACGTGTGGTGACAGCACCCGCGCATGTTGCCGCCAGATCGAGTCCGTGGAAGTGGCTATTGCCACTGCTGGTGGTGGCAGGTTTGATCGGTATCTTTGCTTACTTTCTTTCGCGCCGTGCGGGGCCGGTAGTGACACAACAGCCCGCACGAACTGAAGTACCCGTCGCACCCGCGCCTGCGGCGCCTGCACCGGTAGCACCGGTGAGCGCGTTACCGAATCTTGGCGCCTTTGTAGAGACAAGGTTGCCGGATGGCATCAGTCTTCGCATTCCAAACAATGGTGTGGAGAGCAAGCTGTTGGCTTTCATTGGCGATGCGAGCAGAACCGTGGACAAGGAAACGTGGTTCAGCTTCGATCGCCTGGAGTTTGAGACTGACTCAGCTACGCTCAAGCCATCTTCACAGGAACAACTGGGGAACATAGCTGCGATACTGAAGGCTTACCCGCAGGTAAACGTGAAGATCGGTGGGTACACCGACAACACTGGCAATGCGGCTCACAATCTCAAGCTCTCGCAAGCTCGCGCTGACAGCACGTTGAATGCGCTTGCGGGTCGTGGCATTGCGAAGTCAAGACTTGCGGCGGAGGGTTACGGTCAACAGTTTCCGGTCGCCGACAACGCGACTCCGGAAGGACGGCAACGAAACCGGCGGATCGATATTCGTGTGACGAAGAAGTAGAAGCAGATTGATGTGGTTCTTCATCCACAGATTACACAGATTCCATAAATAAAATCTGTGTAATCTGTGGATCGCTGTTTACCTTCGCTTCATTTCTGAGCGCTGGCTCGCCGCCCGCGAGAGCTTCTTCCATCTTTTCTTTTCGGCGATCGCGGATCTGACATCCTGCTTGCGCGAGAGATACATCAGCTCTTTCTGTAACTTCTCATAGCTCTCATATCTCGCCGCCTCGATCGTTCCTTCAGTCAAAGCTTCGCGGATCGCACATCGGGGTTCATCCTGATGCCGGCAATCGCCGAAGTAACAGTGACTGGCCACGGTTTCAATGTCAGCAAACGCGATGTGCAAGCCATCCTCTCCATCCCAAAGCTGCAACTCACGCATGCCGGGAGTGTCGAGCACAAGTCCTCCGTGCGGCAGAACGATCAGCTCTCGGTGTGTCGTCGTGTGGCGACCTCGTCCATCGTGCTCTCGAGCTCCTTGTACTCTGAGACATTCGCTGCCGAGCAAGTCGTTAATGAGCGTTGATTTGCCCACTCCGGATGAACCAAGGAGCGCCACGGTCTGTCCGTGTTTGAGATACTGTGCCAACTCATCCACTCCATTTTGCGTGACGACGCTAACAGCGTGAATCGGCACGTCACCTGCCACTGCGTTTATTTCCCGTGTTCGCTCTTCAATCTCATCGCATAAATCCGACTTGCTCAGGACGATGATCGGACGAGCCCCACTCTCCCACGCAACGATGAGATATCGTTCGACACGTCGTGGGTTGAAGTCTTGATTCAGCGACGTGACCAGGAAAACTGTATCGATGTTGGCGGCGACGATCTGCTTTTCGGTGCGAGAGCCGGCGACCTTGCGCGTGAAGTTGCTTTTCCTTGGCAAGACAGCATGGATTGTTACTTTGTCGCTTTCGGCGCCAGGTCTAATCACGACCCAGTCTCCGACTATGGGCAGATCACTTCGGTCCAAAGCTTCGTGGCGGAGTCTTCCCGCGACCTCGCCGAGCGCCTCTCCCCATTCACAATAGACGCGATACAAGTGGTTGTATTCGAGCGCGATGCGTCCAGCGGAATAGCCGTTGGCCGCGTACGGTTGAAAGTTGACATCAAAAAATTCACCCCACCCGAGGGTTCTCAGGTTATTCATTATCGATTCTCCCCAAAAGAAAGAGACGTCAGCTCGAGACGTCGATCTGGCTCGCGCTTATCGCGCATCGAGCAATACGGAACTTATGCTTGGATTTAAGGGTTTTGGAGTGGATGAATTGTCGCGCACGGATCGACCACATCCCATCGCGTCCGTAGAATAGATCTCCGACGCGAATCGCAGTGATGTGGCGGCATCCGCCGCGCGCAACTCACTTTTTTAGAGGACAATCATAGGCGACCAAGACGCGAGTCTATCAAACTATTCTTTAGTGGGGCTAGTGGGCTGCGTCGGTCGGAAGTGCTTTCCTGCGTTTCTTCGCGAGAGTGCTCCGGGTTCGGTCTGGCGGAAATGCTATACCGCATTTCTTCGTGAAAGTGCTCCGGTAGGAGCACTATGTTTATAGATAATGCCGGGCTAAAGATCTGTACGCTCCAGCGTAGCGCAATGTGTGTCTTGTGGTTCAATCTACATTCCGCTCCTGACGGAGCGGGATGCTTAAGGAACGGCAGCTCTATAAACATGTCGCTCCTCCGGAGCAAAGA
>JBIOVO010000183.1:0-6585 GCA_044867735.1 Pyrinomonadaceae bacterium | reverse complement strand
GGTCCGACTCCCGATCCTTTAAACTTCCCAGGCGATTGTGGCGGCGAGTAAGAACCAACCGTACCAATCGTGCCGAACTTTGACTCCGCCAATACAATCGCTTCCGCAAACGTCACTCCAACTTCCGGGTTCTCAACATCAAACACGCGACGCTCGGCCAGCGAGATGTTTTCGATCGGCACGCCGAGCTTCTCCGCAACTGCCAGGACAAGTAACTCCCGCGCACGTTCCGCAGCTTGGATCGCTGCATTGCCAGTCATCAGAGTCACCCGGCTCGAATAACTTCCGAGATCGACGGGCGTCAGATCCGTATCCGCCGTAACGACGCGAATATCAAACGGATCGATCCCCAGAACCTCCGCGACGATGTAAGCGAGAATCGAATCCGATCCCTGTCCGATGTCGGTCGAACCGCACATCACACAGACGCCGCCCTGCCGATCGAGTCGAAGTTGCACGCCCGACTGCGGCATGTTGTTCCAGTAGATCGGCAAGCCCGCGCCACAGATGTAAGAACTACAAGCGATCCCGATACCTTTGCCGTAAGGCAGCTTGCGATTCACCTGATCCCATGAAAAGCGCTCGTTCCAACGCGACCCTTCGGCGACCTTATCAATGCACTGGCCCAAGCCCATGCTGCCGATGCGCAGATAGTTGGCCGTCACGGTATTCGGCGCTACGAGATGCTTGCGGCGAATCTCAACCGGATCCAGTTGCAACTGCTCGGCGATCTTGTCGAGATGAACTTCAAGCGCATAACGCGGCTGCGGCGTGCCGTGTCCGCGCTTTGGACCGCATGGAGGTTTGTTTGTGAAAGCGCGGAGACCCTGAAACTTGTAACGCGGCACGTCATACGTCACCGTTTGCAATGCGCCGGTGTAGAACGTACTGGCCACGCCATAACTTCCATACGCGCCACCATCGAGAAACGACTGAAAGTGCATCGCGGTGATTGCACCATCGTTCTTCACGCCTGTCCTGACTTTCATCAACACTGGATGGCGGCCGCGATGACAGTAAAAAACTTCTTCACGCGTCAGCGTCACTTTCACCGGACGTCCGGTAATCATCGACAGCTTGCAAACGACGACTTCGTGATTAAACGGATCGCTCTTACCACCAAAACCACCACCGTTCGGAGTTGCGATCACACGAATATGACTCGCAGCTAGTCCAAGAACTTTCGCCAGCGCGCGATGCACGTAATGCGGCGTTTGCGTAGAACTCCACAACGTGATCTTTCCATCGGAATCGAAGTGAGCCACGGCCGCGTGCTGCTCCATCGGCAGGTGCGTGTTTCCTTCATAGAAGAACGTATCTTCGCGAACCAAATCGGCTTCGGCAAAACCGTCCTCGAGATTTCCGAACTCGAGCGACACTTTCTTATGCACGTTACCGCTATCGCCGTAATCATGAATCCGCGGCTCGTCGATCAGCACCGCTTCTTCGATCGTCGAGATCGTGTTGAGCGGTTCGTACTCGACTTCGATCAAATTCATCGCGTCGAAAGCCACGTCTTCATCGATCGCTGCAACCGCCGCGACCGGATCTCCGATGAAGCGTACCTTGTCGATGCAGAGTGCGTGCTCATCCTGGCTCACGGGCAGAATCCCGTATGGAATCGGCAGATCGTTTCCGGTGATAACAGCAAAAACGCCGGGCAGTGCCAGCGCTTTGGAGACGTCGATACTCTTGATCAACGCGTGAGGCAGATGTGTGCGCAGCATCTTGCAGTACAACATCCGCGGCAGCACGATGTCGTCAGCAAACTTCGTCTGGCCGACACACTTCGCACGCGCATCCACTTTGCGAAAGGGTTTTCCGATGATGTCGAGAGAATTTTTAGCCACAGATCACATAGATTACACGGATTTCATTCCAGTCCGTAAATGCTCTCCTTCGGTAACTCCATTTCTTCGCCGCGCATCCGAGCGGCGGCCAATTCCACCGCCTCGTAGATCTTGATATAGCCAGTACAACGACACAGGTTCCCCGAGAGCGCCTCCTGAATCTCCGGCCGGGTCGGATTTGGCGTCTTCTGCAACAACTCCTCCGCTACTAAGAGAAACCCCGGAGAACAATATCCACACTGCGCCGCGCCAAGATCGGCAAACGTCTGCTGCAACGGATGAAGTTCGGCGCCGTTCGCCATGCCCTCAATCGTCTTTACTTCGCGACCCTCGGCGTCGAGTCCGAGCATCAGGCACGAAAGAATCGAGCGTCCGTCAACCAGCACCGCGCACGTACCACACTCGCCCAGTTCACAACCATGCTTCGTCCCGGTGAGATTCAGATCCTCACGTAAAACTTCGAGCAGGGTCTTGTGTGGGGCAAAGGCGACTTCGGTGTGTTCGCCGTTGAGCGTGAAACTGATGTGCTTTTTACTGTGGTGCGGCAACGTCTTTCTTCACTTTATTCAAAATCGTATTATCGATCAGTCGCGTCTTTCCTACATAAGCCGCAAGCGCAATCAGGGTGGGACGATCGTCAAGCCGTTCAATCTTCTCCAGAGTTTCGGCGTCAGCCACGGTCACATAGTCCAATCGAGCGCGCGGCTCGGCTTCGACTGTCGTGCGAATAAGATCCATGAGCCTGCCGGCGTTTCTTTCACCTTCTTTGTAAGCCGTCTTCGCCTGGACCAGCGCTTTATGAATCACTGTGGCCGATTTCTGTTCGTCGGGCGTAAGGTAAAGGTTACGCGAAGAGATCGCCAGGCCTGAATCCTCACGCACGATCGGCAGAATCACGATCTCGGAATCGAAGGCCAGATCCTTTACGAGGCGGCGAATGATCATCGCCTGCTGCGCATCCTTCTGACCGAAGAAAGCGAAATCAGGTCTAACTGTATTGAACAGTATCGTTACTACCGTCGCCACACCGCGAAAATGACCAGGACGCGAAGCGCCTTCGAGTTGTTCCGAAAGACCCTCGACGGTGACGAAGGTTGAAAAACCTTTCGGATAGATCTCCTCGACAGTCGGCGCGAAGATGTAATCGACGTTGTAGTCAGTCAACAGCGCAGTGTCTTTGGTCAAATCGCGCGGATAGTGTTCGAAGTCCTCGCCTGGCCCAAACTGCGTCGGGTTGACGAAGACTGAAACGACCACCACGTCGCACATGCGTCTCGCTTCACGAACCAGACTCAAGTGGCCCTCATGGAGAGCGCCCATCGTCGGAACGAGTCCGATAGTCCTATCCTGCTCACGGCGGATTTTGCGCGCGACGGAACTCATGCGCTGACGGCGGTTAATAATCTCCATAAGTTGAGGTTGGGACTATGACTTCTCGGCCTTTGAGTCTCTCGATGGGACCTCGATATCCAGTTCTTCCGCGGTCTCTGCGGGTATCGCATACGACTCTGCTTCTGATGGATAAGTCCCATTTCTAACGTCGTCGGCATATCTGGTGACGGCATCGGTCATCACCTCACGCAAGTTAGCGTAAGGCCGCACGAAGCGCGCTTGTTTGCCAAACGACAGACCAAGCATGTCGTGAAGGACTAACACCTGAATGTCGCAGTGAACACCGGCGCCGATTCCGATCGTTGGAATGCTGATGCTTTCGGTGATCATTCTGGCGATTTCGCGAGGCACGACTTCCAAAACAACTGCAAACGCTCCGGCATCTTCCATCGCTTTCGCGTCGTCGATCAACTGCTGGGCCGCCTTCGGTGTTTTACCCTGAACGCGATAGGCGCCAAGTTGATTTATCGATTGCGGCGTCAGGCCGATATGGCCCATTACGCTGATTTCCTCATCGACGAGCCGCTTCACAAGGTGAACACGTTTGTGTCCGCCTTCCAGTTTAATTGCTTCGGCGCCACCCTCCTTGACGAGCCGCAGCGCATTTCGGACTGCGTCATCATCGCCGGTGTGAAACGTTCCATAAGGCATGTCAGCAACCAGCAAAGCGCGCTGGACCGCACGTCGAACTGCCTTGAGATGGATCAGTATTTCATCAAGCGTGACCGGGACGGTGTTGCCATACCCCAAAACGACATTCCCCAAACTGTCGCCAACGAGGATGATGTCGATGCCAGCTTCGTCGACGACCCGTGCAGTTGGATAATCGTACGCGGTTAGACAAACCAGGCGTTCGCCACGTTGTTTACTTAATCGCAGAGACGGTGCACTGACCTTTTCCGGCCGTTCAGGCTTGAGATACGGCATTTTTTATCTCTCTTTACACCACGATGTGTGGACAATTGAATTGCCAGTGAAACGAGAAATTTGGAGATGTCGCCGGCGTGATAACAAGTGGGGGCATTATAGCGGGAAACATTGGGAGGGGAAAAGTCAGGAACCATGCTAGGGCTTCCAGCGCTTGACGGCTGATTGGTCTTTGGTTTGGGCTAATAAGTCGGCTATAGACTTTCCGAGGACGGGGTGAACGAGGCCGGGTACCAGTTCATTCAGCGGAACGAGCACAAACCGGCGGGACGAGATTCGAGGGTGAGGAAGCGTCAGAAACTCAGTATCCGCTCTTTGATCCTTGTAAATCAGCAGATCGAGGTCGATAGTGCGCGGTCCCTTGGGTATGTCGCGCGTGCGGCCGAGGCCGTATTCGATTCGCAGCATCCGTGCCAGTGTTTGGTCGGGTGAGGGAAGCGTAGAGCCGCGCAACTCCGCGACCATATTGAGAAACGGCGGTTGGTTTTCGTACTCGACCGGCGCTGTTTCATAAATGCTCGAGAGCCGGATCACATCGAGACCGGCGTCGAGCATGCCGCGCACAGCAAGTAACAAATAGCCGGCGCGATCCCCGAGATTCGAACCCATTCCGACGTAAGCGTTTTGGATCATCTGTGTAATCTGTGGTTAAGTCTTAACGGGATGTCTCAACTCTTCACCTTAATCTGGCTTAAGTGGCGCTTGATGCGCAACTCGCTTCGCTCGTCGAAGGCTGTGGTCAATAAAGCAGCGTCGATAGCGGGCATACTGCTGGCGCTCGCGTTGTCTATCGTCGTCGCGCTGGTGCTTGGCATCCTCGCTTACGGCCTCAGCACGCCGGGCACGTTGGGCACTGTGTTTCGCCGCACTGCTTCGGGCAACGATTCATCGGCTGCGGCCTCAGCCGAGTTCATCTTCTTTTCGATTCTCGGAATCCTCTACCTGATGTGGGCCACAGTACCTTTAAGTATTGGCGGCAGCAAGCAGTTTGACGCCGGCAAACTGCTGATGTATCCGATCACCCTCCGCAAGTTGTTTGCAGTTGACTACCTCAGCGAACTAACAACGCTTCATTCCGTCTTCGCACTTCCGGCCGTGCTCGCGATCTGTATCGGCTCCGGATTGGGATCAGACAACCTGTCGCGGGCGTTGCTAACTGCGATCCCGGCGACTCTTTTCGGTATCGCGCTTTCGAAATGGCTCTCAACCACGATCGGTTCGCTCGTTCGTCGCAAACGGGCGCGAGGTGAAACTATCGTCGCTCTAATCGGCGCGGTCGCGGGTTTGGGAGCTGCGGCGGCCGGGCAGTTAGCGCCAATCCTGTTCAAACACGCGGAATCGATCTGGTGGTTGCGTTGGACGCCACCGGGAGCCGCAGCGTTCATGCTGGTTGGTGAAGCCGTAAGCAATCCACTCGCTTACGGTGCTGCGTTCCTGACGCTCAGTGCATACGCGATTGTTTTGATACTCGGAACTTACTGGATCGCGCGTCGCGCTGCACTCGGTGTCGAGGGACGCAAGAAACAGAGACGTGCGAGCGAAGTCACAACCGTTTCAGAGGGCTATTCGGGCTGGCAACTGCCATTCGTCTCAGCGGAGCTTTCGGCGATCTTTGAGAAAGAGCTCCGTTACGCCATGCGAAATGCGCAGGTACGAATGATGGCGCTCATGCCTCTGATAATCATCATCATCCGGCTGGTGAACTCGCAAAGATTCGGGAGCACAAAACCTGACAACGACTTCTTTACCTATGGTTCCGGATTGATGGCAACGGGCGGTGTGCTTTACGTCTTCCTGATTCTCGCCGGTCTTTCGTGCAACCAGTTCGCTTATGAAGAAGGCGGCATGCGCACACTGATTCTTTCGCCGGTCGATAGACGAAAGATCCTGCTCGGGAAGAACCTCGCATTAGCGGTGGTGGCGTTTGTGTTCTCGATGTTCCTGTTGATTCTCAACACGATCGTCTTTCAAGATATGGCGGCCGACAACCTGCTGTTCATAATCTTGAGCTTCGTAATCTTCGCAACCATCAGTTCGACGATCGGCAACTGGCTTTCAATTCGCTTTCCGAAACGAATGCAGTTTGGGAAGCGAATGAATGTTTCCGGTGTGGCGGGGTTGCTCATCATTCCGATGGTGATCCTGCTGGCCTCGCCGCCGTTGTTTGCGACGCTGGTTGGTTACTTTAGCGAGAGCCGTTTGAATGAATACCTCACGCTGATGGCGTTGACGTTGATGTCAGTGGGGCTTTACTTCCTGGTGCTGAATTTTCAGGGACGTTCGCTTGAGCGGAGGGAGATGGAGATACTCGAAGTGGTGCGGGAGCCTATAGACGAATGAAAAGCCATCTCGCGCAAAGGCGCAAAGACGCAAAGTTCTGACCTTCGGCTGCCCGGAGGGTCAAAACTTTGCGTCT
>JBIOVO010000182.1:0-5387 GCA_044867735.1 Pyrinomonadaceae bacterium | reverse complement strand
TCTTTGGCTCGAGTTGGGAAACGCAAGGGAAGAAGCCGGCGACACACAAGGCGCGCTCGACGCGTTGGACCAGGCGGTGCGTTGGGCGCCACACTACGCGCACACACACTGGCAGCGTGGCAATCTGTTGTTTCGCATGGGAAAGCCTGCCGAAGCTTTTGCAGACTTGCGTCAGGCCGCAACCACCAATCAAACGTACCTGCCGAGCCTGATCGATCTCGCCTGGGGAATCTCACGCGGAGACGTTTCCGTAACCGAACAGTTGGTTGGAACAAGAGACGATCGGGAGCGACGCGCGTTTGTTTTGTTCCTTGCGAGAAAAGGAAAAGGCGACGAAGCCGTTGCACGCTTCCGCCAGATGGGCGGTCAGATCAGTGCAAACGATGAAAACGAACTGGTGCGATTGTTACTGGCGGCGAAAGCTTTTCGAGCGGCGTTCGGTGTTTGGTATCACCGTGAAGGTCCGGGGAAGGATCCGATACTTTTCAATGCCGGGTTTGAAGAACCACTTGTCCGAAATGAGATCGCGTTTGGCGGCTGGACTTTTCCTCCGGATCAAAGCAGAAACAAACTCGCTGTTGACGTTTCGGAAAAGTTTCGCGGCGAAAAGAGTTTACAAATAACACTGAACGGACAGTGGGATCCGGCCACACCGCTGTTGTCACAAACTGTCCTGGTCGATCCAGGACGAACGTATCGCGTATCCTTTGGTGTGCTGACGAAGGATCTGGCGACTGGCGGTCCGCCAATGATCACGGTCAGCGACGCCACGACTGATCGTTTGTTAGGGAAGTCAGCAGGATTTCCGACGACGACTTCGTGGGTTAACTTGGGTTTCGAGTTCACTACGCTGCCGTCGACGGAGGCTGCTGTTATACGCTTGCAGCGAAACAACTGCGATTCAGCTCCGTGTCCCATATTTGGTGTCGTGTGGCTCGACGAGATCCAGATCGAGTCGAAGAGTACGAATGAGTGACGTAGAGCCATTGATTCTCAGTATTGAGACGGCGACGCTGGCGGGTAGCGTTGCGCTCGCGCGTGGCGAGAAGATGATTGCGGGTTTCACTGGTGATCCGCAAATCTCGCATTCCAATACACTACTGAATGACATCGACAAGGTCCTCGGCGATGCTCAAATCGAGCTGGCGGACATCGAGCTGTTAGCAGTCGCGAGCGGCCCGGGAAGTTTCACGGGTTTGAGAATCGGAATCGCGACAGTTAAAGGGCTGGCCGTTACTCTGAATTGTCCTTGTGTCGGAATTCCCACGCTCCAGGCGGTCGCTCAGTCCGGCGGAGCCTCAACCAACACCGTGGCTTTGCTGCCCGCGGGTCGTGGCGAGGTATTTGCTCAACTTTTCTCCGTCACGAGCGACGGCGTTGTAACCGCCCTCGATCAGGCGTCGCATATCGCGCCGCTGCGGCTCTTTGAAAAATACGGTTCACTCGAAAACGTTCTTTGGTGTGGCGACGTGGCGATCGCCAGCCAGGCCCTTCTTGAGCGCGATCCGCACTGGCGAGTCGCGGCGCCGGCTACGAATCTGGCTGCACACGTTTCATTACTCGCGTTACGAAGCTTTCGTGAGCGGCAGTTAGATCATCCTGACGCACTGCAAGCCATTTACGTGCGACCATCAGACGCGGAGTTAAAAGTCTAATGGGAACTGCCAGGCCGACGACGGAAGACGTAATGATCATGCGGATGTCGGAGCACGATCTGCTCGAAGTTGTGGAGATCGAAGAGCACTCGGGGCTCAGCAGGTGGGGCTGGGCGGCTTACTATGCTGAACTTCAGGGTGCGAATCGAGACCTGATGCTGGTCGCACGAGCATCAGCGTTGCCTATTCTCGAATCCGCGGCGATCGTCGGTTACATCGTCGCGAGAGAGACGGCAGGCGAACTGCATATAAACAACGTGGCGGTGCGGGCGGAACACAGGCGCCGTGGGATCGGGGCAGCGCTGCTCAATCGGGTCATCGCTGACGCTCGAAAACGCGGTGCAAAAGCGGCATTTCTGGAAGTAAGGAGCAGTAATCACGCCGCCCAGGCGCTTTACGAAAAGAGCGGTTTTAAGGCGATTGCGAGGCGGGCTAACTACTATACCGAGCCGCCGGAGGATGCGGTCGTTATGAGCATGGAGTTGGGGTAAATTACCCGCTTGATTTGCCCCAGTTGTTGGGCTACCATTTTTCCCGTGCGACACAATCCAATGGAGGCTCCAGGCCAAGGCCTCCGCAAACCATCCTGCCCACTCCCATCGTCTGAAAGGAGACATGCACGAACATGGACATCGCAACCACGGATAGTCTGAAAGAAGAGTTGATAAATAGAGACCCGGAATTCAGGGAATTAGCCCGGGAACATCATAAGTACGAAGAACGCCTTAGTGAATTATCAGCTCTCTCCTATCCGAGCGACGAAGAACAACTGGAGGAAATCACACTCAAGAAGAAAAAACTTGCCATCAAGGATCAGATGTACTCGATGATGTTGCAGTACCAGAAGACGCAGAGCTTGAGTCACTGAAACTGCCTGACAGTTTCTCCGAGTTTAAAGATTGAAGGGGACGTGGAACCAAGAGTACGCGTCCCCTTTTACGTCAGGGGCAGGAGCAGGAAGCAATCCACCGATTACACAGATTAGTCTATAAAAAACTGTGTAATCTGCGGATGAATAAGCGGGTGAACTAAGAGTTGAGGATAGTTAAGGAAAGTATTCCATACATCGTGGCGCCGGTGCTGCTTGGTGCGGCGGCGGCGGTGTTGGGGTTTTGGTATGTGGCGGTTTTCCTCCTTGTTGTGGCGCTCTTCATGGCTTACTTCTTTCGCGATCCGAAACGAGTGCCGCCCAGTGATCCTGACGTGGTCGTCTCGCCTGCTGATGGACGTGTTACGCGAATTGAGTCTTCGGGGCAGGGCAGCGAACTGCCAATCGTAATCAGCATTTTCTTATCTCCATTCGACGTGCACATCAATCGCTCGCCAATCCCTGGCAAGATCGTCGATGTGCTTTACTCGCCCGGGAAGTTTTTGATGGCCACGAACGAGAAGGCCAGTCTCGTAAACGAGCAGAATGCGTTGACCATTCAGGGCGAAAAGATCACCGTGGTTTGCAAGCAGATTGCCGGCATACTCGCGCGGCGCATTGTTTGCTGGAAGGCAACGGGCGATAGTCTTGGACTTGGCGAGCGCTTCGGCATGATCAAGTTCAGTTCTCGAACCGACGTTCTGCTTCCCGTAAATGTGAAGGTCATGGTCAAAGAAGGTGAGCGCGTTCGCGGCGGGATCACGGTGATTGGGAGAATCTCATGACAGACGAAATGGAAGAACGCCCGAATCCCCCGCGCAGAGGTTTGCGCAAAGGGCTCTATCTCATACCGTCGGCGTTTACTGCTGCGAACATCGGTATGGGCTTCTTTTCTGTGATGGCGTCGCTCCGTGGCTTTCAACTGCTCGGCAGTCCAACGCCGGATCTCGCTGCTGCCGCGGCGCACTTCGACAGTGCGGCGATCGCGATCGGTTGGGCGTTGTTATTTGACATGCTCGACGGCCGCATTGCACGACTCACCAAGACAACTACCGAGATTGGTATTCAGCTCGACTCAATCGCCGACGTCGTCACCTTCGGGCTCGCTCCCGCGGTGCTGGCTTACGTTTGGGGATACGGGGCGACGTTGACAGAGAATTCTGATCTGCACCGTCTCGCGTGGTTCTTGTCGTTTATGTACCTGATCTGTGGCGCGTTCCGTTTGGCGCGTTTCAACGTGCAGGCTTCTCGCCCGCGAATCATCGCCGAAGGTACGCCGAAAGTTGATAAGAAGAGTTTTGTTGGACTACCGATTCCAGTCGCCGGCGGTCTGATCGCCGCGCTGGTGCACTTTTCACCGGCGCCGCTCGTCTACTTCGGACCTGAGAGGGCCAGAATCTATTCCGGGCTGTTGATGGTGCTGGTGGGCTTTTTGAGCGTGATGATGGTAAGTACGTTACGCTTCTCGAGCTTCAAAACAGTCGGCACACGGAGCGGCAGTATGCGGACGATAATTCTCGCGCTGTCGGTCGGTATGCTGATTTTCCTTTACTCGCAGTATGTGCTGCTCGCTATTGTGATCAGCTATATCCTGCTCGGATTACTCTCGCGGTTCGTTGCCATCTTCTGGCGGCGTGGTGAATCAGCAGAAACGAAGATCGAGGCGAACCCCGTCAGCCGCTCCTCAGGCAGCTAAAGCACTAACCACAAAGACACGAAGACACGAAGTTTTTATTAATCAGCTTCGTGTCTTTGTGTCTTTGTGGTTAAACTGCTCTCATTTTGAAGCCGGACGCGCAAACGCCAGCAGGCCGTGTTCAGTGGTCAGAATAATCGCGTCGCCAACGAGGATCGGCGATGCTGAACTCGTCAGCTCATCTTCAGTCGGCAGGGAATTGACCTGCTTCCCATCTCTCAAAGCCAAAACGACTCCAGCCGAACTCGAAAGAGGCGTGAAGAGCGCGGCTTCTTCGACTGCAAGTGGCTGCGCTGAGATGCGCCCAGGCAACTGTTTCTTCCAGAGCTGCGAACCTTTCAAGTTCAACAAGTAAGCAAAATTATCCAACGACGCCGCAAGCACTGCGTCCCCGGCAAGCACCACTGCTTCGACGCCGGCGCCCGTTCGTTTCCGCCATTTCAACCGACCTTTGTCAGCGCTCACTGCATACACGTAGCCATCGCCGGAACCGAAGAACACGCTGTCGCGATTCACTGCCACAGGACCACGCACAGCGCCCTGTGTTCTGTATCGCCAAATGATTCTGCCGGTCGTTTCCTCGAGCGCTAGCAGCGTCCCGTCTTCACCGCCGAAATAAACTTTGCCATTACTCATCACCGGTTGGCCGTTGAAGGGCGATGTGAACGGTATGGACCACAACACGCCACCGGTGCGTTTGTCGAATGCGTAGGCTCTGCCATCACTGCCGCCCGCAAATATTTTTCCGCCACTGATCGTAAGCGCGCCTCGCAAAGGTCTAACTAAAGGTGTCATCCACTGCGTGACGCCGCCTTCACGTCCGAGTGCGCGTAGAGCGCCGGCTGAAGCGCTCGTTTCGTTTGCTTTGATTTCGGAAGCAACGTAGATCGCGTTCTCATCGGCAACCGGAGAGGCGGAGAGTTCACCACCCATATCCGAACGCCAGTAGAGCTGACCGTCCTTTGCTTTCAGCGCGACGATCGTTCCGCCGGCAAGAGGCAGATACACACGCTCATTATCGAAAGCGGGCGTGAGATTAAGTGTGACACTCGACTCATAGCGCCAGCGAATTGTGAGTGGTTGCGAGAGGATGACGTCGGTGTTTGCGCTCGTGGCAATGGGAGTCAAGAAACTTAAAAGAAGAAAAACTATCCCCGCAAAGGCGCAA
>JBIOVO010000181.1:0-17984 GCA_044867735.1 Pyrinomonadaceae bacterium | reverse complement strand
CGTTGTCGGGAGTTGAAGGCTGGCGAGGAAGCGAGCCGTTTGGATTTGAAATGTCGAGCTAATTTGTTTCGATTACCGCCCTGCCGTAGTTACCCCGCTTGGTCCGACAAACACCCGCCGCCTTTTTCCGGGTAGGGCGGCAATGTACACGCCAGTATAAGCGCATGTCAAGGCAAGATGGTACTACGGTAGTGACCGTTCTCTTAATATCGCTCGCTCGGCTTGTAGTTGGGACTAGCAGCGCGCAGTACTTTTGCTCGCTCTTCCATCTTTGTTGCTTCTTCGTTGCGACTGAGTTCACGTAACAAGATTGCGTATTCCTCGTACGCCGTGATGGCTGCGGGAGAGACACCACTGGGATCCTTCTGCTCCTTATCAAGCGCGTCCAGCGACTGACGAAACAGCGATTCAGCGCAGGAGTAATCCTTCATCTTGCGGCAGTTGGTGGCCGACTCCGCAGTGTAATAAGCCGTTGAGGCGACGTTGGAGCCAGAAGCTTTGCCATAAATCGGGATGGCCGTTTCGTAATAAGTTTTTGCCTTCTCATGTTGGCCCTGATCTTCGTAGAGGTGGGCCAGCTTTAAGAGTGCATAAGAAAGATCCAGGTAATCGACGGGACGATCGTTTTCGATCAAATCCAGTTCATGAAGCAGGCGCTTTTCTCGATCGGCATACTTGCTGCGAATGTCAGTTCTCGCGATCAGCGAGCCGTTGGCAATCGAGAAACGGAGTTCTTCGTAGGGGTCCGATCGCCAACAGTCTCGTGGATCAGGACCGCTTGGCGCTTCACATCTGGAGACCACTGTCTCGAGAATAAACGTCTTCTCGTCGGGCGTGAAATAGGCGCCGTACAGCCAGTGCGAGCCGGAAGTCGTGTGGAGTACGCGCGGCAGATTAGCGATCTCTCCGAGTGGGTGATTGGCAGTCTGATTTCCGGCTTCATCAAAGAACAGAAGCACATTCGCCGACGGCTTGCCGCCATCGCCATAGTAGAAATCAACCACCACGACGCGCGTACCGTCATTGGAAACGAACAGCCGTGCCGGCAGGTGCGGCAAAACACGCGACCATAGTTTTTCCACACGAGCTTCGTTTAGATAAAGCGTCGCGCGCTTATCCGGTAGCACTTCTACGAAGTAGCGCAGGTTGCCGGAATAGAATCGTTTGGTCGTAAAGGTTGAGTAAGTGTCGGCGTAAGCGATTGCGCTGGTGAACAGGACCAGGATAGCGGCAATTATGATCTTGTCGGACTTCATAAATAAGCGTAGACAATGATAAACGCGGATCGGATCCGCGTTTATCTGTGTAATCTGTGGGTCAAAACTACTGCGTCTTACTGAGCTGCCGACACCATGTCGGGAGTTCTCGGCACGACGTAAACACCGGCAGAGTGTGAACCTACAAAGAGTACATTCTGATCGTGTGAGTCAAACGCCAATGCCCAAATTCTTTGACTCGGTAACCGTCGATCCTTCGGATCGATCCGCGCCCACGACTGTCCGGCATTTGTGGTGCGATAAACACCACCGCCCACTTCGCTGATCTGATAAGCGTTGCCGACGAAGACTTCTTCGCCATTGCGCGGGTTGACCAGGATACTCGTGAAATCGCCGAACGGAAGATTACCGCCGCGAGCTCGCCACGTCGCGCCACCATCGTGCGACATGTAAAGCGCCTGTTTCGTTCCGACGTACAGGTAATCAGGCCGCTGTGGATCCTGTGCAATCACGTTAATCGGAACATCGCGGGAAACGCCGTCAACCTGACGCCAGGTCTTTCCGTTATCACGCGAAACCAAAACTCCGGAACTCGGGGTTCCCACCCAGATCGTTTCCGGCTGTTTTGGAGTTGTGGCGATGGCCGTCACTCGTGAGTCAACACTTCCGAGCGAGAGTTTCTGCCAACCCTTTACCGGATCTTTGCTGCGATACAGACCGGTGTTGGTGGCGGCAAGAATAACCGGTTCCTGCGTCTCGCCGTCCACTGCATGGACCAAACTATTAACTGCGTCGGCCAGGATCAATCCTGATGTTTCAGCGGCTGTCGTACCAGTTGATTTACTAACGCCAAGCGCCGCCAGAGTAATCGTATCGAGCCTGCCGGTAACGGGCAGGTGCCGATCGCCCTGAAACTTCTTCACGGCTGCCGTCGTCGCTGGGCCGGGTTTGCCATCCGGTTCACCGAGATGGTAGCCGGCCGCAAGCAAGGCTGCCTGCGCACGCAGGATTGAATCGTCAGGTTGGGCCTTCGCTCTGCCACGACGTGGCGCGGGCGCAGTCGCCCTGGCGGTCTTCTTGCCGGGCACTTTCTTTTTCTCTTCAGCCCACACCGGCGCCCAGGTGGTGCCACGATCAATCGACTTATAGACGCCGAGATTCGTGCCGAGATAAATCAAGTTGCCGTCGCTGACGTCCTGAAGAATTGAATAGGTAATCAGACGCGAGGGCATGCTGCGCATCGAAGGTTTCCAACTCTCGCCATTGTCATTGCTGACGAAGAAGAAACCGCCGCCCGTTGCAGTGTTAATAGTCGAAGCGTAAATGCGCCCGGGCGTCTCGCGGTCAGCGAGAATTGCGTTCGCGAATCGGCCGCTGTAACCGACGTTGATCGGCGTGAACGACTTTCCGGCATCGTTCGAAACCATGACGCCGTAGTTGTTTGTGCCGATGTAGATCATGTCCGGACGCGAAGGATGAACGGTTATCGAGTTGATTTCCAGTTGACGTGAAGTAGTCACCATCCATGAATCAGCATCACCACCCTTGTCGGAGCGCCAGAAACCCTCTGTGGTGCCTGCAAACACAACACCGGGAACTGATGGATGCTGAAGGATGGCGCGCGTCCTGCGCGACTGAGAAGGAATGCCCTGAATTTTGCGCCAGTTGTCGCCGGAATTCTTGCTCTCATAAATGCCGCTGCAAGCCGAAGCAATGATGTGGGTAGGATCACCTGGATTGATATCGATCGCGAAGATGTCGGAGTCGTCGATCATACCTTCCCGGATTGTCTTCCAGGTTTGACCACCATCGAGTGATTTGTACGGCAGATACCAGGTGCCGGCGTAGATCGTGTCTGGAGTGCGTGGATCGATCGCGAGCGACTCGACGTGATGCAGTCCGGTAACGTCTTTGGTCGGCAGTGGCGTCCAGGTCTCACCGGCGTCGTCAGAGCGGAAAATGGTCTTAAAAGTGCCGGCGAACAAAGTGTTTGGGTTCGATTCTGATTGGGCGAGCGAATGAATCGACTCATTCTTCAACTGCTCACTCTGGCGCCAGGTTACGCCGCCATCGGTGGACTTAAAGAAACCACCCGGCAGGTCGTGCCGGTGTCCGCCGACGTACAACACGCGCGGGTTACGTGAATCGACAATGATGTGATCGACAAAAAGTCTTGGTTTAGCGAAGTTATAGAGCAGTGTCCAGCGTTTACCGCCATCTGCGGAGGTATAAATCTGGCCGTCAAGAGTGCCGAAATAAAAGCGATCGGGATTGGAAGGGTCAACAACGAGAGCGCGGACGTCTCCTCCTGGAGGTCCCGTGGTACGCCAATCGTTCGAATACAGTGCGGGATCGGCGGCATCTCCAGCCGCAAGCGTCACTACCGTCGTCGGGGCTAAAGCAAAAGAGGCTAGCGCGAACAGAGCGATCACGAGGGGGAGAAGCATTGCAATTCGTTTCATCGTTAAATTCATCCAGGGTCTAAATCATCTGGAGCACGTCGCTCACCGTGCCGTCTAGTTTATTACAGTTTCGTTACTTTGTGTCTTAAAAGCTGGGGGCGACGCTACGATGCCGGCAAAACACAAGCCAGTTGGCCACGGATCTTCACGGAAATAGCGGATCAGAAAGAGATCCACGTAAAAGCAATCGGGCGATGCTTCGGAAAGCATCGCCCGATTGGTTAAGTGGTTAAGTTTACTTATTCGTCGCCACGACCTCTGCGCCGGCGCGGAGCACGTCTGCACTCCGGACACGGCGAGATGACGCCGGTGGTGTCAACTGCTGGAGCGTCTGCGCCATTCGGCACGATCCAGAGTTGAACCTTCAGGTCTGCGGTGCAACCACCGTCCACGACCGTGATGCGGCTGGCTTCGATACCACGCGTATTGACGAGATAGTCCTTAGCGCGGTCACCACGTTGTTGCGCCTCGCCGGCACAGCTACCGAATACGATGATCGTGCCGGAGGCAGTCGGATCGTTCTGGAGCTGGATGGCGTAGTTGTCGAGTCTGGCCTTCTCATCGTTGAAGCGGATGTTGCCATACTCGTCAAATCTCGTCGGTACTGGTTTCGGAGTCTTCACTGAAGTCGTGCAGGATGCAGTCGTTCCAGTGCAGCTCGGATCCGCGCCGCCAATGCTGACGGTTGCGGTCACGCTCGAACCAGCAAGGCCGGTAGTGTCAACGGTAATCGTCGACGTGCCCTGACCACTCGAGATCGTTCCGGCGGAAACTGACCAGTTGTAAGTCCACGGTCCGCCCTCTCCGGTTACGCTTGCGGTAAACGTGATCGGCTGATTCGGATCGACATCAGTCGGGCAGCTAACCGAAACGCTCGGACACGGCGGTGGCGGCTTCTCGCAACCCGGGCAAACAGCCACGGTTACGGTCGCCGAACCATTGGCGGTATGTTGATTACCGTCATTGACTTCGACTGTCGCCGTATAACTTCCGTCTGCAACACCAGTCAGGTCCCAGGTAACTTGACGGCCTTCACCGCTGAGCTTGCCGCCCGTAACTGACCAGGTATAAAGCAACTGATCGTTTTCCGGATCCTTGGCGTCGGCTACCAACGTCACCTCACTGGAGGTCGGCGTGCACTGCGTCGAGCTCGTTCCTGGCGGGCAGGGACGAAGCACCGAAGTCATCGAAGCGCTGACTGTAACTGTTGGTGGCTGGTTGATGTACGGTGGCGTTCGCGCGTTGCGTCTGCCAATCCAGAACTGCGCGATAAAGCCATGCGGATCTTCTGACCAAACCATTCCGATCGGGAATCCCTGCGAAGTCACCGGACGGGACGTGCCCGGAACGACAACCAAGCCTCTGCCGATCACGTTTACGTTCGTGACCTGCTGAATCGGGATATTGAAATCAGCCGGATTGAAGTGGTCCTGATCCTGTTGATTCAGGTGTCTGCGATAAGCAAACCCGAATCCGAACCAGCGACGCGGATAAATCTTGACGCCGCCGATCACATCAACTGGATTGTTATTGAAAGCGTTCGGCGTTCTTCCGCCAACGTAGTTTACTGAATTGACTTCGACGATGGGCTGGAAGTGCTCATTAATCGGGAAGTCGAATCCGACGCCAGCCAGGAACTCATCCGGCCGATCGAGCAGCACGAAATCGCCACCCAATCCCTTCGGATTACTGTTCAGGATGTAGCCGAGGTTCGCTGAGACGTTCACATGCTTGCTGAGACGTCCATCCACGAAAAGCACCGCGCCAAAGTCGCCGATGTCGCCACCTGGACCAGCGCCGCGCTGCATCTGGTTAAAGCCTGAGAAATCGTCGGCTTTGTCCGGATACCAGCGATAAAACCCGATGAGACCAACGCCCAGCGGATTGTTCGGTCCGGTGAAGCGCCACTTGGCGCCAATCACGAAGTTGTTGAAGCTGCTCTCGCCGTACAGGCGATTGATAAACGGAGCATCCGGCAAATACGTCGGAGCAACCGTGAATGTAAGCGGCACGGTGATCGGCAACGTCAAAGCCGTCGCCGGAAGCGTCGTGGTCGCTAACACGATACCGGGCAGGATGCCCCCAACGGGCGATCCGATTCCGGGGAAGTTGTCAGCCGAGCCAAAGGTTCCGCTGTTCGGTTGGACCACTGGCGGCCCAAGCAGTGCGTTGAAACCAGGGAATCCAAACTGCTGTCCAATCTGGCCCGGTGTCAGGCCGAACGTTCCGGCCGAACCACCAACGAACGGAAACTGTACGAACGGCTGGTTATTCAACGGACGGAAAACGGCCGTGTTCGCCAGCGTTCCTACGGTTGGTCCGGACGGCGCAAGCACGACTGCTGGTCCACTGCACAACACAGTGCCGCAAAACAGTTGCGAGTTTGGAAGAAGAAAGCTGGAAAGATTTTGCGGATTATTTACCTTGACTCCGCGCCACCCGTTTACCTTGAAGAAGAGTTCGACGTGATCGTTTAGACCGACGTTGAAGCTCAACGGTATATCCGTGAAATCAGCGTTACCCGGATCACGGTCGAAATTGCTGTACGCAATACTGAACGTGAACTCCCCTCGGCGCAGTGTTGAACCGTCGTAAATAGTAAAAAGCCCGGTTGGGCCACCCTCTGGACCACCGGTACCTACTGCTGGAGACTGGTTGCGCGGGTCGTTTGGCGACCTCAAAGTCTGTGCTGATACTGCGGCACACAGCACCAACGTTACGAGCGCAGCTATAAGCGCTCTATGTGCGAGTCTCATCGCATTCCTCCTGCGAAATGAGTAATAAGAATTCGTAATAGTGCCGCCGTAACGGAATAAGTACCACCACCCTTCTCCCGCGGAGGCCCCAACTACAGTTTTCAATGCAATTGACCGCTTGGACCAACTGGTCCAGCGGTGACGCTCGGACCGCTGTGCAAGCAGATTACTATCGGCCTTTCTGGTAGTAGTCCGCTGCCAAAATTGCTATTCCCGAGTGACCCTTAAAAGTGTTCATTTCTTATAGGAAATGAACATCATCTTGTCAACGATTTCGGCCCTTAAACCATCGCGTAAATATTGAGAAATCTTAACGCTGGTCCGAGTCGTAAATCATGCCAGACCATACTCTACCTTAAAACGGAAATCAAGCCTTTTTCATAACTTAGCGGCTATATGATTATGTTTTTTCGGTCACGCGTAGATGCCTCTCATGCGCGTGTCATAGGCCACACGGTCTATCGCTAACATGTACGCTGCGGTCCTGGTATCGACGGCGTGCGCGTCGGCATAACGACACAGATCGTTGAAGCTGGCGACCATCTTGTCTTGTAGTCTTTCGTTCACCACATCCTCGCGCCAGAAATAACCCATCCGGTCCTGCACCCACTCGAAATATGACACAGTCACACCGCCGGCATTCGCCAAAATATCGGGAATGACAAAGATTCCCTTCTTATGAAGGATCTCATCCGCGGCCGCCGTGGTCGGTCCATTCGCACCCTCCGCCAGAACCTTGCACTTGATCCGGTCCGCGTTCTGGGAGTTGATCTGATTTTCAGTAGCCGCCGGGACCAGCACGTCGCACTGCAGCTCCAGCAGTTCCTGATTGTTGACAAACTCCACACCCTCGTAGCCTTCGAAGGACCGCGTGGTCCTTAAATAATCCAGCGCCTCCGGGATGTTAATCCCTTTTGCGTTGTAAATCCCGCCGTGGATGTCCGATATTGCTACAACCTTGTAACCTGAGTCATATAGCAGGCGAGCACCGATTCCGCCAACATTTCCAGAGCCTTGAACCACCACGCGTGTCTCCGCGGGTGTCATCTTGAACCGCTTGATAGCTTCGTTGATAACAAACAGTATGCCGCGCCCGGTCGCTTCGCGTCTGCCTGAAGAGCCACCGAGATCGATCGGCTTGCCGGTGACGACCGCTGTGACCGTGTGACGTGCGTGCATCGAGTAGGTGTCCATGATCCACGCCATCGTCTGCTCGTTCGTGTTCATGTCTGGAGCCGGAACGTCCTTCTCCGGTCCAATGAAGTCGAGCAACTCCGCCGCGTACCGTCGGGTCATGCGCTCCAGCTCGCCCGTTGACATTATCTGCGGATCGCAAATGATGCCCCCTTTGGCCCCACCGAACGGCACGTTGACGACCGCGCACTTCCAGGTCATCCACGCCGCGAGCGCTCGCACTTCGTCGAGACTCACGTCGGGCGCGTAACGGATGCCGCCCTTCGCTGGACCACGCGCGAAGTTGTGCTGCACTCGATATCCTTCAAAGACCTGAATGCGGCCTGAGTCCATTCTGGTCGGGATATACACCTTCAACTCTCGATTCGGAACTCGCAACACGTTGTAGAGGTCCGGATCGAGGTCCAGCAACTGAGCCGCGCGATCGAAGCGCGACATCATCGACTCAAAGGGATTCTCTTCTTTAATCTCTCTAATATCGTCAACGTACATTGTGCTATACATGCTGGTCATTGGACCCTCTCTATCTAACCCGCGAAGCGGGTGAAGAGCGTAAAAGCCTGGGGCGTTAGCCCCAGGTTCTCTTGTTTACAAAAAAAGGTCCTGGGGCTCACGCCCCAGGCTTTATGCTTTTACCCGCTTCGCAGGTTCCGGCAAAGCCTCGTTCATCGAGCCACTGCGAAAGCCCTGGAGATCCAGCGTGACGTAAGTGAAACCAAGTTCACGGAAACGCCGCGCCAGTTCATCGAGCAAGTCCTTTTGCAGGATGCGGTCCATCTCTGCGGGCGCGATCTCGAGTCGCACGAGCTTGTCGTGGTGCCGCACCCTGAACTCTCGGAAGCCAAACTCTCTCAGGATCTCTTCGCCGCGATCGACTTTACTCAATCGTTCGATCGTCACCGTCGTTCCGTAGGCGATGCGCGACGACAAACACGGGCTCGCGGGCTTGTTCCAGGTCGGCAACGTTACTCTGCGACTCAACTCACGAACGTCACTCTTGCTCAAACCGGCTTCAATCAAAGGACTACGAACGGCGTGTTGCGTTGCTGCCTTGCGCCCGGGACGATAGTCGTCAAGATCGTCAACTGTCGAACCGTCGACGATGTGCCGAATGCCACGAGCTTGCGCGAGCGCTTCGAGCTTGGTGTACAACTCGTCTTTGCAGAAGAAACAACGGTCGGGGTTGTTTGCACGATAACCGGCGTTGTCCAACTCTTCCGTTTGGATAATCTCGTGTCGAAAGCCGAATCTCGCCACCACGCGCTCGATCTCTTCGCGCTGATACGCCGGCAGGCTGGCGGACTGACCAGTGACGCAAAGCGCGCGTGGTCCCAGTTCTTCGCTGGCGATGTAAGCAACGTAACTGCTATCAACGCCGCCTGAGTAAGCAACGATCACCGAATCAAGCTCACGAAAGATCTTTCGCAGTCTCTCTTCGCGAGTGATCGCGTCGGACGCAACCATTTCATCTTCAACAGCTTTAATCATTGGGTGACGCGCATGGTAGCTCATGCATCAACAGCAACGCAACCAGCATCTCAGACGTGATCTTTGCTATGGAATGGCAGAGATTACGCAGTGAATGTGCTAACATCCAAGCCTCCCCGGATCGTTCTTCATGTCTGAACTGAATTGGTCAAATTGGAAGAGAGTTCTGCTCGTCGCTACGGCTCTGGCGCTGTTTTGCGTGGCTTCTCCTGCGCAAACTGTTGAGGCTTTCGGCGACGATGCAACCGATCCCGTGCGCCTGTTTGAGCGCGGGCAGGGCGCACACGCGCGCGGTGAGCTCGAAAAGGCAATCAGCTTCTACGAACAGGCGCTCAAAGTCAGACCTGAATTTCCCGAGGCAGAGTTTCAACGCGGCAGCGCGCTCGCCTCGCTCGGACGTTTCAGCGATGCGGAAGCGGCATTTCGCCTCGCGATCTCGTACAAGAAGAACTGGTCGCTTCCCTACTCGTCGCTCGGCGCCGTGTTGCTGCGACAAAATCGCGACAAAGAAGCGGAGCAGTCTTTCCGGCAAGCACTCACCGTCGATAACAAAGACAGTATCGCGTTGCGCATGCTTTCCGAGCTGCGGCTGCGCGCGGGCGATGTGAAGGAAGCACTCGAACTCGCGAAGCGAGCGACCGCAGATCCCGAAGCACCGGCGTCCGCGTTGGTGGGGCTGGCTGCGGCGGAAAAGGCGAGTGGAAACAAAGCGGCGGCGAAGACGACTCTCGATCGAGTTCTCGCGGACGAGCCCGAGAACATCGCGGCCCTCATGGAGCGCGCGGATCTTTTTATTGAGGATAAGAACTTCGAACTCGCCCTTACGGATCTCCGCACCGCGTCGAAGTTGAAACCCACTGATAAAGGCGTCGCATCGCGTCTCGCCAACGTCCTGCAACAAACTGGTAAGGCTGAGGAAGCACTCGCGATCGCAAAAGCTGCCGGACTCGAAATCCAACAACCTACGGGACCCGGCGGTGTGGTCGGAACTCCCGAAGAGATCGAAGCCGCAAACAGCGACGACCCTGCCGTCTCGCGCAAAGCGCTCGAAAAACTCCTCGAGAAGAATCCACGCAACCCGATGTTACTCGGGCGTCTCGGCGCCTCTTACCGCACGGACGATCCCGTTCGATCGCTCGAGTTTTATCGAAAGGCTTCTGAAGTCCAGCCCGATGCTCCTGACTACGCACTCGGTTATGGAGCGGCCCTGGTCCAGGCGCGCCGCTTTGCCGACGCTGTGTTCATACTGCGCCAAGTGGTGAGGTCAGTGCCTGACAATTACGTGGCGCACGCGAATCTGGCCACCGCTTTGTACGAATCAAAGCGTTATCAGGAAGCGATTCCGCAGTATCAATGGATCCTCGGCGCAAAACCGGACGTTAAAGTGGTCCATTATTTTATTGCCACGTCGCATGATTATCTTGGAGAATACCCCGAAGCACTCGCAGCATATGAAAAGTTTCTCTCGGTCGCTGACGCACAATCCAATCAGCTCGAGATCGAAAAAGTGAAACTGAGACTACCGCTTCTCCGCCGGCAAGTTCAGTTAGGAGAGGGCGCAAAGAAAAAGCCCTGACGCTTCCCGCATGGCGCGTGAGCTAAAAAGAAAATTTGCACTCTCAGCACCCCTGTTGCTGTTTGTGTTGTTGTGTGTGCCGGTCGTCGGCGCTCAGGAGCCACTACCACAACCGCAGCCAACACCGCTCACGGCCCCTCCGCCATTCAAGACAATCCCGCAAGCAGAGCGTGCTCAGATCGAGCAGACCAGGGATTCCGGCAAAAGGCTGAAGATGACAGTGGACTTCGCGGTCGTGCATCTCACGAGCGCCGAGCAACACACGGCGCAGGGAAATTACGACAACGCCGCAGCCGAAGTCGGCATGTATCACGCGTTGATCGAAGACGCGCTCGAGTTTCTGAGCACCATCAAACGCGACAGCAATAAGGCACGCGATCTCTATAAGAAGCTCGAAATGGCTTTGCGCGCGCATGGTCCACGTTTGACGAACATGCGGCGTACGACGCCGCTCGAGTTTGCAGTCTGGATCAAGAAAGTTGAAGACTTTGCCCGCGATGGCAGAGCAGAAGCGCTCAATTCCTTCTACGGCCACACGGTCGTTCGCGAGCCGAAGAAGGAAAAGACGGAAGAAAAACCCAAAGAGACTCCGACTCCGAAGAGTAATCAGCCATGATTAACCGATTCCCGATCAACCTCCTGCTCGTTTTGTTCCTTGGATCAACTTTTGTCGCCGGCGTTTCGGCTTTTCAGAAACGCGACCATCTCACCGAAAAGGAAGTGGACCTCGTGAAGCAGGCCCAGGCGCTCGACAAACGCATCGAGGTCTTCATCAAAGCCGCTGAACGCCGTGTGATGGTGATTAGTAATTCCGCGGCAGCGAATGCAAAGCAGTTAAAGAAAGACTCTGAAAAGTGGGGCGAACTGCCAACCGGGTCGCGCGCGGAACTGGTGGGCGACATCGCACGCATATTCGATGAGGCGATTACTAATATTGACGACGTCAATATTCGGGATGAAAGAAATCCGCTGATTCCGAAGTCGCTGCGAAAGCTGGCCCAGTCAGTGAATACGATTATGACGCAACTCAAACCGCTGAGCGCGGACGCGAAAAGCGAGGCTGAAGTTGCGAGTTTCGAACTGCTGAACGAGGACGCGCAATCGATCCTCGAAGCGGCGACACGATTACCACCTGAAGTCGATAAGAAGGCGAAGAAGAACTAAAACTAATTAACCACAAAGACACTAAGACACCAAATTATTCATCAACTTAGTGTCTTTGTGTCTTTGTGGTTAACTATTACCCTGCTTGAGCGTGTTCGTGGCGCGCTTGAGCGCTTCAATGATCCTCACTAGCGACTCCTTCGCATTCGCCGAATTACGATCATCAACGGCCTGACGAAAGTCAGTCAGCGGCTGTGCCGCGTAGCCGGTGTAGAAACCGGGTGCGTAGATCTGATGTTTGTACCACGCACGCCCGCGCAAGCCTCTCGGATCGACGAACTGTCGCTCAGCCTGGATGAGGGCGTCGTTGATCTTAGCTAGCCGCGCGCGATCGGAATTCCGAATCGCCTCCTGACGACTCTTCTCAACTCGCTCCGCTTCCTTCGCAAAATCCTCGATGGCCTCAGTCATGGCCTTGTCGTCCAAACCACCGGTGAGGTTCCGACGCGTCGCGATTCGCATCGCTTCGGCGAAGAACTCTTTGATCTGCGCGGCATAGTCAGTGTAGTCAAACTGCAAACCGTCAGCATCGGCGAGACGCATAGCAAGCGTGCCCCAGAGTTGCGCCGCTGCCACGTGATAGTGAAACCCGGGGTCGCCGAATTGATCCATCCAATAAAACGAGTCGTAGGCTGAGTGGTAGACGCCGTAATCACCACCGAAACCCATGTCGGTTGAGGCGATGCCGAGGTGTTGCAGAAACGGTGTGTAGTCAGAACCGGAACCCAGCGCCCCAATGCGTGCTTCGCCCGTGTTCTCACCTTCAGGTTGATTCTCACGCGCGCGATCCTGCCATTGTTGATAAACGGTCTTGCCGGTCTTTGGATCTTTGATGTCACGCGTGACGGTGCGCATCAACTTCCACAAGGAGGGAACCGTGGACGCACCGAAGTGCGGGCCGGAAACAGCAGCATCGAGATTCAAATACGCAACAGCTTTCTCTTTCAGCTCGGCCGCCAGCTCTTCTGCCCACTCCACCGAACCGACGAGTCCATACTCTTCCGCGTCCCAACTGCAAAGAACGATCGTGCGTCGAGGCTTCCAACCCTGCTTCAACAACTCACCGAAACCGCGCCCGACTTCCAACATCGCCGACGTGCCGCTGTTTGGATCGACCGCGCCGAACACCCATGCGTCGCGATGGTTCCCGAGAATCACCCAACGATCCTTATCCTCGTTTCCATCGATGCGCGCAACGACGTTCCAGATCTTGCGGATCTTGTAGTCCATGTCTGTCTTGAGACGAACCTTGACGTCGTTGGTCCCGCCGACGTGATACGCGAATGGCAAACCGCCCTGAAATCCGCGGGGGCGAAGCGGGCCTTTGAGTTGCGAAAGGATCGTTTTCGCCACGTCGTAGGCAATCGGCTGCACTGGCAAACGCGTGAGGTCGGTTGCTTCTTCCGGCTTCAGACGCGGCTCACCGGGAATTGACGGACGGCCCGGAGTTAAAGGATCGCCGGGATAGTCAAAGAGATACTGGACCGATCCGCGCTGACCGGACGCCACCGGGCGCCATGGTCCTTTTGGATAAACATCGCCCTGCATGTAACCATCGTCCGCCGGATCCGAGTAGATGATGCAACCGATGGCGCCTTGATCTTCAGCGACCTTTGCTTTCACTCCGCGAAACGAATTTCCGTAACGCACGATCACGATCTTGCCTTTTACGTCCACGCCGGCTTTCTTCAGATCGTCGTAATCGTTGGGCAGACCGTAGTTCGCGTAAACGACGGGTGCAGTCACATCGCCGCTGGCGCTGTAGCCGTTGAAGAGCGGCGTGATCTTGGGATTGGAAGAAGTCGGATCGCCCGTGACTACTGCTTCGTGAGTGCTCAAGCGCTGGCGGCGCGTGGTGATCAGTTCGAGCACGCTCGGCGTCTTCGGATAGTTGAGCCAGACGTCATACTCCTTCAGGTCGGCAGCCAGACCATAGCTGCGCAATTTGTCTCGCACGTAGACTGCGGTGTCGTAGTCTTCTTTGGTGCCGGCAATGTGCGGTTCGCGTGTCAGGATTTGCAAGTGTTCGCGGGCTGATTTCTGCTCGGGAACTTTGCGGAACTGTTCTTCCCAGCGACGTTGAGCAGCTACGCGCGCGGCGGAGAAACCATCGAGATTCCGAGTATCGAAGCCGTTTTGAGCCAGGGCGATGGGGGTTATTCCACCAAGTAGCAATCCGGCTACAATGAAATAGAGCAGCGAGTTACGAATCGTTATGTTTGTCATAGTTGCGTGACCTGTTCAGAGTTCAAGCTTTAGCTTGTCTTAAAACGCAACCTAAAGGTTGAACTCTGAACTATTTATTGCCGTACAATGCAGACGAAAGGAAGCTAACCACTAATGGACAGCAGATATTATCCGGGCGTCGAAGCCGATATTCCGCAAATGAGCGCCTCGCTGCGTAATGTTTTCGACAGCGAATATGAAGTGCAGACGTTTCAGGTTTCGACGACAACTGTGTTTCAGGCGCGCAAGTCCAGCACGTTACGAGACCTTACCGGACTCTCTTCCGCACTCACGATCAAGATCACGCCGGAATCCGGCGGCACGCGGGTGGAGATCGGAATGCAGAAGTGGTTTGACAAAGCCGCTGTGGCTGCGGTCGGGGCCATCGTCTTCCCACCGCTGATGGCGTTGGCAGCCCTTGGAGCTTACTGGCAATACAAAGTTACTGAAGACGCGTGGAAGATAATCGAAGATCACATCGCGCGCAAAGCGGGCGGCTACGTTCCGCCATTGCCGGGACGTTGCGGCACGTGCGGCGCAGCGAACGTCGCGGGTTCTGATTTTTGTTCATCGTGTGGTGCGAATCTGAAGGTAGGTAGAACCTGCCCCAACTGCGGCACGGCTCAACGAGATATCTCAGCGCGTTTTTGTAATCGCTGCGGCACGTCTCTTAACGAATAGTTTTTAACCACAAAGACACCAAGACACAAAGTTATTTCTTATCTTTGTGTCTTGGTGTCTTTGTGGTTAAAACATCAATCGTGGCGCAACGCACGAACCGGATCGATGCGCGCGGCGCGTGACGCAGGATAGAGCGCCGCAAGGATCGAAACTATCAACGCAAACAGGATCGCACCCAGCCACAAGTAAGGCGGCAGGTCGAAGAAATCGATAAACGACGCACCCTGTGGTTTGAGTATGAAGCGATAAGCCAAATTGTTCGCGACTGTATCAATCCCCCAGGCCAGCAACACTCCGATAACACCACCCACCACACCGATCACTGCGGCCTCGAAAAAGAAGATCAACTTGATCTCACGATCCTCGGCTCCGATCGCTTTCATGATCCCAATCTCCCGCGTGCGCTCGAGTATCGACATGATCATCGTGTTCGCAATGCCGAACGACGCAACGAGCAGCGAGATGCCACCGAGCAGACCGAGCACCGAATCGATGATCAAGAAGACGGTGCGAATCTGGTCAAGTTGGTCGACAATTGAAAAACTCGCGAAGCCGGCATCACTAAGCTTTTGGCGAACCTCGGTTAACTGAACCGGATCGGTAACACGTACGACTGCCGAGTCGTAACCTTCCGTTTGCCCCTCAGCAAGATTTCCCCCCTGGCGCGCGAGCGCGAGCGCTACTCGACTTAGCGGGCCACGATGCTCCAGACTCCATGCATGGGCCGTCGCCAGGGGAACGTAAATCCCAGCCGGCGGCAGCAGGCCGCGAATGCCGCCCTGGCCAGCGCCTTCCTTTATTTCACCTAAAACGCCAACGATGCGAAATGTCCTGGTCTGGAGTCCGGAACTCGACTCGTCCAAACCCGGATCGTCGAGCGGTATGCCGAAAAAGTTTGGCGTCTCTTCTTCCTCTTCAGACTTCTTGCCGGCGTTTTCGTCGGGTGGGGCTAGTAGTTCGAGCGTCTTGCCAATGGCGTCTGCGGGTTTCTCATAACCGAAGTCGCGCATGAAGCGTTCCGAAACAACCGCTTCCGGAGCGTCAGGCGCCGAGATCATATGGCCGGCTGCGAACTGCTGAAATCGAGTCGAGGCGTTGGGGATATTGGCGCCACCAACCGATGACGTCATCAGCTTGCCGTTGGATCGGACATACGCTCCGAAGCTTACGTTCGGTTCGACGTAGGCGACGCCTGGAATCGCGGCGATCTCTTTGATACCGGCGTCGTCGAGAATGCGAGTCGCAGGTTTTGACCGTCCACGGTTGCTGCCACGATCACCTTCATCCCTTGCGCGCGCTGGGCGATCGAGTCCGGCAAGGTTGCTGAGACCGCGACCGAAGACCTGTATCTCGTTGAAAAAATCGAGCGCCTTAAAACGCGCGAGCATGTTGCTTTGCAGGCCGAGACCGAATGAGACCATCGTCACGATCACCGCGACGCCGATGATGACGCCCATGGTCGTCAGGATCGCGCGCAGCTTCGCCTGCCGCAGGTTTCGTAACGCGAGATAGAGAATGTCGAGGAAACTCATACAGGATTAACAGAATTTACATGAGTAAAAACAAATCATGGTTAATCATGTGAATCAATGTCTAAAACAATCTTCGTACAGCGTCGACGGTCCAGTCCGCGAGGCTTGTTGTTACAACATCTGCCCCTGCGGCGCGTAGGTCCGAAGCCGGGACCGTGTTCGTAATTCCAAGCGTTCGCATGCCCGCCGCACGTCCTGACCGAATCCCTGGCGGTGAATCTTCAATCGATAAACACTCCTCCGCCAGCAACGGAAGTTTTCGTTCGTGCTGCCGTTTCTCATTCAACTTTCGGAGCCCGGCGAGATAGCAATCGGGATCCGGCTTACAGTTTGACGCATCTTCCGCCGTCACGATGACCGAAAACAGCGGCGTCAGATTCGCTCTTTGAAATACGTAACCGACTTCAGCCCTATTCGCCATGCTCACCAGCCCGAGCGAAAAGTGCCGCGACGCGGCTTTGAGAAAAGTAAGCACACCGGGAAACAGCGGCAGTTCATCCTCGATCATTTGCCGATGCAGTCCAGTCTTTGCATCCAGCACCGCTTCCCACACCGAATTGTTCAAAGGTTTGTTGGCGCGCTCAAACATTGCCTTGACGAACGTCCGATCGTCCATGCCGAGCGCGTCGAAATACCATTCTTCAGTCAGATTGATCTCGTGACCGCGCAGCACTTCCTGATAGGCCTTCATTTGAATCGTTTCGTCGTCGATGATGACGCCATTAAAGTCGAAAAAGATGGCTTTGATCATTTCACGGCCTTTAGATCGTCTAAGAGTTTGGGCAATCGTTCACTCTCGAGCACATCCAAACGACGCAACACTTCCGCCAGCGAGAGTTCGTTTTTCAGATTCACCTGGTAATCCAGATCGGCGCGGAGTCGATCCTTCTCGCCCTGCCGGTTCTGCGACATCATGATGATCGGCGCCTGCATTCCGGCAATCACCGCCAACGTCAGGTTCAACATCTGGTACGGAGCCGGATCGAAACCTCGCACCAAAATGAAAGTGTTGAGGATAATCCACAAGATAATCACCGCAAACGAAACGCCGATAAACTTCCAACTGCCGCCAAACTCGGCGATCATGTCGGCAGCCCGATCCGCCACCGTCGCGCGCGCTCTTTCCTCTTCGTTCGCGTTACGGGAAACTCGCGAACGCAACAATTCGTCAGTGCGACGCAGTCTATCCGTGAGTGCACTCAGCATCTCGAGCGCGACGTCGGGATTAGATCGCACAAACGAGAGGAACGAGTTACGCGAGAGGATCGCGAGCCGTGCGTCTTCGATCACGTGCGCGTCAGCCGATCGCTGCCGGCCATCGATGATCGCCATCTCGCCGAAAAAGTCTCCCTGCGCCAGTTCGGCCAGAGTGACTTCCTGCTTGTCGTCGTCGTGAATGCTAATCCGCACGCGCCCGCTCTCGATCAGATACATCGCATCGCCTTTGTCGCCCATCTTGAAGAGGCGCGTATTCTGCGGCACGACACGATCGGAAAGCAGGTTGCGCAAATCATGAGCCGCCTCGTCATCGAGCGAAGCAAACAGCGGCACCGACCGAAGCGCCTCTATAGTCATTTGACTAGCGGGCTGGGACATAAGAACCTCCGGGTTTTGATCTTTGACCTTTGATCTTTGATCTTGGTCTTTGGTCTTGGTTTTGGCCTTGGATCAGTCGACGCTTACAAAGA
>JBIOVO010000180.1:0-9056 GCA_044867735.1 Pyrinomonadaceae bacterium | reverse complement strand
CCTTGAGATCAGGCGCGGCCTGGACAATATGTGCAGACTCCCATGGCGGCGTCAAACGCCGAAGTGCGTCGGGTAATTCGTGAAACATGAAAACACGCTCCGGCGACGCGTGTATGGTGCTCTCTTTTACAAAACTCCGCGCGCTCACCTTAAACGATCAGGCGATTTCTCAATCGCCAACTCCTTCAGAAAAGGTTGAGAGTGGTGCCGGCCTAAGCCTACCTGGTTGGCAGTCGATTAGTAATGAAGTCTGCAACTCGAGTCGCCGCCGGCGGATCCAGGTTCGCCAACACAGCAACCACATAACCTGGCCCGGAGCAGATCTTCAACTCGCCATTCATCCCGGGCGCGCCACCGCCATGGCCGAAGCATCGCGTCCCATTTACCGTCGCCTCCTGAAATCCATAAGCATACTTACCACCGTTCGGTGTCTCGACCTTCCCCGTCGTGAGCATCTCGGTGTACTGCGGCTTGAGTAGCTTGTTTGTTTGGAGTGCCGTCGCAAACTTCAATAGATCCTCAACCGTCGAATAACCGCCACCCGCGGACGTCCCGCGATAGGGAAGTGTGTCAGTGTTCGGCTGCCAACCAGTGCCATCTGATCTCATGTAACCAACGCTGCGATCGGCAACCACCTGGTCTTCCGGCTCCGAAGCAGTAGCGTCCATTCCGGCCGGCTTGAAAATGTGATCTCGAACATAGTCGTAGTAGTTCTGACCACTAACTTTCTCGACTATCACACCCAACAAAAGAAAACCGTAGTTGCTGTACTGCCACCGACTGCCCGGTTCAAACTCCGGCCCGCGATTGCCGTAGAGCTTCACATAGTCCTGCAGCGTCTTTAGCTCAAGTCGATTCTTATCGAACTCCGCCCCAAAGATGTCGCCCGTGCCCGCGGTGTGCGTAAGCATCTGTTCAATCGTAACCTTCGACGCCACGTCCTTATTCAAATAGTCGGTGAGATAATTGCCGAAGGGTGCTTTCAGATCGAGTTTTCCATTTTGTACAAGTTGAAGTGTGGCGACTGCGGTGAACATCTTGTTCATCGATCCGAGTCGAAAGCGCGTCTTCAAAGTGTTCGGCGTTTTCTTCTCACGATCTGCCAGTCCATACGCTTGTGCAAAAACAGTCTTGCCATCTTTTGCGACGAGGACAGCACCTGAAAAAAGATCGGCGGCTACTACTTCATCCAACCGCTTTCGCAATGCGGTGACCAACTCATTGTCGTTCAAGTGACGAATAGCAAACTCCGCCGGTCGTGGGAGCGTTTGAAGTTGAAATTGCTTAATTGCGTGTGGCGGCGCGGGTTCGACCTCGACGGTAAATTGCGCGACCTGCTCACCAAGGCGTTCCTGGATCAGCAAGACGATTTTGGTTGGTGTCGACTCCGCGACTTTCATGACCTCGAAACCACCAGTCGCGCGTCGCATTTCTGTTTCGCGATCGAAGCGTTCCAAACGACTCGGATAATTCTTTTGAAGGAAGGCCCTGCGCTTCTCGACATCTCCCGCATTGAAAACCTCCAACCACTCCTTCGCATGGTTTGCGGCGGGCGTGTCTGGCAACTGTGGCAACGCTGATTGGGCGACGCACGCACCGTTGATGAATGATAGAAGTGCGGCAACTGCCAGCGAGTAGTTTTTGAGATTCATGGTCTATGATCCCCGTTTGTTGAAGTCGTTGATTCATTAGTTTACACACAGACGCCTCACAGGGGGAGCACTGTTTTTAATTGTACGAATGCGAAGATTTAGTCCTGTTTTTCGTACGGGCCCCGAGTGAGGTCGGTTGATGTTGGTTAACGAAGTTTCCGAGGCTTTTGCACTGGCGCGCGCGATATCTTCACAGGAATCAACGTGCCAACAACCGCGTTTTTGGGTGCAGGCGGCCTTGCCTCAAAAGTCGGAAATCGAACTTGGACACGGTCAGTACCACCTGCGATAGCGGGTGGGTCGATGATGAGCATGCGATATTGCTAATGATTTTGAATCCGTATAGTTGACCCACCCGCTATCGCAGGTGGTACTGACCGCTTCCAAGCCCGGCGTCCGACTTTTGAGGCATCTATGAAGCGTCGTTCGCTGTCAAGAGCGTTTAGGCAGACTCTGACCGCAACGCCGCGAAGCGCCTGCATTGCTCTATTGCTGTCTTTGCTCTTTGACATGAGACTGTTAGTTTTAGTTCTACCGCAGTTAGCGTCCTCAAGTGATCAAGGCTGACGAGCCACGATCAATCATCTATGCGGTCATCCTCCATGAGGTTTAGTTCGCACTCTACTGAGCCAGGAAGTGACTGTGGAAACGCGGAGCGCGTGTCCCGCAGTCCTCACTTCCGCGATTACTTTCTTCGCGGCGGAGGCTCCTGGCATGCAGTAGAGGCTGGCTGCCCAATCAAAGCCGCGGGTATGTGCGGCCCTTGCCTCAAACGGGCAAGCCGAGCTGCGACGGCTCGACGGCGGAATTCCGCATAGTCGATCTCATCTCGCATCATGATGTAAGCGCGGATGAGAAGTTTTCTGGCGGCTGCCACTTTGGCCTTTGGCCGGCCGCGGCGGTGTGCCAGACGTTGATAGAAACGCTTAAGGTCTTCGTCTTTTCTGACGGCGCTGTTGGCTGCTTCGACCAACAGGTAACGCAGCACGCGTGAACCCGCTTTGCTAATCCCAAGGAAGTGTTTACGCTCCGCCGAAGAACGTTCCATGGGATCGAAGCCGACATAGGCGGCCACCTTGCGCGTATTGCGAAAGCGTGCCACTGGCTGTAGGGTGTGCACCAGACAGAGGGAAGTAAGCAACCCGATGCCTGGATGAGTGCGGAGCCGCGTAATCGAAACATCGTTTTGGCCGGCGGCCTTTAACCAGGTCATCGCCTCCAACACTTGTTGATTGAGTGACTCCAGCAGTTGCCACCAATGTGTTCGCTGCCACGCCATCGCCGCTGACATCACTGCGGCATCGAGTTCAGCTTTGCCTTCGCGGGTAAACAAACGGCTACGTCTGGCTATCCCGGATTGCAAGGCTAAGGACTGTAGGCTGTTCTTGCTCATGGTGCGCATCTTGATCAGCTTCTGCCGGTAGCGCAGCATGCGCATCACTTCGCGGCTCTGCAGCGATGGTCGGTGCAAGCGAGGAAACTCATCATGGAGCATTAAATCCAGAATGAGTTCGGCATCGCGGCGATCGTTCTTCTGTCGCCAGCGAGCCCGGCGCCGGATCTCAGTAGCATCGCCGAGCCAGACCTGGTGACCTAATTCCTCGAGCAGTCGCTCGAACCAGGGACTGTAACCACTGGCTTCCAGCCCCACGATCACCTGACCGCTGAATTGCTCGTAAAAAGTCCGCACCGCCGTTTTGGGTTCGTGCTTAAGTGCAGCGGTGACGAGTTCACCTGTTTCAGTTGTCAAATAACAAATCGTCTGTTGTCGTGCATGAAAGTCAACGCCGATATATATTCTGTTCATAGCGCCTCCTTTCAGTCTCTTGTCAAAGACGCCCTGAGTTTACTCAAGGCGGGAGGCGCTTGCTTCATAACATCAAAGCCAAACGCGATCTGCGGATGCCAGATTATGTTCCATGAAGTGTGGGATATCGTCGCCAGGTTGGAGTTCCCACTGGTCTAGGATGGCATCAACGCCAGAGTTCCTCAATCTCGTCGCGAATTCCAACACCCACTTCTTGTGCTCCTGGGAGTCATGGGAGTAGGAAACAAATGCCTTTGGTATAGTCATGGGTCAGAGAAGGAAGTTGGTAGCGCATACGGGACTCGAACCCGTGGTCTCTGCCTTGAGAGGGCAGCGTGTTAGCCGACTACACCAATGCGCCGCAGCGGACTCGCATTATAGGTTCGTTGCGGCGCGGTTAGCAAGCCGCAGATAACACGGATTGAAGACGGATTCCCACTATTAAGCCGGCAATTTGCTATACTGCACGCGCTTCAACGCTAGCTGAACCCCACGAATGTAAGATTAGTCGTCTATGCCTGAATCCGGAGTTGTTGGCGGCCACAAAGCGCGAGAACTTCACCTCCCTATTTCCATTTCCTGCAAACGGAGCATGCTATGAAGATCGTTGTGTTGCGGGAGACACAGGAGGGTGAGGCGCGCGTGGCACTCATGCCTGAGTCTGTTAAGAAGCTCGTCGCGCTCGGCGCCGTCGTCCAGGTTGAGACTCGTGCCGGACTCAGTGCGGCGCGCACAGATGAGGAGTATCGCGAGGCCGGCGCCGAAGTAAGTTCTGACCGAGATGCATTGCTTGCAGACGCAGACGTGCTTCCGGTTGTAAATCGACCTTCCGCAAACGATTTTGCACATCTTAAGAAAGGCGCCGTCGTGATCGGGTTTCTGCGGCCGCTCGACGAACCCTCCGCATTGTTGCCTGCACTCGATCGTGGCATCACGACTTTTTCAGTCGAACTAATTCCGAGAATCACACGCGCACAGGCGATGGATGCGCTTTCGTCGATGGCGACTGTGGCGGGTTACAAGGCGGTCCTGATCGGCGCGACTCACATTCCGCGAATGTTTCCGTTATTAATGACTGCGGCCGGCACCGTGCCGCCGGCGCGCGTTCTCGTGCTCGGCGCCGGAGTCGCGGGACTGCAGGCGATTGCAACAGCACGACGATTGGGCGCTGTCGTAGAGGGTTACGACGTGCGCGCCGCCGCAGGTGAACAGGTAAGATCGCTGGGGGCCACGTTTCTAGAAGTCGATCTCGGTGGAATCAAAACTGAAGATGCCGGTGGGTACGCAGTCGAGCTTTCGGAAGAAGCGATGAATCGTGGTCGGGCGTTGATTGCAGAACATGCAAAGACCGCCGACGTGATCATTACGACGGCTCAAGTGCCAGGCAGAAGAGCTCCGCTGCTTATTACGGATGAAGCTGTCGCCGGCATGAAACGTGGCTCGATCGTCATCGATCTTGCAGGCTCAACCGGCGGCAACTGTGCTCTCAGCCAGGCGGACGTGGTTGTCGAACGCGATGGCGTAACGATCATGGCGCCGACGAATCTTGCGGCGACGGTGCCGGTGCACGCGAGCCAGCTCTACTCGCGTAACGTCACCTCATTCCTCTCGTTGCTCATCAAAGAAGGACAGTTGCAGATCGACATGAAGGACGACGTGGTTGGACCATCCTGCGTCACCCACAATGGCGAAGTTGCGAACCAGCGCGTAGCGGCAGCGTTACAGGCTCAACCAGGGTAGGAGCGAATCGATGTCACACGAAACCTTAATCTCTGCGCTTTACGTCTTCGCGCTCGCAGCGTTTCTGGGTTACCAGGTGATCTCGCGAGTGCCGCCGCTGTTACACACGCCATTGATGTCGGCAACCAATGCGATCTCGGGCATTTCACTCGTCGGTTCGATCGTTACTGCCGGTGCGCACTACAACACTGTCAGCACGATCCTTGGTTTCATTGCAGTCGTTTGCTCGACTACGAACGTCGTGGGCGGTTTCGTGATCACGGATCGCATGTTGAGGATGTTCAAGCGGAAAGAGATTGCCAGGAAAGACTAGTCACACATCTCACTGATGCAAACCTACTTCATCGAACTCAGCTACCTGCTCGCTTCAATTTTCTTCATCCTCGGATTGAAGGGGATGAGTCATCCTGAAAGTGCGAAGCGCGGTATGCATCTCGCCGAGTTTGGCATGTTGATGGCCATCGTCGGCACGCTGATGCATCACGAGATCGTCACGTACACGTGGATCCTCGCAGGCCTCGCCGTGGGTTCTGTTGTGGGCCTCGCAATGGGCGTGTGGGTACCGATGACGGCGATGCCGCAACGAACCGCGCTCTCGCATGCGTTCGGCGCTTTCGCCGCCGCGCTCGTCGGTATTTCTGAGTTTTATCGAGAGGGCGGGCATCTCGAGACGATCACGATGAGCGCGCTCGGGTTTGAAGTGATGCTGGGTGCACTCACAACCACAGGCAGCCTGCTCGCTTTTGCAAAACTCCAGGGGCTCGTGCGTGGCACACCGATGACTTACAAGGGCCAGAATATTTTCAACATGGCCCTGCTCGCCGTCACGGTCGGAATATTTGTTTACCTCGTTATCTTTCCCGGATCGATGCCGCTCTTTTTTACGATGGTCGGCCTGGCATTCATCTTCGGACTGCTGCTGGTGATGCCAATCGGATCTGCCGACATGCCCGTCGTGATGTCGTTACTCAACTCGTATGCAGGTCTTGCTTCAGCGGCTACGGGATTCGTACTCTCAAACAAGGTGCTGATCATCGCGGGCACGCTCGATGGTTTTTCGGGATTCATACTCTCAATACTGATGTGCCGGGCGATGAATCGCTCGATGACCAACGTTTTGTTCGGCGCCTTCGGAAGCGCAACTACAGCCGCAGCCGGTGGCGAACTACAAGGATCGATGCGCGAGGTCGGACTCGAAGACATCGCCACTCAACTCGCTTACGCAAACAAAGTCGTGTTCGTGCCCGGTTATGGACTGGCAACGGCACAGGCACAACACGTCGTGCGCGAACTCGCTGACGTGCTCGAGAAGCGCGGAGTCACAGTTAAATACGGTATTCATCCTGTTGCAGGGCGAATGCCCGGACACATGAATGTGTTGCTCGCCGAAGCTAACGTCCCTTATTCAGCACTCTACGAGCTCGAACAGATCAATCCCGAATTTCCGAGCACTGATGTCGCGGTCGTTATCGGCGCGAACGACGTCGTCAATCCCGACGCGCGCGACAATCCCGGCAGTCCCATTGCCGGTATGCCGATTCTTGAAGTTGATCGATCGAAGTCGGTAGTCGTCTTGAAGCGTGGCCAGGGTAAAGGTTTCTCCGGCCTTGAGAACCCTTTGTTTTTTAAGCCGGTGACAGGCATGCTCTATGGCGATGCGAAAGACACGCTGACGCGACTCGTTCAGGCCGTGCAGCACGCATAGCGGGATCATGTAAATCATGTGAATTCTGAAATCCTGTGACAGCTTTTTACAGGATGAACAGGATTTACAGAATTGACAGGACAAGCTCGCGATAATCGATTTTTCTGGAGACTGCATGCGAAGATTCTTAACCGCACTCGTGCTGGCGAGCGTTCTCGTCACCACGCTTCCCGCAACCTACGCCCAACGCGCTACACGTCGTACAAGTAAACCCGTCGTATCCGTAACCGCTCAACGCGGCGTTGATACGATTTCCGCCGACCAAATGAAAGACTACCTGACGTTCATCGCCTCCGACGAAATGGAAGGACGCGACACACCGTCTCGCGGACTCGACACCACCGCAAAGTTCCTGGCGATGAATCTCACGCGTTGGGGCTTTAAACCGGCCGGCGACGACGGCACTTTTTTTCAACGGATCGAACTGAGCCGTAACCGTGCTGATAGTGGCCAATCAAAAGTCGAACTCAACGGCCGTACACTAACTTTGGGAACGGACTTTCTTCCGGTTGGCGGTTGGGGCAACGTTAGCGGACAACTGGTCTTCGCAGGCTCCGGCTGGTTTGTTAAATCAAAAGAGGTTGATGCTTACAAAGGCGTCGATCCCAGGGGACGAATTGCGGTAATCGTTGGGCCGCCAAACGTGCCGCCACGTGGCGTTTCGCGTGCAGAGTACGGCAAGTACGGCGAAGACTCGATGAGCCCAACTGATTACGCGCGCAGCAAAGGCGTGGTTGGTCTGATTTATGTAGCTGACTCTCAATACGTGGCAAACTGGCAACGCGCCCGCCAGCGCATGGAACGAGGCTCAACGGTAGTGGTCAAGTTTCAACCACCACAGCCCGCGCCGGTATTGCCGTCGATCGTGATCACACCCGAAGCCGCAACTGCACTCCTCGCAGGTGAAGCACAATCGATTTCGGAAGCAACTCCGCCGCCGCCATTCCTGCTGAACGATCAGAAGAAAGTCAGCATGAACATCGCAAACAACAATCAGATCATTCCCACGCAGAACGTGGTCGCTGTTTGGGAAGGCAGCGATCCAACTTTGAAAGCTGAATACGTGGCCCTCGGCGCGCACTACGATCACGTTGGTAGCGGCTGTCCGCCAAGTGGTACCGACACGATTTGCAACGGCGCAGATGACGATGGCTCGGGCACGACGGCGCTGCTCGCAATGGCCGAAGCACTCGCGAAGGCGCCGAAGCGTCCAAAACGCTCGGTGCTGTTTGTCTGGCATTGTGGTGAGGAGAAAGGATTGTGGGGCTCGCGTTACTTCACTGAATATCCTACGGTGCCGCTCAACCAGGTCGTCGCGCAGATCAACATCGATATGATCGGCCGGAGTAAGAAAGCCGGCGACACAAACTCACGCAACTCGGAGCTCACCGGACCGGACGCTGTTTATCTGATTGGGTCGACGATGATGAGCACCGAACTCGGCGAGCTCGTGAATAAAGTCAACAACTCGTATTTGAAAATTACTTACAATACGAAGTACGACGATCCGAAGGATCCTAACCGGTTTTTCTTCCGCAGCGATCACTACAACTATGCACGCAAGGGAATTCCGATCATCTTCTTCTTTGACGGCGTTCACGAGGATTATCATCGTGCGGGCGACACGGCAGACAAGATCGATTATCAGAAGATGGAGAAGATTACCCGCACCGTGTATATGACGTTGTGGGAGATCGGAAACAGGCCGGCACGGTTGAAGGTGGACAAACCGCTGCCGACTCAAATTTCAGGGAGCACGGATTAACGGCGGGGGACACGGATTAACGCGGATTTTTAAGCACGATTAGCTGCCTGTAAGCTTCGGCGCGTGAGAGACCCAACTCACGCGCCGCTTTCTTTAATGCTGCGCGATGGTCGAGGCCATCCTGCTCGAATTGATCGACAAGTGTTGCGACGCTTGTTTCCGGCTTATTTGCTACGCCTATCACGTTCCGATCAATCAACACCACGATCTCTCCGCGAATATCGTTTTTCCGATCGGCATAATCCGCGGCTAACTCACTCAGGCGTCCACGTCTGAGCTCTTCGTGAAGCTTTGTGAGTTCTCTTGCAACCACAGCTTCGCGCTCGCCCAGAACTTCGAGAGCGTCTTTGAGGGTTGCGGCGAGTCGATGGGGGGCTTCATAAAAGA
>JBIOVO010000179.1:0-25230 GCA_044867735.1 Pyrinomonadaceae bacterium | reverse complement strand
GGCTCGTGCTCGTTTGGGAGAAACGCGAGGGTGGGCGAACCGATCAGAACGTTATCAACCTCGGTAACTTCTACGACTGGAAAGACCAAAACCAGGTCTTCAGCGACATGGCTGCGTTTTTCGATCGCACCTTGAATCTCACCAGTGACGGCGAACCGGAGGAAGTGCCGGGCCAGTTGGCCACCACCAATCTCTTCTCCGTACTCGGAACGAGCGCTGTTCTCGGTCGTACTTTTGTCGAGGAAGATGGCCGCGAGGGCCAGCCACGAGTCGTGATGATCAGTCACGGACTCTGGCAACGACGCTTCGGCGGCGACCCCAACATCATCGGGCGCGAGATCATTCTCAACGAACGTCCAAACACCGTCGTCGGTGTGTTGCCGGCGGGTTTCGGCTGGCACATTCGCAGAGGAACGCAGGCCACCAAACCCGCCGACATCTGGATTCCGTGGCAGATTTCGAGCGAGCTGCGTCAGCGTCGCGGACGTTTTGCTTCCGCGGTTGCGCGATTGAAGCCGGGCGTCACGATGGACCAGGCACAGGGCGCCATGAACACGATCGGAGTGCGTCTCTCGCAGCAGTATCCTGACTTCAATACCAACTGGGGAGTCAACGTCGTTCCTTTGCGCACACAGTTCACCGGCCCGATCCGAAGACCACTGCTCATCCTGCTCGGCGCGGTCGGGTTTGTGCTTTTGATCGCATGTGCGAACGTCGCGAACCTGTTGCTGGCGCGTGCGAGTTCCCGCCGAAAAGAGATCGCGGTGCGCGCCGGACTCGGCGCCAGCCGCTGGCGCATCGCACGACAGTTACTCACCGAGAGCGTGATGCTCTCGCTTATCGGTGGCTCAATGGGCGTTCTCGTTGCCTGGTGGGGAACCATGGCTCTGGTCGCGTTGAGTCCACCGGCACTAATGGATCTCAAGAGCGTTACAGTCAGTTTGCCGGTGCTGCTGTTTACGCTTGGTCTATCAGTGCTCACCGGCATCATCTTTGGACTCGTGCCCGCACTTGCTGCGACGCGCTTTGATCTCCACGACTCACTCAAAGACGGTGGTAAGAACGTCGGCGCGGTCGGCAGTCATCGCGTGCGCAGCGTTTTTGTGGTGACGCAGGTGGCGCTGGCGCTCGTGTTGCTCGTCGGCGCTGGTCTCCTCGTTAAGAGTCTCAACCGCTTGCAGTCAGTCGATCCCGGATTCAATCAAAACAATCTATTGACGATGCGCGTGAGCTTGCCGTTGAGCCGTTACGACGCGGACTCGAAACTGATCAGTTTCTTTAAACAGGCAACGGAACGTATGCGAACGATTCCGGGTGTGGAAGCCGTCGGCGCGATCAATACGGCGCCGTTTACAGGTTTGTATGCGGGCACGTTGGTCGAAGTCGATGGTCAGAAGTTGCCGCCGGATCAGGAATTGAGCACGGGCGTTTGTGTTACCGACGTCAACTACTTTCAGACGATGCAGATTCCGCTCAAACTGGGGCGCTTCTACACGGAACAGGAAGCGAGCGAGATGCGGCATGTGGTGCTCGTCAATGAAACGTTTGTGAAGAAGAACCTCGGTGGACAGAACCCGCTCGGCCGCCGCCTCACGATCTACATGAAAGACGAGAACGTTCCGAGCGAGATCGTCGGTGTCGTGGCCGATCACAAACACGTCGGACTCGACGTTGAAGTAGAGCCGATGTCTTATTGGCCGCAACCGGAGTTGGTCTATCCGGGCATGACGTTGATGTTGCGGACGAAAGGCGATGCTTCGGCGGTGGCGCCGGCGGCGCGCGGCGTGATTCGCGCTCTCGATCCGCAACAGCCGATCGGCGAAGTCAGCACGATGGAAACTCTGCTTTCGACTTCGGTCGCGCGCTCGCGATTCAGCGCCTCGCTGTTGACGGTCTTTTCGTTTGTCGCGCTCGTGATGGCGGCGGTCGGGATCTACGGTGTGATGTCGTATTCCGTTTTGCAGCGCACGCATGAGATCGGTGTGCGCATGGCGCTCGGCGCACAGCGTTTCGACGTACTGAAGTTGGTAGTGAAGCAGGGTGTGATTCTGGGTGCCGTCGGAGTTGTACTCGGGCTCGCTGCTTCGTTTGCACTGACACGACTGATCGCGACGTTGTTGTTTGAAGTTACTGCGACAGACTCGACGACGTTTGCGGCGGTATCAATCGGACTGTTTCTCGTGACGCTAATCGCATGTTACGTGCCGGCGCGACGGGCAACGCGAGTCGATCCGTTAAAGGCACTCAGATATGAATGAGGAGATTGCCGATTGCCAATTGCTTTGCTCCGTAGGAGCAAGATGTTTATAGACTCTCGAAAAAGTGGAATTGCGCTCCGTTAGGAGCGCCATGTTCTTAAACGACATATCGCTCCTCTGGAGCGAGAAAAAAAGATAGAACCGAGGCTATAAACATGTTGCTCCTACGGAGCAAAGCAATCGGCGATTGGCGATTGGTTGGATCGGTAATGGTCAAATTGGCAACTGGCAATCGGCAATCGGTAATGAGCGATGAAGATCAACGTGTCTGGCGCTTTGATCCGGCGTACACGACTGTGGAGTTTGTCGTCAGGAACCTCTGGTACAACGTCAAAGGACGGTTCCGGACGATCGAAGGAGTCATCGTGCTCGATGAAGCCGACATTCGCCAGTCGACAGTCAGCGCCACCATCAAGGCCGGTAGCATCGACACTGGAAACATGCGACGCGACACACATCTGCGCTCGCGGGACTTTTTGGATGTCGAGAAGTTCCCGGACATTGAATTCACGAGCACGAGCGTCGCACGGGGAAAAGATCGCGACTCGCTCGATCTCAGAGGCACTCTGACCGTAAAAGACAAGCAGGTCCCGATTGCGCTCGCAGTTAACGAAATGGATCGCAGTTGTTCACCGAAAGGCGAAGAGTTTGTTTACTACAGCGCCACCGCCGAGCTCGATCGGTTTGCGTGCGGCATCAGTTACGGGCGAGGACTCATCGGCCGTATTTTGCGCGTCACGATCAATGTTCAGGCCACTAATAGGAGTCAAAGATGAAGTTGCTCAAACACTCGATCAAAGCTCGAATCCTCTGGGTGCTTGCCTCATGCGCGGCATTGCTCGTTTCCACGCCACTCGTCACGCTGCACGCGCAGAAGAGTCGCGACGAAGTAAACAGCGTCTCACGATGGGAACACACCGACGACGGACTGAAGCGGCGTTTTGAAACACGCGGCAAGCCGGAGTTCAACGACGATTACACCGACATCAAAAGCGTCAGCGAAGGTGGCTGGGTAATCATCGAAGAGCACCGCGGTGCGCAATCGTATCGCTACGAAGTCAGACGCGATGCGGCCGGCGTTATAACGCGCGCGTTCTTTGTTAACGGCAAATCACAGCCGCTCGATGAGAACGCTCGGACGTGGTTGGCTAAGTTAGTGCTTGATGCCGTCCGGCAGGGCGGTTACGACGCCGAGAAAAGAGTCCAACGAATTCTCGATCAACGCGGCGTGTCGGGCGTGCTTGCCGAGATCGATCAGATCGGGGGCGATTATGCGAAGCGCCGTTACTACGAAGCACTCATCAAACAAGCAAACCTCGACGCCACCGCGTTGCGCGACGTGCTGCGACAGGTCGCGCGCGACATCTCCTCGGATTACGAACAGGCACAACTGCTGATCGGCGTCGCGCCGATGCTCACCGGCAAAGAGCAGGCGATTCAACCGTTCTTCGACGCCGTTGCCACCATCAAGTCTGACTACGAACACAGCCGCGTGCTCAAGGCGTTGTTGAAGCAGGACACTCCGGGCCGTGCAGTGCTGGTGCTCGTAGCCGCGTCAACGAAGAGCATCAGGTCAGATTACGAGAAAGCCCAGGTGCTGAAACGCGTGGCTGCGGTTTATCTCGACGATCCCACCCTGCGCGAAACCTTCTTTCAAACGATTGCGAGCATTGATTCCGATTACGAGCGTCGTGGTGTTTTGACTGCGCTCGTGAGGACGAAGAGTCAGAGTGAAGAGGTCTTGCGGCTGCTGCTTGATGCGGCGACCGGGATCTCCTCTGACTATGAGAAGGCGACTTTCCTGGTTGAAGTTTCGAATGTTTACACAGGCGATACGCGTTTGAAGAGTGCTTTTCTGAAAGCGGTTGAATCGATCAAGTCGGATTACGAGAGAGGTCGAGTTTTATCGACGCTGCTGAAGAACAAACAGATTGGGTAACACGGTTTCACACGGATAAGGACGGATAAGCCCGATGGAAAATCTATTCAAAGACATTCGCTACGGCGTTCGCATGTTGTCGAAGAATCCGGGTGTGACACTGGTTGCCGTCGTCACGCTTGCACTCGGCATTGGCGCTAACACTGCAATCTTTAGTGGTGTAAGTGCATTCCTCATGCGACCACTTTCGGTTCCGAACGCGGGCGAGCTTATCCGTCCGATTGAGATCTCCGAAGACCGAGGCGCGTCCGATGAGCTCTCGTATCCGGATTTCCTCGACTTCAAGAATCAAACTACCTCGGTCGATATGGTCGCCGAAGACATGATCCAGGCAGCCATCGATGCAGAGAACCAGAACGACGTGATCTGGGGACAGGTTGTGTCGGCTAACTACTTCGACGTGCTTCAGGTCAAGCCGGCGATGGGCCGGGGCTTTCTACCCGACGAAGACAAGACAGTTGGCGCCAATGCGGTCGTTGTGCTGGCCCATGGCTTCTGGCAGCGGCGCATGGCTTCTGATCCAAACATCGTCGGCAAGACCGTCCGACTCAACAATCGACCGTACGAAGTTATCGGTGTCGGTCCGGACTACTTCGTGGGGACGAAGTTTGCCCTCGCGATGGACTTTTGGGTGCCGATCTCGATGGCCGAAGATCTACGTCGCTCGCCCGAGTTGCTGCAATCTCGGGGCAGCCACTGGATGAATGTCATCGGCAGACTCAGACCCGGTGTTTCCATGTCGCAAGCGTCAGCAGAGTTGTCGGCAATTGCGTTGCGCTTGAATCAGGCTTATCCGGACGAGCGCGCCGGTACGACGCAGATGACGGTGATGGGTGAGGTCGATGGACGCTGGGCCGAGATGGGCAACGTCTTCAGGAGTGGCGGCGCGATTGCGATGGCGATCGTTGGCCTGATCCTTCTGATCGCGTGCGCAAACGTTGCTAACCTGATGCTGGCGCGAGCTGCGGCGCGGCGGAAAGAGATCGGGATTCGGCTCGCGTTGGGCGCGAATCGCGCGCGACTGATTCGGCAGTTGCTGACTGAGAGTCTGCTGCTTTCGATCATTGGCGGCGGTTTGGGATTGCTGCTCGCCTTCTGGGTTACTGATCTGATGGAAGGCTTCGTGCCGATCCTCGAATACAACATTATCAGTAACTTCTTCGCGCTCGACTCACGCGCGCTCCTCTTCACACTCGTCATTTCACTCGGCACCGGACTCGTGTTTGGTCTTGCTCCGGCGTGGCAGGCGTCGAATCCGGATGTGGTGCCCGTACTGAAAGGTGATCCCGAGACGTCGCGGAAAGGGAAGAGAAAAGGCTTCACGCTGCGGAACTCGCTCGTCGTTGCGCAAGTAGCGCTGTCGCTTGTGGTCCTCGTTTGCGGGGCTCTGTTCATCAAGAGTTTTCGCAAAGCGCAGACGATGGATCCCGGTTTCGACAATCGCAACGGACTGATCGTCTCTGTAAGTCCACAGTTGGTCGGCTACGACGACGAACAGGGGCGGAACTTCTACAAGCAGCTTTTGGATCGCGTATCGCACCTGCCGGGGGTGGATGCAGTGTCGGTGACGCGAACTCTTCCGCTCGCCGATAGTTCCAACTCCAATGGTCCGATCCTGAAAGAAGGCGAGCAACTCGCGCGAGGAAGCGCGGGACGCAACATCATGACGAATGTTGTCGGCGCCGGTTACTTCAGGACCATGCAGATCCCGATTCTTGAAGGCCGCGACTTCGACGATCGCGATCAACCGAAGACGCAACGCGTGGCGATCGTGAACGAGAAGATGGCCGAGATCCTCTGGCCGGGCGAAAGCGCGGTCGGCAAACGCATCTTTATAGGAACGGATAATCGTGATCCGCTGGAGGTCGTCGGTGTAGTCAAGACTGGGAAATACCGGAACCTCGCCGAGGATCCGAAGCCGTTTTTCTACTACGCGTTTTCGCAACGACGGCCCGGCACGATGGCGATGGTCATCCGTCCGAGCATTGACCCGCGCGGGTTGGTGGGCGCGATACGAAAAGAAGTGCAGGCACTCGATCGGCGGGTGCCGGTGTTTGGCGTCAAGACGAAGGACGAGCACAAGACGTACGCGCTTTGGGCGCCGAACATGGCGGCCAGTTTTTCCGTGGCGTTTGGTGTCGTCGCGATTCTACTGAGCGCCGTCGGACTCTACAGCGTGATGGCCTACATCGTTTCGCAACGCACTCGTGAGGTCGGCATTCGCATGGCGTTGGGCGCCAATCGCGCCGACGTGATGAAGATGATCACGAGGCAGGGAATGAAGCTGGCTGGGATTGGTGTTGGCATCGGACTAGTGCTGGCGCTCGCGTTGGCCCAGGTATTAGGGTCGCTGTTGATCGGGATCAGCGGGTACGACGTGACGACGTTCATCGTGGTGCCGGTGTTGCTGGCGGCGGTCGCGTTCGTGGCGAGTTACCTGCCCGCGCGCCGGGCGACGAAAGTCGATCCGCTGGTGGCGCTGCGGTATGAATAGGAGTGTTTTCCAATTGCCAATTGCCGATCGGCGATTGTTTTGCTCCGTAGGAGCAACATGTTTATAGAACCGCAGAGAAGTGGAACCGCGCTCCGTCAGGAGCGCCATGTTTCTTTGCACATGTCGCTCCTCTGGAGCGAAAAACCGATTCAGAACCAGGAGCTATAAACATATTGCTCCTACGGAGCAAAGCAATTGGCAATCAGCAATTGGAGATAGAGAGATGGATTCAATAGTTAAAGATCTTCACTACGGAATCAGAAGTCTCCTCAAACGGCCGGGCTTCACGGTGATTGCCGTGTTGACCCTCGCGCTCGGCATCGGCGCAAATACCGCGATCTTCAGCGTCGTCAATGCCACGCTGATGCGATTGCCGCCCGTCGCCGATCCCGATCGGCTCGTCTACGTCTTCAATGGACCAGCGGGAGCAGTCTTTTCTTATCCTGACTACGCCGCCATGCGAGATCAGAACAACGTCTTCGACGGTATGGTTGCCTGGGGCGGCATCGCGGCCAGTCTCAACAGTGGAGACCAAACGGATCAGGTCTCCGGCGCCATCGTGTCCGGAAACTTCTTCGACACCATCGGCGTGCGGGCGCAGTTGGGCCGCGTCATTACTACTGAAGACGACAAGACTCCAGCCGCGCATCCCGTGGTCGTGATCAGCCAACGGTTGTGGCAGACGCGCTTTGCCGCTGATCCAAACGTAGTTGGTCGTCAATTGCTGTTGAATGGAAACGCATTCACGGTCATCGGAGTGTTGCCCGCGGGTTTTGACGGTTTGCAACTGGGCTCGGTTCGCGACCTGTACGTGCCGATGATGATGCAGGCGACGATGCGTCCGCCGCGCGCCGGATACTCAGGCGAGATGAACCCGGATTTGCTGCAAGTGCGCGGGAATCGCTGGCTCTCCAGCATCGGCAAACTCAAACCGGGTGTCACTCGCGAACAAGCGCAAGCGTCTCTCGCTCTGATCGCTAAACAACTCGAAGAGGCATATCCAAAAACAAACCGCAACCGCGCAGTTTCAATCGCTTCGCTGAGTGAAACCGACGACCCGCAGAGCCGGCGACAACTATCGTCAGTAGCAAGACTGCTGATGGCCGTCGTCGGTATCGTTCTCCTGATCGCGTGTGCAAACGTCGCGAATCTCCTGCTAGCTCGCAGTTCGGCGCGGACGAAAGAGATCGCAGTGCGTCTGGCGATCGGCGCGACGCGGGCGCGCATCGTGCGACAACTTCTGACGGAAGGTGTGCTGCTCGCAATGTTGGGTGGCGCCACGGGATTGCTCCTGGCGTGGTGGATCACACGCTCTTTGAGCGCGGCGCCCCCGCCGGCAGGTTCGTTACCGATCGCGGTGCAGTATTCGATCGACGTGCGGGTGCTCTTGTTTACATTAGCGATCTCTCTGCTGGCTGGGATCGTGTTTGGACTTGCTCCCGCGCTGCGCGCATCCCGGCCGGCACTGGTTCCAGCTTTGAAAGACGACGCCGCGGCCTTCTTCGAACGCACACGCATTTTCAGTTTGCGAAACCTGCTGGTGGTTACTCAGGTGGCCCTATCAGTTGTTTTGCTGATCGCCGCCGGACTCTTCCTGCGCAGCTTGCATCGAGCACAGGCGGTTGATCCCGGGTTTGACGCCGAAAAGGTCGTCACCCTGCCACTCAACATCAATCTGCTTCGTTACACGAGACCGCAGGGACGTGAGTTCTACCGTCAGATAGTCGAACGAGTAGAAGCTATTCCCGGAGTCGAGTCTGCGAGCCTCGCGCGAATTGCAGCGGTCAGCGGCGGTTCATCCGTGCGCAGCCTCTTGATTGAAGGACATGCCGGTTCCGACAATCAATTTCGCAGCGAGGGCGCAGGCGCGGCTTCGGGATCTGCTGATTCAGTCAGTACAAACGTCATTGGTCCACGTTACTTCCAAACGATGGGCATCGGTTTCCTTCAGGGCCGCGACTTCAACGCCCAGGACACTGAGGGCCAGCCGCTGGTGGTGATCGTAAACGAGGCTTTTGTGCGTCGACATTTTCCGTCTGAGAGTGTGCTCGGCAGGCGTTTGAGTTTCAGTGGGCCGGAAGGACCGTGGCGCGAGATCGTCGGCGTGGTACGAACAAGTAAGTACTACAGTCTTGGCGAAGGCCCGACACCGGTAACCTACTTGCCTTTGCCGCAAAATCACGAAACCGGAATGACTTTGCACGTGCGTACTGCGGCCGATCCGACGACCATCGTGGGCGCCATTCGCAGCGAGACACAATCCCTCGAAAAGAACCTGCCACTCGCAACGCCGGAGCGAATGACGGATCGCGTTTCGAATTCACTTTACGCGGCACGCATGGGCGCGATTCTGTTGGGAGTGTTTGGTGGTCTCGCGTTGTTGCTCGCTTCGATCGGTTTGTATGGCGTGATGGCGTTTGCTGTTTCCAGACGGACACGCGAACTCGGAATACGGGTGGCTCTCGGCGCAAGACCCGGCGACGTTTTCCGGCTTGTCTTGCGGCAGGGAATGACGCTCGTGATTGCCGGAGTGGTTCTGGGTTTAGCCGTTGCGGCGATGGTCACCCGCTTGTTGACGAGTTTTCTTTACGGCGTAAGCACGACAGATGCGCTTACGTTCACTGCGATTCCGGTGTTGCTGACGGTTGTCGCCTTGCTCGCCTGCTACTTGCCGGCGCGACGCGCGACGAAGGTCGAGCCACTGGTGGCGCTGCGCTATGAATAGGACCAATGGGTCCTATAGGACCTATTCAGGAGCACTTCATGGATTCACTAATTAAAGACATTCGTTATGCGATTCGAGGATTGATCAAGCGTCCGGGGTTTGTGGCGATTGCGGTTGTCACGCTCGCGCTTGGTATCGGCGCCAACACGGCGATCTTCAGTCTCGTCAACACGGTGCTGTTGCGTTCGCTGCCTGTCGATCGGCCGGGACAGATCGTTTCGGTGGCGGTGCGTGGCAAAGACGACTCGATGTCGGCGTTCTCGTATCCAAACTACAGAGACTTTCGCGATCGCAACGAGGTGCTCTCCGGCTTACTCGTTTATCGCTTCGTGCCGCTGAGTTTGAGTCGTGGCGGCAATAACGAACGCGTCTGGGGTTATGAAGTCTCCGGAAATTACTTCGACGTCCTTGGCGTCAAAGCAATCAGAGGCCGCACATTTCTCCCCGAGGAAGACAAGACACCGCTCTCGCATCCCGTAATCGTAGTGAGCTACGACTCGTGGCAGAAACGCTTCGGCGGCGATCCTGATATCGTCGGCAAGGAAGTGCTCCTCAACAATCATCAGTTCCAGGTGATCGGGATTACTCCCGAAGGTTTCAAGGGGACCGAGGTTGTTTATTCACCTGAAATCTGGGTGCCGGCCGCGATGATGGAATGGGCCGAGCCCGGAACCGGAGCCGCCTGGCTTGAGGATCGCGGAAGCAGGAACTTCTTCGGTGTCGGACGGATCAAAGACGGGATCAGTGCAACGCAGGCCCAGGCTTCACTAAATCTTCTGGGCCAACAACTCGGCAAAGAGTATCCCAACGATAATGAAGGACAGTCGATCAAGCTCGACGCGCCGGGGTTCATCATTCCGGAGTTGCGCGGCGCGGTTGTCAGTTTCACGTGGGTAATGATGGCGGCTGTAGGCCTCGTGCTGCTGGTTACTTGCACCAATCTCGCCGGCCTGATGCTCGCGCGCGCGACCGATCGACGTAAAGAGATCGCGATTCGTTTGGCGATGGGCGCGAACCGATTTCGTTTGATCCGACAACTTCTCACTGAGAGTGTGCTGTTGTCGCTGCTTGGTGGCGCGGCTGGCGTAGTGCTCGCCCTTTGGATCCTAAAGTTGTTGCTGGCCCTGAAACCGCCAATCGATTTTCCGCTCGCACTCGACGTTAGTGTCGATTGGCGCGTGCTGATGTTTTCGCTCGGCGTGTCGATCGTGGCGGGTGTTGTGTTTGGACTCGCGCCGTCGCTCCAGGCCACGCGTCCAAACCTCGTGGGGACGTTGAAAGATACGGCTGCACAAGGTGGTGCAGCCAGAACACGTCTCCGTAGCGTGCTGGTGGTGGCGCAGATTGCGATTTCGCTGATCGTGCTGATCGCGGCGGGACTGGTAGTCCGCACACTGCAACAACTGCAAACAATGAATCCCGGCTTCGATCCGAACAACGCGTTCACGATGTCGTTCGATTTGGGCTTGCAGGGCTACGACGAACCGCGCGGTCAACAGTTCTACAAACAATTGACAGAGCGTGTGAGGGCGCTGCCCGGAGTTGAGTCGGCGGCGGTTGGTAGCTACATCCCACTGAGTCTGAACTACAACAGCCGGAACGTGTTTGTGGAAGGCAAACCGGCCGAGCGTGGTGAGAATGCGCCGTTGTCGATGAATGGTACCGCCGGGCCGGGATACTTCAAGACGATGGCGACGACGATCATGCACGGACGTGAGTTTAACGATCAGGACCAGGAGAAGTCGGAGCTGGTGGCGGTCGTCAACGAGACTTTCGTGCGGCGTCTGATGCCTGAGTTGCAAAACACCGCTGATGCTGTCGGGAAGCGTTTCAGTACTCGAGATCCGAGTGGGCCGTTCCGCCGCATTGTGGGAGTCGCCAAGGATGGCAAGTATTTCAACATCGCCGAAGAGCCAAGGTCTTTCATGTGGACGCCGATCGCGCAGGATTACCAGTCGAGTGGCATGCTACTGGTGCGCTCAAAGGGCAATCCGGAAGGGCTGATGGCGCCGGTTCGCGGCCAGATACAAGCGCTGGATCCAAATCTGGCGACCTTTGACGTCAACACCTTGAACATACACATGAGACTCGCACTGTTCCCGGCAAAAGTAGCTGCTACTGTGCTCGGTGTTTTTGGGCTGGTGGCGTTGATGCTGGCGGCGGTTGGAGTTTATGGCATCACGTCGTATGCAGTGGCGCAGCGAACGCATGAGATCGGAGTCAGACTCGCGCTCGGTGCTCAGTTGGGAGACGTTTTGCGGCTTGTGCTCGGTCACGGATTGAAACTCACGATGATCGGCGCAGCGATCGGACTGTTCGGCGCGTTCGTCACGACGCGTGCGATCACGAGTGTACTTTATGGAGTCAGCGCCACCGATCCGTTCACGTTTGGATTGGTATCGTTGTTGTTGATTGGCGTCGCGCTCGTTGCGTGTTACGTGCCCGCACGCCGCGCCACAAAAGTGGAGCCGTTGATTGCGCTCAGAAATGAGTGATTGCCGATTGCCAATTGCCAATTGCCGATTGCTTTGCTCCGTAGGAGCAAAATGTTTATAGCCGCGGTTCTATCCTTTTTCTCGCTCCAGAGGAGCGATATGTCGTTTGAGAACATGGCGCTCCTGACGGAGCGCAATTCCACTTTTTTGAGGGGCTATAAACATATTGCCCCTACGGGGCAAGGCAACCGGCCAGCATTTGGCAAAGCGCCATGAGCAATCGGCCGCATGGGCAATTGCATGGGCAATCGGCAGCTGGCCAATCGCCAATCAAATTGGCAATCGGCAATCACCAATCGGCAATCGGCAATCGGAAATCGGAAATCGGAAATAAACAGATGGAAAACCTGATTAAAGACCTTCGCTATGGCGTGCGCAGTTTTTTGAAGCGGCCCGGATTCCTGGTGATCGCGATCTCAACGCTCGCATTGGGCATCGGGGCGACGACGGCGATGTTCACTGTCGTGAACTCGGTGTTGTTGCGTCCTTTGCAGTTTCCGGAGCCGGATCGAATCGTGCTGTTTTCCGGCGTCAAGCCGAGATTGGGTATCACGGATTCAAACATGTCCGTGCCCGACTTTTTCGACTGGCGACAGCAGAGTCAATCGTTCGAGCAGATTGCGGGGTTCGTTTCGGGCGGCGTCTTTCTCAGCCTCAACGATGAAACCGAACGTGTGCGCGCATCGAGTGTGACGGCTGAGTTCTTTCCACTCTTCCGCACCAATCCGATCGCCGGCCGCGCGCTTCAGGCGAGCGACATGCAGGAGGGAGTTGACTCAGTTGTAATTGGATACGGCCTCTGGCAACGACGCTTCGGCGGGTCGGCGAGCACGCTGAACAGCAAGGTCGCGATCGGCAACGAAACCGCCACTATCGTCGGCATCATGCCTCCGGGTTTCAATTATCCCGACGAATCGGAAATGTGGTTCGCGTTCCCGATGGACCCCGCTAAAGAGCCTCGCGACAACCGTTTCATCTTCGTCATCTCACGTCTGAAACCCGGCGTATCGCTGGCGCAGGCGCAAGTAGAGATGGACACCATCAACCAACGACTGGAGCAGGATCATTCCGTGACCAACTCTGGTTGGAGTGTGCGACTTACCGAGTTGCGCGACAGGATGGTCGGCGATGTTCGCACCTCGCTCTTGATCCTGTTGAGTGCGGTTGCGTTTGTGCTGCTGATTGCTTGTACGAACGTCGCGAATCTGCTGCTTGCTCGCGCAGCTTCCAGGCAAAAAGAGATAGCGGTGCGGACGGCTCTCGGTGCGAGTCGCTTACGTGTCGTGAGGCAGTTATTAACCGAGAGTGTTCTGCTTTCGTTAGTCAGTGGAGTGCTCGGTCTGGGGTTGAGCCTCTGGCTGATCAAGCTGTTGATTGCGATTAGTCCGAAGGACAGTCCACGTGTCGAAGAGATCGGGATGGATTTGCGAGTGTTTGGGTTCACCCTCGGCGTAACGGTTTTGGCTGGTCTCCTTTTTGGACTCTTCCCGGCGCTGCAAACTTCGCGGCCGAATCTCAACGAGATGTTGAAAGACAGCGGGCGTCACACTGAGGGCGGTGGACGAAATCGCATCGGCAGTGTGCTGATCGTTTCAGAGATTGCGCTTTCGTTCATTTTGCTTGCAGGTGCGGGATTACTGGTTAAGAGTTTTATGAAGTTGCGGGAAATCAGTCCCGGATTCAATCCGGATAACGTGCTGGTGATGCGTTTGTCGTTGCCGTCAGGGAAGTATGAGAGGGGGGCGCCGCGCGCCCAGATCTATAAACAGTTCATGGATCAGGTTAAGGCGACCCCGGGAGTGCAATCGGCCGGTGCGATACTCAGCATTCCTTTGGGTGGCGACTCGTTCAACGTCTGGCGCGGACTCATTCTTGAAGGACGGCCGATGGTGCCCGAGGAGGCCACGAACGCGCAATACCTTCCGATCACGCCTGACTACTTTCAAACACTTCAGGTTCCTTTGATCGCCGGACGCACATTTACGGACCAGGACACTGCCGATTCAACCAAGGTCGTGATCGTCAATGAGGCGATGGCGCGGCAACTGTGGCCCGGAGAGAACCCGATTGGGCGTCGCTTCGAGATCTGGCGTGATGAAAAGTTTCCGCGCGAAGTTGTCGGGGTGGTCGGTAACACAAAGCCATCGCTCGACAAGGAGAACCACAATCAGATGTATGTTCCTTACGCGCAGGATGCAGGGTGGAGCAGTCTATCGCTGCTCGTGCGGACTAATGGTGAACCGACAGCGATCGCAGGAGCGGTACGTGAAGCCATTCGTTCGGTAGACAAGGCCGCGCCGGCATACAACCTGAGAACGATGAACGATGTCGTTTCGACTTCAGCCGCGCCGCGCCGGGTGCCGATGATGTTGTTGAGTGCATTTGCCGGTGTGGCGATGTTGCTGGCGATGCTCGGCATCTACGGCGTCACTTCCTACTACGTCACGCAAAGGACACACGAGATCGGAGTGCGCATGGCGCTCGGCGCGCAGATTGTCGATGTGCTCAAGCTCGTCTTGCAACGCGCGTTCTTCCTTACGATCGCAGGAATCGGTATCGGCGTGCTTGGTGCAATTGCGGTGACCCGTTACATGACGACGTTGTTGTTTGGCGTTAAGCCGATCGATGCACTGACGTTTGTTGGCGTGGCGCTCGGGTTGGCGGTGGTTGTCTTCGTGGCGTGTCTTGTTCCCGCGCGGCGGGCAGCGAAGATCGATCCGCTTGAAGCGCTTCGCTGAATCGGCAATCGGCAATTTGTGATTACCGATTGCCGTTGCCCTGCTCCGTAGGAGCAATATGTTTATAGCCTCGGTTTCTCTCTTTTTTCTCGCTCCAGAGGAGCGATATGTCGTTTGAGAACATGGCGCTCCTAACGGAGCGCAGATTTCAGTTTTTTGAGTGTCTATAAACATGTTGCTCCTACGGAGCAAAACAACCGCCAATCGACAATCGGCAACCGCCAATCGACAATCGGCAACCGCCAATCGGCAACCGCCAATCGGCAATTGGCAATTGGCAATTGGCAATCGACAATCGGCAATTGGCAATAGGAAAATTCACAATGTCTCTCCTTCAAGATATCCGCTACGGTCTGCGAATGATCGTGAAGACGCCGGCGTTTACGGCGCTCGCGATGCTCGCGCTTGCTCTCGGCGTGTGTGCAAACACGACGATCTTCAGTTTGATCAACGGACTTCTGCTGCGTCCAATCAGCGGCGTCAAAGATACGAGCACTCTCGTCGCGATCTACACCAGCGATTACAGCAGCGGTCTGTACGGCGGGTCCTCGTACCCCGACTTTCTCGAGTTTCGCGCGCAAGCAGACCCTCTGGAAAGCCTCGCCGCTTACAGTCACACTGCTCTTACTCTTGGCGGTCAAACAGAGACGGAGAGACTGCGTGGCGTCGAAGTCACGGGCAATTATTTTGAAGTGCTCGGTGTGAACGCGCAGCTCGGTCGAACGCTGCGTCCAGATGATGAACAGGCAACGGAAGCGAACGCAGTTGTCATCAGCGATGGACTTTGGCGACGCCGTTTCAACGCCGATCCCAGCGTCATCGGGCAAACAGTAACACTGAGCAACACGCCATACACGATCGTCGGTGTACTCGAGCCGGCGTTTCGCGGACTGCGACTGGGAGCGCCACCGGACATTTATGTCCCAATCACCTCCTCGTCGCTTTGGGTGTCGAATGGCCGCAACAGCTTTGGCATCGGCGTCGCGGGAAGACTAAAGCCCGGCGTCTCGGTGGCGCAGGCCCAAAGCCAGTTGACCGCGATCGCTGCACGGCTCGCGCAGGAATTTCCGGAATCAAACCGCGGCACACTCGCGCGGCCAGACGAGCCGAGGCCGGTCACGATCGTTGTTGAATCGCGTATTGGCCCAGCCGCTGTGGGAGTGCGGCGCATTTCTCTGTTGCTGTTTGTGGTGGTCGGGCTCGTGCTGCTCATCGCGTGTGCAAACGTCGCCAATCTGTTGTTGGCGCGCGCCTCAGTGCGACGCAGGGAGATCGCGGTCCGATTAGCTCTGGGCGCGAGCCGAAGCCGTCTGGTGCGGCAGTTGTTGACTGAGAGTCTGTTACTCGCCTTGATGGGCGGGGCCGCTGGTCTACTCCTGACGCAATGGACCGCGGGCTTGATGCCTCAATTCTTACCGAATAGTGAGACCGCTAATCTCGACATGAGTATCGACTGGCGTGTGCTCGTCTTCACGCTGGGCATATCTGTGTTAACGGGAGTGTTGTTTGGTCTGACTCCGGCGCTGCAAGCGACTCGCCTGAATCTGTTGCCGTCGTTGAAAGAAGGGAAGGTCTACGGGCAGAAGCGTCGTCGCGTTAGTTTGCGCGATGCGCTCGTGGTTTCGCAGTTGGCGTTGTCGATGGTGCTGCTTATTTGCGCGGTGTTGTTTGTGCGCAGTCTGCAACGAGCGGTTGAATTTGATCCCGGCTTCTCCGCGCAGAATATCCTGGCGGTTTCGATGGAAACACGCGGCACGAATCTGAATCGTCAACGAGGCACGGTTTTTTACGACGAAACACTCGGCCGCATCGGCAGTTTGCCTGGAGTGGAAGCAGTAACCTTATCCACTGTGGTTCCGTTAGGCGGTGGCGGAGAGCGTCGTTTCATCAGCCTGGAAGGCTATCAACCGCAGCCTCAGGAAGACACGGAACTAAACACCAACGTCGTCGGTCCTGACTTCTTCAAGGTGATGGGGATTCCATTGGTGGCCGGACGTGATTTCAACGCGCAGGATAAAGATGGCAGCCCGCAGGTAGTGATTGTGAATGAGGAACTGGCGCGCCGCTACTACGGTGGAAACGCAGTTGGGAAACGCCTGCAATTCGGATCCGGAGCCGAGATTCCGTACAGAGAGATCGTGGGCGTCGTTCGCACGGCTAAGTATCGCAATCTGCGTGAAGAGCCGTTGCCGTTCATCTACATCCCGTTGGGGCAGGAGTATCAACCGGGAATGGCGCTGATGTTGCGCACTACGGGAGATCCCACGTCAGTCGCGGGCGCCGTGCGCACTGAGATACAGGCCATAAACAAAGACGTCGCGGTGTTTTCAGTAGAGGCAATGAGTGAACGGCTCAACAGTCAGATTGCCGCGGATCGGATGATCGCGGTGCTTCTGAGTGTATTCGGTGGTGGTGCACTGTTGCTCGCGGCGATCGGTATTTACGGCGTGGTCGCGTTTTCAGTCGCCCAACGGACGCATGAGATCGGGATTCGCATCGCTCTCGGCGCCGAGCAACGCGACATACTGAAATTGATCGTGGGCCAGGGAATGTTTCTGGTCCTTATCGGCGCTGGAATCGGTCTTGCTCTCGCACTGGCGTCAACGCAGGTGTTGAAGAGTTTGTTGTTTGGAATTAGCGCGACGGATCCGTTGACGTTCATGATCGTGTTGCTGGTGCTGGTAGGCGTGGCGCTGTTGGCGTGCTACCTGCCGGCGCGGCGCGCGACGAAGGTCGATCCGCTTGTGGCGTTGAGGTACGAATAGGTCCTATAGGTCCTATGGGACCTATACAAGGTTTAAAGATCATGGAAACGCTTCTAAAAGACATTCGCTATGGCGTACGAGGGTTAGTCAAACGTCCGGGGTTTACCGCGATCGCATTGATCACGCTCGCGCTCGGCATCGGCGCAAACACCGCCATCTTCAGCGTTGTGAATGCCGTTTTACTCAGGCCGCTGCAATTCAAGGATCCGGAACAACTGGTGGTTGTCTGGGAAGACGCGACGTTCGCCGGCTTCCCGAGAAACACACCCGCGCCGGCCAATTACATCGACTGGAAGAACCAAAGCCAGTCGTTTGCAGACATGGCCGCGACCGCGGAGACCAGTTTCAACATCACTGGCGACGGTGAGCCGGAGCGTGTTTCAGCGCATGCAGTCACCGCAAACTTCTTCCCACTCTTTGGTGTTCAACCGCTGATCGGACGCAGCTTCCTGCCTGAAGAAGATCAGCCCGGCGCAAACAAGGTCGTCGTGATCAGTCACAGCCTTTGGCAGTCGCGCTACGGTGGCGATCGCAACATCCTCAATCGCGACATTCAACTCAACGGTGAAAAGCACACGGTCATCGGTGTCATGCCGGCCGGCTTCCAATTCATGGAGGGCTTCGTGCGCTTGTGGGTCCCGTTGGCGCTGAGTCCGGAGGAAATGGCGAATCGTGGCGGTCACTATCTGAAAGTTGTCGGTCGTTTGAAGCCCGGAGTTGAGTTGGTCCAGGCGCAAGCGGACATGGACGCTGTGATGAGCCGGCTTGCAAGAGATTATCCGGCCGCGACGTTTAACGGGAAACTCGGCGCGATTGTCACACCGATGCGCGAACAGCTTGTCGGTGAAGCTCGCAGTTCGCTCATTGTGTTGCTGGTCGCCGTTGCGTTCGTATTGCTGATCGCATGCGCCAACGTCGCGGGCCTGCTGTTGGCACGGGCGGTTGCCAGGCGCCGCGAGATCGCATTGCGCGTTGCGTTGGGCGCGAGCCGTTTGCGCGTAGTCAGGCAGTTGCTGACTGAGAGTTTACTGCTGGCTATAGTCGCGGGGGTGCTGGGCTCGTTACTGGCCTATTGGAGTTTCACTTTCCTGGAAGGCCTGGTTCCGGCTGAGATGGCTCAGTTGACCACGCTGAAGCTCGACACTCGCATTCTCGCCTTCACGCTGCTGATATCGATCGTTACGGGTGTCATCTTCGGTCTCGTGCCTGCGCTTCAGTCGGCCAACATCAATCTGAATGACGCGTTGAAGCAGAGCAGCACGCGTACGACCTCTACGGGTCGTTTGCGCAGCAGCATGATCGTGTTTGAAGTGGCGCTTTCGCTGGTGCTGCTCGTCGGCGCTGGTCTACTGATCCAAACGTTGTTTCAACTGTTCCGGCAGTATGCGGTGCTGGAACCTGAACAGGTTTTGACTCTGCGCACGGTCCTGCCGCGCGAGAAATACAGCGAACCGCAGCAACGCATCAATTTCTACCAGCAAGTGCTCCAGCGTGTTGAGCACCTGCCCGGCGTTGTTTCGGCCGGCTACACGACGTCTGTGCCGTTGCAGTGGAAAGGCGGCACGAGTGGTTTTTATCCTGAGGGTTTGAAGACGCCGATCCCGGGAATGGCGTACGACGCAAATCATCGTCAGGTTAGCACTGACTATCTGAAGACGATGCACATTCCTTTGCGTCAGGGACGTTACTTCGACGAGCGCGACAATGCGCAGTCGATCCCGGTTGCGGTCATCAACGAAACGATGGCGCGGCAGTATTGGCCCGGTGAAAACGCGCTCGGCCGTCGCTTCAAGATCGGCGACCCGGATGATGCGAACAGACCCTGGACGGAGATCGTCGGCATCGTGGCAGACGTTCGTCAGATGGGGCTCGACGAGCCCGTCAAGGCCGAGATGTATCTGCCGTATCAACAGATCACTCACAATCCCTGGTTCATACCGCGCGACCTTGCGATTCGCACTTCCGGTGAAACCTCAAACATCGCCGGGTCGGTCCGACAGATCATTCGCGAGGTCGATCCCGATCAGCCGGTCTCAAATGTCGCCACCATGTCGGAGCTGTTGGGTGAAGAGGCGGCGCAAAGACGCATGGGCATGGTCATGCTCGCCGGTTTTGCGGGACTGGCGTTGTTGCTTGCATCGCTGGGAATTTACGGAGTGCTGGCTTACTTCGTCACGCAACACACTAATGAGATTGGTGTCCGGCTCGCGCTGGGAGCAACGCCGCGAAATATCCTGTTTCTTGTTTTGCGGAAGGGAATGGGTCTGACGTTGCTGGGTGTGGTGATGGGGTTGGCAGCAGCGTTTTGGTTAACGCGGTTGATGAGCTCGCTGTTGTTTGGTGTGAAGTCGTTTGATCCGTTGACGTTTGTGGTGGTTCCTTTGTTGTTGACGGCCGTGGCATTGCTCGCGTGTGCGATTCCGGCGCGACGTGCGACGAAGGTCGATCCGATGGTGGCTTTGCGATACGAGTAAAGCCATCCACAGATTACACAGATGAAAAGCTCATTGATCCAGGACCTGAGATATGGGGTGCGAATGCTTTTGAAGCATCCTGGAGTGAGCGTGATTGCGATCCTTACGCTCGCGCTTGGCATTGGTGTCAACAGCGCGATCTTCAGCGTGGTGAATGCGATCGTGTTGCGGCCTCTGCCTTATCACGACTCGGATCGACTGATGGTCATCTGGGGCAACCTGCACAAACCCGGACTCGAAGAGATCGAAATCTCCGGTCCCGAGCTGAGAGATTTTCAGCAGCAGACCCAATCGTTCGAACAGATCGCCGCCTACACGACGCAGGGATTCAATCTCACCGGTCTCGATCAACCCGAACGATTGCGAGGCGCGCTCATCTCCGCGAACATGTTCCAGACGCTCGGTGTACAACCGCAGTTAGGCCGCAACTTCGCTCCCGAGGAAGATCAGCCTGGCAATGATAGTCGTGTGATTCTAAGTCATGCCTTGTGGCAGAGACGTTTTGGCGGCAATGCAAACATCATCAACCAGACGATCCAGCTCGATGGACGCGCCGTAACGATCGTCGGCGTCATGCCGGCAAGTTTTCACTTTCCGGATCGAGAGATTGAAGCGTGGACGCCGCTCGCGTTTTCAGCCGACGACATGGCCGAAAACAATCGTGGTTCTCATTTTCTAGACGTCATTGCGCGTTTGAAACCCGGTGTCACTGCCGCCCACGCGCAAGCCGATCTCAATGCGTTGACCACACGACTCTCGACTGAATACGCGAGCACGTATCGAGGCGGTTTCAGCACCACGATCCGTTCCTTGCACGAAGAGCTGGTCGGCGATCTGCGCCGGGCGATGCTGGTTTTGCTGGGCGCGGTCGGTCTCGTGCTCGCGATCGCATGTGCGAACGTTGCCCATCTGCGTTTGATCAGCGCTACGTCGCGTTATCGTGAGTTTGCGATTCGCGCCGCGTTGGGCGCGAGCCGTCGCCGCGTCGTACGACAGTTTCTCACCGAAGGCGTGCTGCTTTCACTCATCGGCGGCGCAGCAGGTTTGGCAGCCGCAGTTTGGGTAGTGCGAGCGATCGTTCTGCTGCTGCCGAAAGACACGCCGCGAGTGGAAGAGATCAGGCTGGATAACTCGGTGGTGTTGTTCACGCTCGGCATTTCGGTCCTGACAGGAATCGTGTTTGGCGTCGCACCGGCATTTCAGGCGGCGCGGACGAATCTGCACGACGTGTTGAAAGAAGCAGGGCGAGGTGGCTCGGATAGTTCGAAAAGGTTGCGGTTGCGAAACCTGCTGGTCGTTTCCGAGTTTGCGTTGTCGCTGGTGTTGCTGATCGGCGCCGGTTTGATGATCAAGAGTTTGCTGCGTTTACAGGAAGTCAAACCCGGGTTCGACTCGCCCAACCTGATGACGATGCGACTCTCTCTGCCGCAGGCGAAGTATGAAAACTTCGATCGGAGCCGCGTGTTCTACGAACAACTCTTCGATCGCCTGCGAGCGCGGCCTGAAGTGAAGTCAGTCGGTGCGATCAACTTGCTGCCGTTCGGCGGTGGTGGCGGCGATCGCAGCTTCTCGATTGAGGGTCAGGTAACTCCGGAGGGACAGTCACGTCCCGACGAACAAGTCAGGTTCGTCAGCCCAAACTATTTCGGCACGATGAGCATTCCGCTTTTGCAGGGACGTGACTTTACGCGACACGATCTGCCCGAGACCCAACAGGTCGCGATCGTCAACAACGCTTTTGCGCGCAAGTTCTGGCCCGACGGAAACGCGATCGGCAAACGCATCTCATTCTCGACGAACAATCCGAAGTGGTACGAGATCGTCGGGGTTGTTGGAAACGTGAAACATCGCGGACTCGACATCGCCGACAGCCCTGAGCTTTACATTCCCGCATTTCAACCTCTCTTCGCCGACGGCAATGTGCCCTCGATGTATGTGGCGGTGCGCACCGTTAACGATCCGTTGCAAGCGGTGGCTGCCATGCGCAGCGAAGTGACGGCCATCGATCACGACCAACCGATCGCGAGTTTACTGACGATGGACCAGCGGATCTCCGACTCAGTCGCGCCGCGCCGCTTCAACATGTTTCTTTTAGGTCTGTTTGCTGCGTTGGCTTTGATACTCGCAGCCATCGGCATTTACGGCATCATGGCCTTTTCGGTGGCGCAACGGACACACGAGATTGGCGTGCGCATGGCTCTCGGCGCCAGCACTGCCGACGTGCTTAAGCTGGTTTTGCGCAATGGTTTTACGCTCGCGGCGATCGGGATCGTCGTTGGTTTGATCGCAGCGTTTGCTGCGACGCGCGTGCTTTCGTCGTTGCTATGTGAAGTGAGTGCGACAGATCCCGCGATATTCTTGATTGATGCGCTGTTGCTTGCAGGCGCAGCGCTATTGGCTTGTTACATTCCCGCGCGGCGCGCGACGAAAGTCGATCCACTCGTTGCGCTGCGATACGAATAACACGGATAACACAGATGAAAAACTCACTGATCCAGGACCTGAGATACGGTGCGCGGATGCTCTTGAAGCACCCGGGCTTGACGGCAATTGCGTTGCTGACGCTCGCACTCGGCATTGGTGCAAACACTGCGATTTTCAGTGTCGTGAACGCGGTCTTGCTCAATCCATTGCCGTACAAGGAACCCGATCGACTCGTTTCGCTGTGGGAGAAAGTTCCGACGCACGGTCGCTGGCGAGCTTCACCGGCAAACTTCTTCGACTGGAAGAAGCAGAACACTGTGTTCCAGGACGTCGCTGCGTTCAGCCAGAGTTCGATGACGCTCACTGGCGACGGCGATCCCGAGCAACTCGTGGGCACGCGCGTGAGTTCAGGATACTTTGGCGTGGTCGGAGTCGAGCCGCAATTGGGCCGCTCATTTATGCCGGAAGAGCATGAAGTCGGAAAAGGATCGGTAGTCATTCTCGGTCATGCGTTTTGGCAACGACGCTTCGGCGGCGATCGGAGCATCATCAACCGCACTATCACTCTCAACGGCAACGTACATAACGTGGTCGGCGTGATGCCGGCGGGCATCTTTCCCGTTTCACCCACGACCAACGGGCGCATCGTGTTTGACGAGCAGCAACAGAATTTCTGGCTGCCGATGTCATTTACTGCGGAGTGGGCCGCAGTCCGGGCCGCACACGTGCTCGGTGTGGTTGCACGGCTTAAACCGGGAATCTCGACCGCGCAAGCTGCGGCGGACATGGATACGCTTGGCGCTCGCCTCGAAAAGGAGTATGCCGAGAATCGAGGCGAGGGAATCATTGTCAGTCCGTTCATGAGTGAGGTTGTTGGAGATGTCCGGCCTGCGTTGTTGACGTTGCTCGGCGCGGTCGGCCTGGTGTTGTTGATTGCGTGCGCGAATGTGGCGAGCCTGCTGTTGGCCCAACACGCCGGACGCAGTAAAGAGATCGCGATCCGCGCCGCGCTGGGCGCCGGTCGCTTGCGTTTAGTACGTCAATTCTTTCTCGAGGGATTGCTGCTGTCGTTTGTTGGTACAGTCGCGGGACTTGCGATTGCCTCAGTGGGCACGAAGGTTCTATTGCAGTTTGTTCCGGCTGGCGTGCCGCGTCTGGCTCAAGTGAGTCTTGACTGGAGAGTGCTCGCGTTCACGATCCTGATCTCGCTCGGCACTTGTTTGATCTTCGGTCTGTTGCCTGCCTGGCACACCTCGAAACCGGATCTGCACACAGCGCTGGAGCAAAGCGGACGAAGTTCCGGCCCGGGCGCAAGCCGCTTGCGTTTCAGACAGGCGCTGGTCGTTTTTCAGGTAAGCATCGCAGTGATGCTCGTTATCGGCGCCGGATTATTGATCAAGAGTTTCTGGTTGTTGCGGCAAGTCGATCCGGGATTCGAGTCGGAAGGAGTGTTATCCGCGGGGCTAACGCTGCCGGTATCCAAGTATTCCAAGCGCGAGCAGATCAACAATTTTCACAACCAACTGATCGAACGTGTCTCGAGCGTGCCCGGAGTAAAGAGCGCTACCCTCGCATACGACCATCCGCTCGCGTCAAGCTGGGTCGACTCGTTCGAAATCGAGGGACGCCCGGTCTCGCCGGAGACTCGCTCGCAGTCGGCGAACTTCATCGCCATCGGTCCGGAGTATTTCGACACCGTTGATGTGAAGCTTGCCGCGGGACGCAAGTTCACGACACTCGACGATAAGGACCATCCGGGCGTCGTGCTGATCAACGAATCGTTCGCGAGGCATTACTTCCCGAACGAGAACCCTCTGGGCCAGAGGATGAAGCTCGGACCGTCCAGGATCTGGAGAGGTGAGAGACTGACTTCTTTCGAGATCGTCGGCATCGTACGCGATGTGAAACTCGCGGGCCTCGATGCGCCGTCCGAACCCGCTTACTACACTCCCGCTGCACAGACGCCGTTGGACGACATGACCCTCCTGGTGCGGACGACGACGGATCCGCTTTCGATCGTTGGCGCTGTGCGTCAGGCTGTTTGGTCCATCGATCCGAATCAACCGATCTCGAATGTCAGTACGCTCGAGAAAGTTGTTGACGACAGCATCGCGCAGCGACGTCTCAACATGTTGCTGATGGGACTGTTTGGCGGGTTGGCACTGCTGCTTTCGGCGGTTGGTATTTACGGTTTGTTGTCGCACGCGGTCACGCAACGCACGCAGGAGATGGGAATTCGCATGGCGCTCGGCGCGCAGGTTGGCGATGTGTTGAAGCTCGTGCTGAAGCAGGGAATGATGCTCGCGCTGGTCGGAGAAGTGATTGGGCTCGTGGCCGCGTTTGCGTTGACGCGACTGATTCGCGGGTTGCTGTTTGGCGTGACGCCGAATGATGCCATGACGTTTGTCGCCGTCGTGGGAGTGTTAACATTCGTTGCGCTGCTGGCGTGTTACATACCAGCAAGGCGTGCGACAAAGGTCGATCCGCTGATTGCACTACGCTACGAATAAGCCTTTGCTCCGTAGGAGCAACATGTTTATAGCCCTTAACAAAAGAAAGATTTGGCGCTCCGTCAGGAGCGCGATGAAGAAACGCCCGAACGGACATGTCGCTCCTAGCGGAGCGAAAAGACTGTTTTACGTAGCAGGGCTATAAACATGCTGCTCCTAACGGAGCAAAGAAACATGCTGCTCCTAACGGAGCAAAGAAACATGCTGCTTCTACGGAGCAAAGAAACATGATGCTTCTAGCGGGCAAAGAAACATGCTGCTCCTAACGGAGCAAAACCAACGCCTAAGCATTTGCTCCGTAGGAGCAACATGTTTATAGCCCTTAACAAAAGAAAGATTTGGCGCTCCGTCAGGAGCGCGATGAAGAAACGCCCGAACGGACATGTCGCTCCTAGCGGAGCGAAAAGA
>JBIOVO010000178.1:0-5094 GCA_044867735.1 Pyrinomonadaceae bacterium | reverse complement strand
AAAGTACTTCCGATCGACCCTGACATGGTGACGGGCTATGCCGATCAGGTTCTGACCAGCATGCTCTTTGACTTGCCGACAACGCTGGGTCGGCCCACTGAGGAGAAGATGGAGAAGTTTGATCGTCAGGAGCAAATGTTGGGACCGGGTGAAACGTCCGCCGAGCACGAACAATTACGAAAGGAGATCATCGCTGAAGTTCCGCCCTGGACCTCCAGTCACGAAGAGAGACGCGCAATCATGCGCCAGCGTGCGCGAGTGTTGAAAGAAGCAGGGGAGCGGCTACGGCAGGTGTCGAAGGAAGAGGGCGATCTAATGCTGGAGCGAGCGAATTACCTCTTTGAGAGTCTGGGAGAAAAAACAAATGATCAGAGTTGAGATTGACGTTAAGAATATTCCCGGCGCGTTACTATTGACCGTTGCTGAACTCGAAGAGCCGGCGGTGTTTGTGAGCATACTGAAAGACGCCGCTGATCCTTTATCCAAACATCTTGGGGAACAATTCTCGCCGCAAGCGCAGCAGTTAGTTGCCGATCATGACAACAACCCATTGTCCGACGAATCGTTGAAGCTGCTGGTTGAGGAACTCAACAAACGTTTGCAGGATCCGGCTTTTTACCAAAAGAAGCGCTTTGCAGGAGTTGTACTTACGCGGGATACGTTGTTTACCGCCCTGCTAAAAGAACCAAATCCTAAAGGCGACAAGCTTGTCCGCCTCAATCGACTGCTAATTGAAGAGGCTTACCCGGCGCACATAGCAAAGAGCCCGAGAGCCGAATGGGACGCCTGGAATGCGCTTGCCGACGAGGAAACCGCAAAAGTAATCAATCAGTGGGAAGACTGGAAAGACGATCTCGAGAAGTGGCAGAAAACAAAAGTCGGTGCTGAGCCGGAATTCAAGCCTGCATGGCAAGCTTTTGTCTGGAAGGGCATCAGAGACTGGATGATGGAGTACATATTTCATGGTAAGTGTGCTTACTGCGAGACTCCTGAAGTCGGTTACATTGCCGATGCAGAGCACTTTCGACCTAAAGGTCGGATAGAAAACGGTTCAGTAAAGGCCTTTGACATCGATGGGAAAACCGAGATCGTCCATCCCGGATATTTCTGGTTGGCGTACCGTTGGGAAAATCTCCTCCCTTCCTGCAACACGTGCAACCGTTACGGCGGCAAGAAGGAAGCGTTTCCAGTGGGGAAAACGCACGTAGCGGTCAGACTCATAACCGATAAAAAAGAGCTTCAAAAACTCATTCCTCAAAAAACACAGAGTGCGAAGATCAATGGCGTGTTTTTTCTGGAGCCAGAAGATCTGGATGCGTTCGAAGATAGACTACTCTTGCATCCTGGTTTCGATCATCCTGCGAAGCACGTCCACTTCCAGTACGACGGCGAAGCTAAGCCGCGCCCGGGAAGTAAACTGGGTCAGCCCTCGATCGATGTGTTCGACCTGAACGAAAAAAACAAGAAGAAACGCCGTAATCAAATACAAAACGTTGACTCCGCACTTTACATGACTAAACTTACCGCCGCACTTCCCAACCTGGCGAAGGTGAAAAGCGTAGCCGAGGAAATCGCGCGCGAATATTTCAAAGGAGACCGTCCTTACGGGGCTGCTGTGTTTGACCACATTCGTTTTTTGACTGGTAATGGTGTGTATAACCCCGATACGCTGTTGAAAGACACACCTTATTTCAGTAAGAATGGGTCGCTTTGATCACTCCTGACTCCAATGCAAAACAAATTAGATGTGCTTCGCTTTAAGCGACTGGACCCGCGCGCCGTGCTACCTACGAGGGGCAGCAGGTTGGCGGCGGGATTGGATGTTTGTTCGATCGAAGAGATCAACGTTGGACCACACGAACGTGTGCTGGCGAGAACAGGGTTGGCGGTGGCGATCCCGGAAGGATTTTACGGACGCGTTGCACCGCGATCGGGATTGGCCGTGAAAAGCGGACTGGACGTGCTCGCCGGGGTGATCGATTCTGATTACCGTGGTGAGCTTTGTTGTGTGCTCTACAACACGAGCTACGCAGAAATGTCGCTGCCGGCCGGAAGCAAGATTTGTCAGTTGATAGTAGAGCAGATCATCACGCCTGAGGCTGAGTGGGCTGAACTCGACGACACTGCGAGAGGCGCCGGCGGGTTCGGGTCCACGGGCTAGAGCAGGGTTTTTAACCACAAAGACACGAAGACACAAAGTGAATTATCTAACTTTGTGCCTTTGTGTCTTTGTGGTTAGTATCCCAAAAGGTTGAATCGACCTCACAGCACCCCTTTTACTCCATTTTCGTTTAACACTCCCGCAGCCCCGGGCTATGTCCACGGCGCTTGCATACATCCTCATAAGTTTCTCAAACACTGTGATTTTGACTGGTTATTGTTTCAAGGTGAGTCACGCGTACGTATCGTTTTAGGCCTTCCCCCGCTAAAGGGTTTACCCGCTTGGCACGAAGTTTGTGATGCAGGCCCAAAGTCTGGAGGAGGAGACGAGATGAGAGCAATTAGAAAAACAATATTCATGGCGTTACTAGCCACGCTTCTGACCGCCGGCGTTGCCGCCACTGGCATGGCCCAGTTTGGCACCACCGATCCGGCGGTAAGAGATCTGGTGCAACGGATTCAAACCCGCACCGACTCTCTACAGCGTGCAGTGCAGAATGCTTCTGATCGAAACAACTATCGCATAGACGACATCAATCGCATGGTCCTGGAGTTCGAGACCGCGCTAAACCAACTCGACCGGCGCCTCGGCACCCGTCGCGCAACTTCTTCGGATGCGCAAGTCGTGTTGGATCGCGCTTCCCGGATCGACAGCTTCTTTGCGAGTAATCGATTGGGAGCGGGATCACGCCGCGAGTGGCAAAACATCCGTACTGATCTTGAACAGCTCGCGAGCTTCTACAACCTGACGTCGCCCTGGGGATCAGGTGGTGGCATTGGAGATAACAACGATTACAACTTGAGCGACTACCAGATGCGACAGTTAGTCGATCGCGTCACGGTTCGGTCGTCAACGTTTAGCCGTAACCTGCGCAACGATCTAAATCGTGGTAACTACAACGATCGCTACGGAGCTGATGAAGTTCGTTCGCACTTGAGCCAGTTTGAGACTGCGCTGGTCCAGCTACGCAATCGCGTGAACAGCCGGCAGTCGTCCTCGGCTGACGTGCGCAATGTTCTGGATCACGCGGCTTTCCTGAACAACTTCCTGGCCGAGCGCCAGTTGTCATATCAAACGGAAAACAACTGGAACACGCTGCGCCCTGATCTCGATCAGTTGGCGAGTGCATTCAATATCGCCTGGAACTGGTCAAACGTTCCGGGCGGTGGTTACGGAACCGGTAACGATCTAACTGGTACGTTCCGTTTGAACGCGAGCCGTGGCGACGACGTGCGAAGAGCCATCGACAATGCCACGCGCAATCTCTCGTTGGCTGAACGCCAGCGGGTTTACGACTCGTTGATGCGACGTTTCGATCCGCCGCAGATGCTGGCGATCGACCGGCGCGGAAACTCAGTGACGATCGCTTCGACGCGCGCGCCGCAGATCAACTTCATCGCTGATGGTCGTGAGCAGATTGAAACAACGCAGCAAGGCCGGCAGGTTCGCGTCCGCGCCAATATCACTGGCGACGCATTGAGCATCACCAGAACCGGCGAGCGTGCCAACGACTTTAACGTGACTTTCGATCCATCTTCGGATGGCCGCGAGTTGCTGGTCACGCGCACTCTTTACTCGGACCGTCTGAGTCAACCGGTTACCGTCAGGACTTATTACGATCGAACTTCTGACGTGGCCCAGTTGAGCATTTACGATACTAATCGGGAGGACGGGAACGTCGGTGGCGCAACCGGAAGCTTTATCATTCCAAACGGAACGGAACTGGTTGCAGTGCTGAACAATGATCTGTCGACGCAGAATGTTCGCGAAGGCGATCGCTTCACGATGACAGTTCGCTCGCCGGGCCAGTTTGACGGCGCGACGATCGAAGGTCACGTACTAAACGTCAATCGCGGCGGTCGAATTACCGGTCGCTCTGAGTTGACGATGGACTTCGACACGATTCGGATGCGTGACGGCAGGAGCTACTCGTTCGCGGGTATCCTCGAAAGTGTCCGCACGCCGGAAGGTGAGGTCGTTCGTGTTGACAACGAAGGTGCGGTTCGCGAAAGCGACCAAACCAACAAGACTGTCACTCGAACTGCTATCGGTACCGCAGTCGGTGCGATCATTGGCGCGATTGCCGGTGGTGGTAAGGGTGCGGCGATCGGTGCGGTCATCGGCGCCGGCGCTGGCGCTGGATCAGTCTACATTCAAGGTAGAAACGATCTGAGCCTGACTGCTGGAACTGAAGTCACTCTGAGGGCCACTGGTCCAAGGGGCTAAATAGCACGGATAACACGGATCCGCGCAGATCGATGATCGGTGCGGATTCGTGTTTTAGTTTATGGCGATCGAAGCTGGTTGTGGCAGTCGTTCGACAGTGAGCGTCAGAGGTTGACTCGAAGAAACTGGACGTTTGTCGGGTGCTTCAAAGAAGAGAAATCCCCGGCGACGCGAATCCGCCGACGACAGCGGGGTCTTAAGATCGATTTCATACGCTCTAAACTCTTTTTCGAATTGCTTGCGTGAGAGTGGGTTGTAGAGCGACACGCCATTGGCTTTGAGAATTCTCGAAGACGCCTTTTTTCCGGATAACAACTTCCACTCACGGTTTTGACCGTCGCGTAAACGGAAGCGCGCACGTTTCAGTTCCACCGGCACTCCGCTCTGAAAAGCCAACTCCAATCGCACCGGCAGGATCCCGACGACCGGAAGATTCGCTTCAAACAGTTCGTTACTCTCTTCGTCAGTCAGCAAAGGCGCGACACGCACAGTGACGCCGCCTGCGTCCGCGTTGCGTGTGTTTGCCGGCAGCGGAGGCAGCTCGTTGACCGGTTTGACCTTGAATAATGAGCCCGTGCATGACGTCGCCAGAAACGCGGCGGCCAGCAAGGACGTGAGAACTACGCGTCGGGTCATGGACGTTAATCTAGCACATCATTGAGCTTTGTACTTGGTGCTTGGTGCTTTGTATTTGCCAGAACCAAGTA
>JBIOVO010000177.1:0-7944 GCA_044867735.1 Pyrinomonadaceae bacterium | reverse complement strand
ATATTGTGGGGCAAGAGAGACGGTTGGTGGATCCTCCGTCTCAAGTGGTTGCTGGGGTGAGGACAGTAACCACGAATATGGATGGGCGCGACGCACTCCCACGTATGTCGCGCCCATTCGCTTTTTGCCGCAAAGAGGAAGCCAGCCACAAAGGGCACAAAAAGCACAAGCAGAAATAGAGACCGACACCCCGTGCTAGAATCCAACCCCATGCACCGGTTGGAAATCTCCCTTAAACAAGATGCCCGGACAAGTGAGATCAACATTGGCCCAGGCCTGCGGAAAACACTGGGACAGCTAATCCCTCTCAGGACTCCCCGCCGCGTTGCGATCATCTCCAACAAGCGGGTCTTCGACCTTTACGGACGAGACGTGGTGCGTTCTTTGAAAGCGCAAGGCAGCAAGGCTTTTGTTTGGCTAATGCCGGAAGGCGAACGCTATAAGTCGTTTCGAATGTTGGAGAAAGCGGTCACGTTCCTCAGCGAGAATCAGTTTGAAAGAAACGACCTGGTGTTGGCGCTCGGAGGTGGCGTCGTCGGAGATCTGGCGGGTTTTAGTGCCGCCGTTTACCTTCGTGGCCTGCCGCTGGTCCAGGTTCCGACCACGCTTCTATCGCAGATCGATTCTTCGGTCGGTGGGAAGACGGGGATAAATCTTCCGGTCGGAAAGAACCTGGTGGGCGCGTTCCACCAGCCTGCGGCGGTCTTTATCGACACGGAGACGCTTGTTTCCCTGCCGTCTCGTGAGCTGGTTTCCGGTTTTTGCGAGATGGTTAAACAGGCTTTGATCTCCGACCAGGCGCTGTTTGAGATGACGGCGAATTGTTTGGAAAAGTCACGCCGGCAAAAGGATTTCCTAGTCACTTCGGAATTCGAGGAATTAATCGCAGCCCAGTGCGGTTTCAAGGCCTCAATCGTGACGAACGATGAACGCGAATCAACGGAGCGAGCCGACGCCAAGTCGCGTCGAGTCTTGAATTTTGGGCACACCAGCGCGCACGCGCTGGAAGCAATCACCAACTATCGGATGTTTCGTCACGGTGAAGCGGTCGGTTATGGAATGTTAGTTGCCGGAGAACTCTCGCGAAACCTCGGTCTGCTCGATGCCGGGGATTTGAAATTGCTACGCGACGCGGTGCATCTCTGCGGGCCACTACCGCGCGCCGACCAGCTGGACATTAACCAGATCATCCGGGCTCTCAAGCACGACAAGAAGAGCGTGGATGGTCAGATCAATTGGGTATTGCTCGAAGGTGTGGGTCGGCCAAAGATCATCGAAGGCCGGCTCATCAGTGCGAAATCCTTGCGTCTTTCGCTGCGAGCCGGATTGAAAGCACTCGATAGACAGAAAGAGAGTTTCCACTAATGCAGAGGCAAAGATTAGGTGAACGCGGCAGTGCGAATCTGAAGTTTCTGATCGTGATGGCGCTGCTGGGCTCTACCGCATACGGCGCTTACCTCTACGTGCCGGTGGCCTTTCAGGCGAATGCCTACAAGGACCTCATGCAGCACTACGCCGACGTTGCGGTGGCCCAGGGCTACGCTCCGGCGTGGGCGGGCGAACAACTCGCCAAGAGCGCCGAGGAATATGGGGTACCGAGGAATGCCACCATCACCCCTGCGCAGCGAGATAACCGCGTTGAAGTGCGGGTGCAGTTTGTCAGGCAGATCGAGTTTCCCGGCTACACTTACGACTACGAGTTTGATCACACCGTAAAGAGCACGGCTTTCCTGGCTTTTAAGTAAACCGTCTTTTTATCGTGGGGCGCCGTCTAAGAATGCTTTGAGTTTTCGCGAGCGTGAGGGATGGCGAAGCTTGCGCAACGCCTTCGCTTCGATTTGACGAATACGTTCCCGCGTGACTGCGAAGTGCTGTCCAACTTCTTCCAACGTATGTTCCGACCCAGTCGTCCCTAAGCCGAACCTCATCTTGATTACTTTCTCTTCTCGCGGCGTGAGCGTCGCCAGAACCTCATCGGTAATCTCGCGCAGGTTCGAAGCTACAACCGCATCCGCCGGGTTCAAAATCGACTTGTCTTCGATGAAATCCCCGAGATGCGAATCCTCTTCTTCGCCGATCGGCGTCTCGAGCGAGATCGGCTCCTGAGCGATCTTCAACACCTTGCGGACCTTCGACACCGGAATGTCCATCTTGCGCGCGATCTCTTCGCTCGTCGGCTCACGACCTAACTCCTGCACGAGGGATCGCGAAGTACGAATCAACTTGTTGATCGTCTCGATCATGTGCACCGGAATACGAATGGTACGCGCCTGATCTGCAATCGCGCGCGTGATCGCCTGGCGGATCCACCACGTCGCGTAAGTTGAGAACTTGTAACCGCGCCGCCACTCAAACTTATCGACCGCTTTCATCAAACCGATGTTGCCTTCCTGAATCAAATCCAGGAACTGCAATCCGCGATTCGTGTACTTCTTCGCGATGGAAACAACCAGTCGCAAGTTTGCTTCAACCAGTTCGCGCTTTGCCTGGCCGGTCTGCTGTTCACCGGTGACGATCGATTGCAGCGCCCGCTTGATCTCAACCGGTCCAACGTGATTGTCGATCTCAATCTGGAACAGCCGCTTTCGCGCCATGATGATCCGGCGCTTCATGTCGCGCTGCTCCTCTGGCTTGATCCGCTTGCGGCTTATCTTTTCCATGGAGCCGTCGATGTCACGTTCAGCCTCGCGCACCGATTTCTGAACCGCACGAATTGAGTTGATCAGTCGCTGCCGCGCACGCTCAGTGAGATTAAGACGGCCAATTTCCTGCGCGATCTCGAGACGGGTGCGGGCGACCCTGCGACGCAGGCGAGTAAGTTTCTTGCTCTTCTTGCCGCGCGTTAGCTTTTGCTCGGCGCGCAGCTTTTCAAACTCTTTCAGCCCCACCTCGCAGAGCTTGTCGATGTGCTGGATTCCCTCGATGGTCCAGGTCCGATACTCTTCGGCCTTATCTTCATCGCCCGTGAGTTCAGCTTGCTCGGAGAAGGTGACGGTGTCGCGGATGTTTACCTTGCCACCCACGAGGTCCTCTCCAATCCTCAACACTTCGCGAACGGCTATCGGAGAACGCGCGATTGCTTTTTGAGTCTTCAGTTGACCACGCTCGATCCGCTTCGCGATCGCGACTTCGCCTTCCCGCGTCAGCAGCGGAACAACGCCCATCTCACGCAGGTACAAACGCACCGGATCGTTCGTCTTTTCCAGTGCGCCGGCGGAGAGATCCAGCTCGATGTCCTCGTCGAGAGCTTCTTCATCCTCGTCGGCAACGGTTGCGGCTGCTTGTTCGAGTAAGCGTTCGTCGGAATCGGCGACCGGGATATTCGAGCCTTCCAACTTTTGCAGCACATCTTCAATGTCCTCCGGAGAGACGACATTGTCCGGCAACTCGCGGTTCAGGTCGTCGAACGTAAGGTATTTTTTGTCGCCGCCCAGTTCGAGCAGTCGTTCCATTACGTCGTCGCGATCCTTGTCTTCGATACTCACGTTTCCGCTCCGATATTACTTTTTATCTGCTGCGCGAGGCTGTCTCACTTTGGGGCTGTAGCATCGCCTGACGTCGCGAGGAGAGTTGAATTTGTTCTGCTGAAAGCCGGGAAACACGTTCGCTGTCCTGTTCCCTTTCTGCTATCGCGAGTTCTCTTCTGAGCTCTTCAATCCGTTGCTCGATCTTCATTAATCTAAAGGTCGAAACGCATTCTTCGGCCACGTAATGCTCGTTTGAGCCGTGCAGCGAAGAATTCATCAAAACCATCGGGATCGTCTTCGCGCCAAACTCGTCGTCTTCCAGTTTCCCGTTCAAACTGTCAAAGTCGATCTCGGCGCCCTCGCGCTGGAGCTCAAGCAACGCCTTGAATAGCGACGCCGTGGCCAGGTCTTCGTAGTCTTCCTCTTTCAACATCGGCAGTACTGCACGTCGCAAGTTCGCGTCGGCTACGAGCAGGCTAAGTAAACGCTGTTCTGCTGCCGTCGCGTCTCGCTGCCTCGTCAATTCCTGCACTGAATCGCGACGAATGTTTCTCTTGTCGCGAACCGACTGCCATAGCTCTCGGCGCCAGGTGGAAGTATTGACGTTCTCTCGATCGATCCCGAGCGCATCCATCGCCATATCGAAATACTCACGCTTCTGAATGCTGCTCTTAACCGCCCTGATGTATGGGAGAACTTCTTCGACGGCTTCGGCTTTCTCCGCGGGCCGGTGAAGATTGCGGTCGCGTAAAGCGCTTTCGATTACGAATTGTATGTGTGGTTGTGCCTGTGCCCTTTGTTGTTGATATTCAGTTACGCCAAACTTTCGGATGTACTCGTCGGGATCCGCATTGTCGGGAAGAACCAATACTTTTACTTCAAGATCCTCGGCGAGGAGAATCTCGATCGACTTCTTTGCCGCTTGTATGCCTGCGCGGTCGCCATCATAGTTGACTACAACTTTGCGCGCAAACCTACTTAGCAGCTTCACCTGTTCAGGTGTCAAAGCCGTTCCCAAACTCGCGGCAACGTTTCGCACCCCGAACTGGTAAGGCACGATCAAATCTAAAAATCCCTCGACTAAGATCGCAAAACCTTGTCGCCGGATCTCATCACGAGTGAGATTTAGACCAAAAAGATTTCGTCCTTTGACGTAGGCCGAAGTTTCAGGTGAATTGATGTATTTGGCGTCTTCTCCTTTTAGCGTGCGTCCACCGAAAGCGATGGGCCGGCCTTGCACGTCCAGCACCGGAAACATCAGGCGGCCACGAAAACGATCATAAGAACCACCTTCTTCCTTTTTAACTACCAGACCACTTCGATCAATATGATCCTGACTGGCGCCTTTGTGTCGTAAAAAAGTTGAAAGTGCTTCCCAACTATCCGGAGCGTAGCCGAGTCGAAACGTTTGTTGCGTTTCCTCGCTGATTTCTCGATCTTTCAGATACTCGCGCGCAATGCGACCTTCCTTACTCGACTCAAGCTGCTGTTGCCACCACTCCATCGCCCAGGTGTTGAGTTGAATTACCAGATCTGATTCTTGACGCCGCGCCTCAAAACGGCCGTCGTCAACCATTTTGGGGAGTGGCATCCCGATCTTGTCGGCAACGATCTTGATTGCTTCCGGAAAGGCGACGCGCTCGATCTCCATGACGAAGTTGAAGACCGAGCCACCCTTGTGACAGCCAAAGCAGTAGAAGATCTCTTTCGCGGGACTAACGGAGAAGGAAGGCGTTTTTTCCTTATGAAATGGGCAACAGGCCATCCAGTTTGCGCCCTTTTTCTTGAGCTGCACGTAGTCCTGGATGACCCGGACGATGTCTGCCTGTCGTTTGAGATCGTCGATGAAAGTTTGGGGGTAACGCATCCGCTGACTATTGTCTCAACTCAACTACTGTTGCACCAGCACCGCCCTGGTCTTGAGGAGCAGGCAAGAAGCGCGCAACATGAGGGTGTCCGTCCAGTAAACCTCTGATGGCACGACGTAAGGCGCCCGTGCCGTGACCGTGAACGATTCTTACCTGACTCAAACTCGCCAGCGACGCTTCATCAAGAAACTTGTCTACCGCATCGACGGCTTCGTCAGTCGTTTGCCCGATCACATTTAACTCTGATTGGGCTTTTTGCTCAGCCTCGCTCGAACGCAATTCTGTTCTGGCGGAGCGTTGCAGTTTTTCGAGTTTGCCGACCTGCGGTTTCGGACCAATCTGTTCCACCAGTTCCAGTTGGTCCAGCCTCTCCCTGAACCGCAACGACTTCACTCGTACTTCGGCCATCCCATCTTTCACCTGATCGACGATGCCAACCGAACCAAACGAACGAAGTTTTACTTTGTCGCCGACGACGATCTCACGAGGCTCAGCGGCAACGTATTCAGGAACGTCTTCCGCTCGGCTCTCTGCCGGCGCGGCCTCAGGTTGTACAACCTGGCTTTCGTGCAGGTTGCCACGCACGATGCGCACGTTTCGTTGCGCGGCCCGTTTCATTTCGGCGATGTGACGTTGCGCATCTCGCTCGACGCGCACGCGCTCGGTGCGTTCTTCTATTCTCGCAACCAGATCGAGTGCGCGTTTTTCGAGATCCGCAATCGTGCGCTGAACGGTTTGTTCGAAGGTCGCTTGCCGTTCACGTTCCTGTTTCGCAGCTTCTTTGTCGAGTGAAGCAAACTTTTCCGCAACCGCAGCACGTTCTTCTTCCAACGCGTGACGCAAAGCTTCGGCGTCTTCCGCTTCTCTCTTAATACGACGCAGGTACTCAGACGCCTGGAGCGAAGAGTCTGTAACTGATCGCATCGCTGTTTCGACGATGCCGGCCGGCACGCCGAAGCGCCGCGCGATCTCGAGGCCCGAAGACGCGCCTGCAACACCGACAACCAGACGATACGTGGGCCGTAGGGTCTTTTCGTCAAACTCGACACTCGCATTAATGACGCCTTCTTCGTTGCCTGCATACATCTTCAGGCCGCTGTAGTGCGTGGTTGCGATGACGTGTGCGCCACAAGCACGGCGGAAGTGATCGACTACTGCAACGCCGAGCGCCGATCCCTCCTCCGGATCGGTGCCAGTGCCAACTTCGTCGAGCAGCACCAGCGCCGGAGCCTCGCAGAGTTCGATCATCTGGGCGATGTTGGCGACGTGCGAAGTGAAAGTCGAAAGATTCGCCGCCAGTGATTGGTGATCGCCGATGTCTGCGAGCACCGACGCATAAAAGGGAAATCGCGCGGATGTTGCCGGCACTGAAATCCCCGAGAGCGCCATTAACGAAAGCAAGCCGGTAGTTTTCAAAACGACCGTTTTGCCGCCCGCATTCGCGCCCGAGATCACCATCGCGTTCCTTTCTTCATCGAGCGCAAATGAAACTGGCACGACTGCGCCGCCGCCTGCCCGTAGATTCTCCTCGAGCAACGGATGGCGAGCTTCGATCAACTCCAGCGATCCGCTCGAAAACGGCCGCGGTTCTTCAGGCAGGATTTCGGGAATTACGCAGTTAAAGTTCTGGTGAAAAACCGCGCGGGCGTTGATGAAATCGAGCTCCGCGACGGCGTCCGCTGCCATTTCGATGGCAGGTAGTTGGGCGCGCAGTTCATCGGATAGTCCGGAGAGAATTCGCGCGATCTCTCGGTTTTCAGCTTCGTGCAACCCCTGCAATTCGTTGTTTGCCTCGATCGTCTCGATCGGTTCGATGAACGCCGTTTGGCCCGATGACGAGTAACCGTGGGCAACGCCCTGCACGCGTCCACGATGATCCGCTTTAACCGGAATCACAAAACGATCGTTACGGATCGTGACGAGTTCGTCCTGAATTGCTTCCGCAGACCTGCGCATCAGGTTTTCGAGTGAACGCGTGATGCGCGAACGCAGGACGTTGATCTCGTGGCGAATGCTGGCCAGTTCCGGACTGGCGCGATCGTCGAGTTCGCCATTCGGCAGGATCTTGTCATTGACTCTAGCGATGAGCTTCTCGAGATCTCGCGGTAAGTTTTCAACCAGTTGCCAGAGGACTGACGCATGCTCACGTTCTGCAAGGATCGCCGCTCGCGCCGACATCGCCTGTTCGCACAAACGCGCGATTTGCAGAATCGCTAAAGGATCCAAACTCGCGCCTTCGACACGCAATCTGCTGATCGTTTCTGCGGGATCGGTTAAACCGCTGAAATACCACTTCACTCCGCGCGTCCGAAGCAACACACACTCCGCCAGCGCAGACAGTTCGCGACGCAACTCTGCTAAGTCGCCGAGCGGCGCTAGTGTCTCAACGCGACGCTGACCAGGCTCGGTCTGCGCGTTGCGCTTTATTAGCGCCAGCAGATTCCCGTACTCCAAGGTTGTGAATGCCTGTCTATTCACGAGGGGAAGAGGTTACAACGTCACCGATGATTCTAAAAGCGGGGGCAAGCCCCTCTTCCTGACTTGCCCTTGCTCATACCTCATAAATCATTTCGTGATCACGCTTCGTGGAAATGAGCAAGTCAGGAAGA
>JBIOVO010000176.1:0-11602 GCA_044867735.1 Pyrinomonadaceae bacterium | reverse complement strand
CAGAGAACGCAGAGATACGCAGAGGACCGCAGAGAAAACAGGTTCAATTTAAGACACCACTCAAAGAAACATTTGTGCTTTTTGAGCATTCTTTGTGGTCCTATTCATCTGTGGCTAATAGTTTCTTTATCTCTTCTTCGGTTTCGCCGTAGTAACCTTCGCCGACGTGGGTCAAACGCACGCGTCCTTGTTTGTCGAGCAGGAACAAAGTCGGCCAGGCTTCGACGCCGTACGCCTTCCACGTCGTGTAGTCCTGGTCCGTAACAACTGGGTACTTGATGCCCAACCCCGCGACTTCACGCCGCAACTGGTCTAGATCTCTTTCAAAGTCCAACTCCGGAGTGTGCACGCCGATGATTGTTAGGCCTTTGTCACGATACTGCGCGTCCCACTTCTTGAGCGAAGGCAAGGTATTGCGACAGTTGTAACAGGCGAAGGTCCAAAACTCGATCAATACCACGCGTCCATGCAGGCTCTTGAGCGTAAGCGGTTCGGAATTGATCCAGATACCGTTCGAGATTTCGGGCGCCACGGAAGCTTTCGCTTCTTCAGTCGTACTCGGAGAAGGGATCACTCGACCTCCGGATGTCAGGCGTGAAATGCCTGCGCTCACGACGGCAAGCGGCCCTCGATCCGTCGCGTAACCAACTACCACGATCGCAACTGCCAAAATCAATATGAGCGTGATGAAAATTGCGTTCTGCCGATGCATGTCATGCCTCTTTCATTGCAACGTGAGCAGCATCAAAAGCCGTCAACATCAATCACTGCCTTGGCGAAAGCCTGCGGCGCTTCTTGAGGCAGATTATGTCCAACGCCACCCTTAATCGTCCTATGCTCATACTTGCCCGAGAACTTTTTCGCATACGCGCCTGGCTCAGGATGAGGTGCGCCATTGGCGTCGCCCTCGAGCGTGATACTCGGCACGCTGATCGAAGGACCTAACGCAAGTCGTCGTTCAAGATCGTCATACTTGCGCTCACCTTCGGCCAGGTCAAGCCGCCAGCGGTAGTTGCTAATAACGATCTCGACATGGTCGGTGTTATTAAAGGACGTGGCACTGCGTTCGAAGGTAGCATCATCGAAGTTCCATTTCGGCGAAGCGAGCTGCCAAATCAGCTTGTTAAAGTCGTGCCGGTATTTTTCGTAGCCGGCGCGACCTCGTTCCGTCGCAAAATAAAACTGATACCACCACTCAAGCTCAGCCTTTGGCGGAAGCGGCATCCTGTTGGCCGCCTGGCTGCCAATCAGATAACCACTCACTGAAACCATTCCTTTACAACGCTCCGGCCAAAGCGCTGCCATGATGTTGGCGGTTCGCGCTCCCCAGTCAAAACCGCCGATGACTGCTTTGTCGATTTTGAGTGCATCCATCAGCGCGATGATGTCGCTGGCAAGTGCTGACTGTTGGCCGTTGCGTAATGTGTCAGGCGATAGAAATTTGGTAGTGCCGTAGCCACGCAGATAAGGAACGATCACGCGATAGCCTTTAGCGGCCAACAATGGTGCGACCTCGACGTAACTGTGAATGTCGTACGGCCAGCCATGCAGGAGCATCACTGGACGGCCGTCAGCAGGACCAACTTCAGCATAACCAACGTTGAGAAGACCGGCATCGATCTGCTTGAGTAGGCCAAACGACGCCAGAATTGATCCTGAATTTGGCGTACACCGAGCTTTCGTGAAACCCATTATGCCGAACTTTGACGCAGCAATGGTCAAAGCTGTGCTGGCAACAAACCGACGTCTATTCAGGATAAGCATGTTCTCTCGCCGGAACCTCTCAGCCGGGACGCAGCTCGCCCAAGATTGTGGGAATGAGTTCGGAGACCGTCGGGTGAATGGGCATCGCTCGCTGTAGGACGTCGTAGGTCACGCCGGCATGCATGATGTCGATGATGCCGTGAATCGCCTCATCACCGCCCACACCGAGGATCGCCGCGCCAAGAATCTTGCGCGTTTCAGCGTCGACGACCACCTTCATCAACCCTTGAGTTTCTCCCTTCTCAACAGCGCGGCTGACGCGGGTCATTGGGCGTTTGCCGATGAGAAGTGGACGGCCCTTGGAACGAGCCTCACGTTCCGTCATACCGGCACGGCCCAGCGGCGGATCGATATAGAGCGCGTAACCCAGGATTCGATCAGACACGCGCCGGTTCTCGCCATCGAGCAGATTGGCAGCGACGATCTCGAAATCGTTGTAGGCGGTATGCGTGAAAGCGCCGCGGGCGTTGCAGTCGCCGAGCGCCCAAATGCCGGGGACGTTCGTCGCGAGCCCGTCGTCAACCTTGATGTAGCCGCGCGCGTCGATCTCGACTCCGGCCGCTTCGAGACCGAGATCTTCGGTGTTCGGCCGGCGCCCTACCGCGAGCAGCACGTGTGAACCGACCGAGCTCGGCTCGCCTTCCTCACAATCAATGCCAACCTCAACACCCTGCCGGTGCGGCGCGAGGGTGATGCACTCGGCGTCGGTGCGGACCTTGATACCCTCGTTCATTAGAATGTCTCGTATCGCGTCCGATATTTCTTCATCCTCACGCGCGATGAGGTGCGCGGCTTTTTCGATCACCGTGACTTCTGCGCCAAAGCGTCGATACATCTGAGCGAACTCAAGTCCGACGTAGCTCCCGCCGACAACGATCAAATGCTCAGGTAGATGATCGAGTTCGAGCATCGATCGGTTATTGAGGAAAGGGACGTCGTGCACGCCGGGCATGTCCGGCACCGAGGCTCGTGCTCCGACGTTGACGAAGATGCGCGGCGCTGTGAGCAACTCGTCGCCGGCGCGAACCACTTGTGATCCCTCGAAGCGCGCGTGACCTTCGATCACGGTGCAGCCTTTCATCTCTCGTAGATGACGCTCAACTCCCTCGCGCGACTCTGCAACAACAGCATCGGCGCGCGCCTTGACCTTCTTCATGTCTACGCGAACGGAGCCTTCGAGCGAGAGGCCGAAGTCGGCGGCGCGGCGCGCAAGGTGTGCCGCGTACGCGCTGGCGACGAGCGTCTTCGTCGGTGTGCAGCCGGTGTTGACACATGTGCCGCCGAAGAGCTTGCGCTCCACAAAGGCCACAGTCATGCCTGCTCCGGTCAGCCGCCGGGCCAGCGCTGGTCCAGCCTGGCCCGCGCCGATGATGATCGCGTCGAATTTTGTCATCGCCACTATTCGCGGAGGTAGTGACAGCTGTATCCCCCTGGGTGCTTGCGCAGGTAGTCCTGGTGATAATCCTCGGCGCTGTACCATGTCGCCGCAGGCTCGATGCTTGTAGTGACTGGTCGCTTCCAGCGTCCTGACGCTTCGACTCGCGCGATCACGCGTTCCGCGGTCGCACGCTGCTCGTCTGACTGCGGAAAGATCGCTGAGCGGTACTGCGTTCCGGCGTCGTTGCCCTGGCGGTTAAGCGTCGTGGGATCATGCAGGCGGAAGAACCAGCGCTCGAGGAGTTCCTCAAAGCTGAGAACCGACGGATCGAACGTCACGCGAACTGACTCAGCGTGTCCGGACATGCTGTCATGCGTGTCCTCGTACGTCGGGTTCTCGAGGTGACCGCCTGTGTAACCGACTTCGGTATCAATCACTCCGGGAACATCGCGCAGGATGTCCTCGACTCCCCAGAAGCATCCGCCCGCGAGCACCGCCACTTCAACCTGCTTTGCGCACATTAAGCTCTTCCTCCATACGCCGGTCCGCTGCGGCTGCCGCTTCCTCTGGACTGCTGCCGTTTTGGCGTGCGTTCAAGTAAGGAGCATACCAGTCCCACCATTGATGCGCAGCGTGTGACTTCTCGAACGCGTCGTGGTGCTCCGCCGTTTCGTGCAGGAGTTTGGCAAGGGTTGCGACGTCCGTTGATGGTCGAGGCCATTCTCGGCCCGGAATTCGCGTCGAGATCTCCTGCAAGAACCAGCTATTTCCATCAGGATCCTCGAACGAGGCAAACGAAAAGTAGGAACGACCTTGCGGGTCGGGACCGGCCACGCGCGGATTTTCCACGGTATCGTTGAACGGGCCGGCAGCGAAGTTGAAAACCTCGCTTACGTTTACGCCTCGGGCGACCAACGATTCGCGCGCGGCTTTGATATCGCTTACGGCAAGCACCATGCTCGATGCGGAACCGGACTTCCGCACGGTTCCCTTGCCGAAGATGATCGAAGTGTTCGAGTTGTGCGGTGTTATCTGTACGCCGCGGAAGCCGCCGTTCGCGAGGTCGATGTCGACTCGCCAGCCGAGATTTTCGTAGAACGCCTTGGCGCGATCAACGTCGGAAACGTCGAGTAACACGACCTCGAGCTTCATATCGACCGGTTCGACCTCCGGCTCGACCTCTTTCTTATTCATCACTCCAACGCTGGACATAAGTATCTCCTTTTTTGACTGGTTAACAGTGTGTCCGCTTCATCGAAAACTTAGTTTGCCTGAGCCACGGCGGTGTTGGCTATCCACTCCAACGGTCGCGGCTGGAAATTGAATTCGCGTTTTGCCTTGGCGTTCGAAACGCCTCGCATCCGAGTGCCGTAGTAAACCGCATCAGGACCACTCGTTTTAAGAGCATCTTCAACAGATATCTGCGGCGGTGGTGGGGCATTGACGAATTGAGCAAACGCAGGCAGCCATTCGCGCACGGGCAAGGGCTGATCATTCGCGATCAGATAGACGCCAGGCTTGCCTTGCTCTGCTGCTGCAACAGTTGCAACTGCCGCGTCTTCGATATGTAACCACGACCAGACGCCTTCGCCGTTTCCGACGATCGGAAACTGTTGCTCGCGTACCTGTCGAGCGACATCACCATCGGGGTTGAACCAGGTGCCTGGTCCATAGAAGAAGCCATAACGCAGGGCGATTCCTTCGATGTCGGGACTTCCCAGTAGGCGATGTTCAATTTCAGTTACCAGGCGGGCATCTCCCGCCACCGCAGGCGAGGCATCAAATGCCAGAGGCGTTTCTTCATCTGCCAATCCAGGACCAGGAATCGCCCAGAATGCGATCGACTGCCTCAGATAACGCCGTACTCCCGCTGCTCGGGCGGCTGCCAGCACGTTCGCACCGCCTTCGAGGCGGATGCGAGTGTTGAGCGGAGCGGCAGCTTGCATAGCCTCTGCGGTGTAGCTTCTCGGCAGGGCAGTGAGTTGTTCAATCACGACTTCCGGCTGAGTGCGAATGAGAACCGCTTTGACCGCATCCGGATCAAACACATCGGCGATTGCGGGTTCGATACCTCGTTCCACCAGGGCCGCAGCCTGGTCTTGGGAACGGGTCAAAGCAACGATCGTGTGTCCTTTGGCAAGCAACTCCTTAATGAGAGGACGACCGATCGCCCCCGTTGCTCCGGCAACAAAAAACTTCATCTGTGACCTCCTGTTCTCGAGATCTTGCGCCTTCAGGTTTATTCCGTAAACCCTAAATCGTGCAAGCGGACAGTTACCCAATCGAGTTATCTAGCCGCAGATGAACACGGATGACGCGGATCAGAATCTGCGTCATTCGCGTTCATCTGCGGCTAGAATAGGCTCGACTTAACCTATCAAAAGAAAGGCGGTTCCCCCAATGAGAAGATTAGCTGTCTGCACAGCGGCAGTTCTGGTATTCCTGACCTGGTCAACACTTGCAGTGGTAAACGGCGAGAAGATCAGCCGTCCTGAACCAAGAGTGACCATTGTCTTTCGCGGACTTTTGGCGTTTCATCCCGACCCCACTCGACAGTATTTCGAAGCGGGAATTCTCCGGGCGCCCGAACATAGGTTTCGCATTGAAGTGCGGGAGAAGACTTCCGCAGGAGTCTCGAGCTTTGCAGTGCCCTCGGAATCTCTTATGAGCGCGGAGAATGATGTTTGGTCATTTGAGTTCACGAGTTCGTCTAACCGGGGCGTTAACTTCTATCAGAACGGCGCGTTCGATCGAAAAGCCGGCATCGGCGATGAAAGAGATTTTCGTTGGGCGGTTGATGTGGAAGGGAAGGAGTTTTACAACCAGGAGTTGACCACGAAACAGAATCAACTTGGCCCGGTGATGCGCGTTACGAACGGGGAGTTCTACACGAAGACGAGAACGCTTCCATTGCTGCGTAACCGGGGCAACGGTACGTTCGAATACTTCGGACGCGCAGCGGATGAGATTGCGGCGGGCTTGTTTGTCGGGGAGGGAGATGTAGTCCTGAGATCAGTCAACTCTGGAAAAGAGATCCTCAGGTTGAAGGACAAACCAGGTACTACTTATGAGGTCGTCGTCGAAAACGAATACATGGAAGAGGAACACACGGCCAACGCGAGTCACTTCAAATACTACTACCGCTTGATCACCAAACCGCAGGAACAGTGGTATGACTTCAAAGTGGCTGATGACGAAGTTTTCTCAACACATCGGCACCACGCGAGCAGTTACGTTGCTCCCGGTACAACTAAGACGCCATGCATGTTGTGGGGCTTTGGGAAGAGAACGAATCCGTTACGGTAGTTCTTGAAGGTTCGGTTTTGTAGGGGTGGCCCTCCGTGGCCACCCGTTCTCATTGGAATGCCCATCGCACCGAGTCGCATCCGCAATGTCAGCCTCAGCTTCTGGTCTAACGATTAGTTGTCGGGTCATCCGTTTCGCTAGCGGGCTGAGACGGGCTCTGATTCGGCCCTCAACTTCTTCCCATGTGCCAGCGTCTAATTGCACATGCTGCGGTCGACGTAAACCTTCCTGCCAGAGCCACTGATGTAATAGCAACCGCCTCGAGGTCCTCGAATGTAGACTCTTTCTGTGGTTGATCTTGTCGATTGTGGTTGTGAATACGTTTCAGCGGGTGCAATTGCTCTCTCCGGTTCACGTTCTGAAGTGCTAGTCGCGCTATCCGTAAACAGAAGGGTTGCTGAATGCATCCAGCCGACTCTGTCACCTACACGCACAACATACCAAGGCAGTTTCTCATCGAGAATCTTAACAACTGTTCCTTCAGGAACTTCGCCTTCTGCTAAACCAGTGGTGCTCGGCGTTTCGCGTAAGTTTGTCCGTTCCGCGATGACTCGAGCCGTTCTGATTTGAGCTGTAGTGGTCACACACGGTATGAGAAGGAAGAGAAGGAAGATGCATAGATCTGGGGGCCGAATCAGTTTAGTCAATTGTGAACCTCCTAGTCGCAACAGACAAACACCTTTCAATTCTTGGGAAACGACACGTCAAAATCCTTGCTGCACTGGAGCACTTCGGCTGCCTTAATCAAACAACCCCGTGCTTTTAGCTTGCGCTCAGCGGTTCCGAGTACCGTTGTTGGAATGATGATTTCGAGCGAAGCTGACTCATCGTCTGAAATCGGAGTAAGTCGTCGAACGACTCTCAGTGACCCATCCCTGTCCTGGAATTCTGGAGCAACACTCTTGATAGCAACTCCCTTATGCCAAAAAACGAACTCAGCATCGACAGCGGTGTTCTTGGCGTTACGAATAGAGTATGACAACAGGAGTGAAACTGACTTTGTGCTCTTGTCCTGCTTGGAACCCACCTTGGTTACCGTAGCAATGATTGGCGGTGAGCCTCCGGGTGACGTTGCTGCATCAGGCCACAACGACCGAAACCGAGCGATCGCTTCCGGATAGAGCTTTCGTATGTGCTCTTCTCGTGTAATGAATCTTGGATGGTCGGAGAAAAGAGCCGCGAACTTCGATTGTTCTCCCGTTCGTGCCTTGAGAAGTCTGAACAAGTTGATCGCAAAATCCGGGTGATAGCCCGCCTCGACCATCATTTTTAAGCCGAGTTTGTCTGCATCGTTCTCGTCATTTCGCTCAAGCTTCTTGTTGATCAGTTTTCCGGCTGTGACTGCGGCAAGGAGTCCCCAATTTGCACTTTGATCGCCCATAGCAATCCGGTAGCGCCAGTAATTGATCTGCCGTTGAAGTTCAACTTCGCGAACATAGCTCTTGTATCCATGCCGATAGATATTGTGAGCGATCTCGTGGCCCATCACAGCTGCCCAAAGCCCAAGATCGGATCCCATCAACTCCGCGAGCCCAGATGTGACGTAAACGCGTCCTCCCATGTGAGCAAAGGCATTTGGATCGGATCGCTGAATGACGGTAACGCTATAAGGAAGTTCTGGGGCTCCGCGAAACGCTGCGGTAGCTCGGATTCTGTCGAAAACAGATTGAGCAATCTGATCCTCTGGGGTTCCTATGAGTGCGGGATATTGAGAAAGCAATGTGCTGCCTTGGCTGAATCCAAGTGTTAGTTCGTCAGCCAGGTCGCCGGACACAGTTACGTTTGGAACTGGGGACCTCGGAGCGATTTCCGACGTTGTAACCGGCGACGTGGTAGCTTCCATCGACTCTGTAGCCGCCTTCTCAACTAAGTGCTCCTTAGGCTCGGTGCCACTACTTGTATCGGCCGATTGAGGTGTTATATCAGCAGCCTTCGAAGGTGTCCCAGAGTCCTGGGGAAGTCGCTTCCTCGGTGCGCCATAAGGTGCTTCGGCCATAGCGACAAGAATCGCATCCGGAACACCTCGATACCTCAGCTCATCAAGGACACTTGGGTTGGTATCGAAGCGACAGCGAGAGACCTGTATTTTCCCGATGATCTCCTCTGCTGAAAGCTTCGCCTTCACCATTTCGACGATCTGGGAGTTCGTTAACGGCTTCTCGGGAATCTGTACTTTGGCCAACGCCGTGGGCAAAGTTACGCATAGAGTCAGAACTAAGGCTAGAGATGTACTCAGAACTGATCTTTGGGGCATGAGAGTCGAGGAATCCTTTCTAACGAAGTTTGAGTGCAGGACTGCTCGCAGGCGAGCACGTGTGGTGAAATCCGACATCCGTGAGAAACTCCAGTTGGTCTAAAACTGTGAGTTCGATGAGATTGTCGTCTAACGGGAAAACCGTGAGCACCTGCTGTGCCGAACGAGGTTGGCGCTTATTAATTCATGTACTCAAACGTTATGAAAAGGCGGACGAAACATTTCGTAGGGAAGATTTGAACACTCTACCGTCTGCCTTTCGCGGCGAGTTGCGAAGCGTCACCCAAAGGCGGAAGAGCGCTAATCGCTCTCCGCCTAACTTCTGTTTGAACATCGGGTGGCCACGGAGGGCCACCCCTACAGATCATTCACAACGACGCTTCATGCCGCGAAACTCATGCCGACCTGGTATGTGCCGGGTGTCGTGCGGAACGCGATGTTGAGACGATTCCAGCCGTTAATCGTTATGACGGCCAAAGTCAGATTTACCAACTCTGCTTCGCTGAACTGTTTGCGCGCCTGTTCGTAGACATCGTCGGGAACATCTTTGCCGCTGAGCGTCGTCACCGCCTCGGCCCATGCAAGTGCCGCACGTTCACGATCCGAATAGAACGGACTCTCGCGCCACGCTTCGAGCACGTAAAGTCGTTGCTCCGTTTCGCCCTCTGCTCGTAGATCTTTGGAGTGCATATCGAGACAAAATGCACAACCGTTGATCTGCGACACGCGAAAGTACACGAGATCGAGCAGCTTCTTCTCCAACCCGCTTTGTGACAGCGGTTTGTGCAATCCGAGCATCGCTTTCACCACATTCGGTGTCGTCGAAAGAAAATCCAATCTTTGTGTCATAGCTAACTCCTGTTCAATTTAATTAATCCACGCGCCGCGATTGCATTCGTGTTGCAACCGAAATCAGCGCTTCCACTAACAAAGACGAAGTTAGCGCGAGTTTGTGACAGCTATTTCACGCTGGACAGTCCGTGAAGTTTGTTGGGATTGAGTACGGTGTAGAGAGATGTGATCGATTCGCCGTCGGTCTCAAACGAGACAGTTGCGAGGGGCGCGCCATCCAAATACATAACGACTCCCGGTTCGCCGTTGATCGTCAGGATTTCCATCCGGAGTCGGGTGCCCAGCTTTCTTGCAAGAACCAGGTAGAGACGTGCAATGCGAGAACGTCCATGAACAACTTTACGCGCAGCTGGAACAACTCCACCGCCATCGCTCGTCAGAGTTGCATCCTTTGCGAACAGCGATAGCAACGTGACGTCGTCTCCAGCATCTGCTGCGGCCATGAATTGATTGATCAGTGAACGAAGAGCAGCATCGTTGGCTTTGAACCGGGATTGCTCGCTTCGAACTCTTTGCCGCGCGCGATGCACGACTTGCCGGCAGGCAGCCTCACTCTTTCGCAGGATGTTCGCAATCAGTGGGTAGGCACAGTCGAAGACGTCGTGCAGCAGGAACGCTGCGCGCTCCACCGGAGTCAAGCGCTCGAGCAGCACCATGTAAGCCATCGAAAGATTGGATGCAGTTTCGAGTTCTTGTTCCGGAGTTGGTGAGGTGCTCGCGATGAGCGGTTCCGGTAACCATGGGCCGATGTACTTCTCTCGCTCAACTGAAGCCTTGCGCAGTTTATCGATCGAGAGTCTGGTAACAACACTGACAAGCCAGGCTTCGGCGGATCGAATCTCCTCGGTGTCTGCCTGATGCCAACGTAAGTAAGCCTCCTGGACGATGTCCTCGGCATCCGCCGTCGTTCCGATCATTCGATAGGCAATGCCAAAAAGCCGCCTTCGAAGCTCCTCGAAAACTGCGGCGCTTCTACCTGGGTACGCTGCAACCACCCGTGTATTATCCCTCAGCCACAAAAAAGCACAAAAGGCACACGTCTGCGGCTTTGATCTGCGACTCAAGGGTCTCAGTTTTGACGTCGTCTTTCAGCTGGGCGAGCACGTCGTCGACTGTCAGGACGTCCGGCGGAGCGCCGCCGACGTGGAGCAGCTTGACCAGCTCGTCCGCGGTGGCCACCGTTTCGCCGTCATAGCCGGCAGCGAGCACCGCGTCCAACTCGTCCGCCTCGAGCTTGCCACTGTGATCGCTGTCGAACGCGTCGACGAACACGTTGAACAGCAGCTGACGCTCGTCCGTATCGAAGGTGCTCTCGAAATTGACGACCGGGAACAGCGGCACGCCGTAGACGCTTGGGCTCGACTGGTTGACCTCGATCAGCAGGTTCTCGGCATGGAAGGTGACACCGTCGATGCCGACCAGGCTGATTCCATTGGCGGTCGCCTTCAGTGCAAAGTACTTGGCGAAGTCGGCCGGGTTCGTCGGCCGCATGATCGCGAGGCCGAAATCGAAGTCATCGATCACGAGCCCGGTGGCGTTTCCGTTCAGCTCGCCGGTTTCACCGACGTCCTTCTCGCCGTTGCCGTTGAGATCGCCATAGCGAACGCCGCCCACCGTCACAGTCTGGCCGCTGGACAGGACCACCACCTTGTCGGCCGGAAGGATGTGATTGCTGGAGTCATCGCTCGCGTCGTAGTCGACTCCATCAATCGTCACCGATCCCTCGGTAATCGTGCGGCTCGCGTCGTCGCCCTTGCCGGTCGCGAACGCCCAGGAAACGACGCCGTCGAGATCCAGGTCCGTCCAGTACGGGCCGTTCATGCCGATGAACGCGTGCACGTTCGAGGCGCCGATCGTCATGAACGACAGTTCGGTGTCGGGGGCGCCCAGCGCCGGGATCGCGCCGTCCGGCAGTTCGAGCTTGAGAGCCTTGAGGAACGCGGTCGCCGCGGCCGAGGTCGCGCCGTCGGTGACTTTCACCGTCTCGACCCCTCCTTTTTCGAACGCGAAGCTGCCCGTGATGTAGACGAAGTCCGAAATCTGCAGCC
>JBIOVO010000175.1:0-11624 GCA_044867735.1 Pyrinomonadaceae bacterium | reverse complement strand
TCGGGATCGCCGGTCCAGAGACGCGCGATTTCACGCCCTTGATTGTAAAGCTCGCCACGCAACTCCCCTGACACATCAACCACGCGTCCACCACCGTTGTAGTAACCCAGATACATGATGTCGTCTTCGATCCACATGTTGTGCGCGCCGCCTTCAGGCACCGTGTACTCGGCGACTTTTCGCGGATTGTTGATGTCGGAAACATCGACTACGTGAAAGATGCCGCGCACCGGAATTCGCTTCGTCGCTCTGATGTCGAAGAAGGCTGGGAAGACCTCGTCACCAACAAAGACGTAGTTACGATAGCGGAACACTGAGTGTGTTCCGGCGAGCCAACCGTTGCCGTAGAGTTCGTTGTGATTAAAACGAAGCCGGCTCACGAGCTTCGGATTCTCAGGACTGCCGCCTTTGATGCCGGCGCCTACATCGAGAATCACCAGACCATCGCGCCAGTAAGCGAGATATGCCAAACCGTCCTTGACCTGGAGATCGTGAACATAGCGTCCGGCAATGTGTTCGCCGTCTTTCGTGCGGATCATGCTCGCCATCTCCGGTTCGGTTTGCCAGCGCGCAACCTCTTTTGGGTTCTTCACGTCCTTGAAATCGATCACGCGCATAGAACCCGTAGCATCGTCCGTCAGGTACACATAATGATCGTGAACAAAGGCGCTGTGAACGCCGCCGCTGACAGTGGCGGTGTAGTCGCTGATGAATTTCGGATGTGCAGGATCGGAAGTGTCGTAGAACGCAATGCCGTTCTTTCGATTCGACGCATTCTCACGCGAGATTACGAGAATCTTTCCGTCCGCCGTCGTATTGATGTCGTTTATCAAACGAGCGTCAACCTTGATTGTGTCGGTTAACTTAGGGTTGGCCGGATCGGAAATGTCATAGACCATAAAGCGATCGTGGACCGACGAATAGTAGGCATAGTTACCGATGATCCACTGCTCAGCTCCTTGAAATTCTTTCATCGGGATGCGGCCGACGACTTTCAGTTCGCGCTCGAGATTGCGTGGTGTTACGACGATTGAAGAGCTGGCGGAGATCGTGCCGCTCGTCGCCGTCACTATGTAACTCCCGGGCCGCTCCGCGACGAAGCCACCATCGGCGTCGACGGTTGCGCCGGCGCCACTGACTGACCAGCGAGTCGAGAAGTCTTCGGCCGGATCTCCTATAGCGGTGAAGCGGATCACGTCACCAGTGCGTGCCGAACGAGCACTGCCGGTGACGCTCAGGCTACGCAAGTTACTCTTCACCACGTTCACCGTGGTGGTCGTCGTAGCGGCGCCCGAAGTAGCGGTGATCGTCGCTTTGCCCGGTCCAACTCCAATGACTACACCGCCGGCATCAACGATGGCGACTTGAGCATTGTCAGACGTCCAACTGATCGGAACACCGGTGCGCGGGTCGCCATTGAAGATTCGCGTCGTGGCGTTGAGTTGTGCAGTGCCGCCGACCAGGATCGGACTTTTCAAAGAGTTTATCTCGATCGACTTGATGCTCGGCGGTTTGACCATGAACGTCGCGAGACCGGGTTTGCCGCCGACGATGGCGCCCACAGTTACTTCACCCGCTGCGAAAAGCTTTACGTTGCCGTCGTCATCGACAGCGGCGACGTCGAAGGGTCCGGCGAAGTAAGTGGAAGGCTTTTCCTGTATCACCTTGCCCGCCGCATCCAACGCCGTCACGGAGAGTTTTACAGATTGGCCGACTTCTGCTTCTTTCGTGGAAGGAGTTACCTGAACGGTTGTAACGTTCGAGTCCTGGCCCAACACACTGACTGAGAACAGCAAGGCTGCGCCAATTGCTGTTAGAAATCTGGATGAAGACATTTGAATCCTCCGCATCTCGGTAAGAAAGTCTACTCATTCTCTCACTAACCGCTCTCTTTTTACGAATCAACAGATCGATCCGTTTCAATCCGTAAAATCCGTGGTTCTGGTATTATCACAAGCGTCATGAACACCAACGGCTCGCCTCACTATCGTAGTTGCAATCTTTGCGAAGCGATCTGTGGAATCGAGATCTCGGTTGAGGCTGATGGCCGTCTCGAGATTCGCGGTGACGATCAGGATCCTTTCAGCCGCGGTTATATCTGTCCGAAAGCCGTCGCCTTACAGGATCTTCACTACGACAAAGATCGTCTTCGTCATCCTGTGCGCCGTACAGCTAACGGTTGGGAGCGCATCGGTTGGAATGAAGCGTTTGATGAAGTAGCGCGAAACCTTAAGCGTATCAACGCGCAGCACGGCAGAAATTCCATCGCGTCGTATCTCGGCAATCCGACCGTTCACAACTCTGGCGCCATACTCTTCGCGCCGGAGTTTCTACGGAGTCTGCGCACGCGGAATAAATTTTCGGCGACGTCTGTAGACCAGTTGGCTCATCACCTGTCGGGTTATCTGATGTTCGGGCATCAGTTGCTTCTTCCTGTGCCGGATGTTGATCGTACGAACTATTTCCTGATGCTCGGAGCGAATCCGGCGGTATCGAATGGCAGCTTGATGACCGCGCCGGGGATGGGTCGCAGGTTGCAGGAGATTCGTAAGCGCGGCGGGAAGGTGGTTCTCATCGATCCGCGCCATAACGAAACCGCACGATTGGTCGATCGGCATCTGTTTATTCGTCCAGGCACGGATGTTCTGTTGTTGCTGGCGCTGCTGCATGTGGTTTTCGATGAAAGGCTCGCGCGATTAGGCCGCATCAAGGCGTTTACAGATGGGGTGGAGAGGGTTGCGCGCGTTGTGGCTGAGTTTCCTCCGGAGAAAGTCGCATCGATTACGAGGATCGATGCGCAGCAGATACGGATTCTGGCGAGAGAGTTTACGTCTGCTGACGGTGCGGTCTGTTATGGAAGGATCGGCGTTAGCACGCAGGAGTTTGGTGGCGCATGTCAGTGGCTGATTAATGTTCTCAATATCGTGACAGGGAATTTGGATCGGCCCGGTGGCGCGATGTTTACGCTTCCGGCGTTCGATCCGGTGAGTGCGCCGCAATCGTTGGCGCCGCGCGGGAGTTTTGGGCGCTGGCACAGCCGTGTGCGAAAGCTGCCGGAGTTCGCCGGAGAGTTGCCGGTGGCGGCGCTTGCTGAAGAGATACTGACGGAGGGTCCGGGCCAGGTGAAGGCGTTTGTCACGCTGGCGGGCAATCCAGTGTTATCGACGCCGAACGGTCGTGAGCTGGACCAGGCGCTCGCGAGTCTCGAGTTCATGGTGTCGATCGACTGTTACGTCAACGAGACCACGAGACACGCCCACATCATCCTGCCGCCGACTTCGCCGCTCGAGCGCGGACACTACGATCTCGCTTTTAACTTGTTGGCAGTTCGTAACACGGCCAAGTATTCGCCGCCGCTTTTCGAACGCGCCGCTGACGCGCGCCACGATTGGGAGATCCTGCTCGAGTTGCAGACGCGAATGCGGAATGATGGTTTGCGCAATCGAGTAAAGGGACAGTTCATGAAACGTTTTCTCGGTCACGAGAGGATGTTGGATCTGGGTCTGCGGTTTGGGCCATACGGCGCGAAGCTTAATCCGTTCTCGCAAGGGCTGACGCTGAGTAAGGTGCGCAAAGCCGTGCACGGCATCGATCTTGGACCATTGAAACCATGTCTGCCTGGACGTTTGCGTACCGCAGATAAGCGCATCGCCTTAGCGCCCGATGTGTTGGTTAAGGATATCGAGCGAGTCAAAACACGATTCTTCGCCGGCCCTGCTATCGAAGACAACGGCCACCTGCTCCTGATCGGCCGCCGCCAACTTCGCAGCAATAACTCGTGGATGCACAACTACCCGCGACTGCTTCGCGGCAAACCTCAGTGCACTTTGATGATGCATCCAACGGACGCCGCCAATCGCGATCTGATCTCGGGCCAAAACGTTATGGTCCGCTCTCGCGTCGGCTCAATCGTGCTTCCCCTCGAGATCACCGACTCCATCATGCCCGGAGTCGTCAGCATCCCACACGGTTGGGGCCACACCCGCCCCGGCGCCCAACTCGACACCGCCCAACAACACGCCGGCGCCAGCATCAACGATCTCATGGACAACCAATCCATCGATACCCTCAGCGGCACCGCCGCGTTCAGTGGGACAGCCGTGCAGGTCACTGCCTCGAGATAGTTTTAACCACCAAGACACAAAGACACCAATAAGAACATTAGGGGCTTACTTCGTGCCTTCGTGTCTTTGTGGTTCAACTTTTAGGGTACGATTTGATCACTTCCATCATCTCAACCGTTACACGACTCAACGGTTTGCCGAGGCTGCGGCCGACGCTGGTGTTGACTTGAAGGGCGATGGCGACCTTGTGCTCCGGGAAGTACATCATGTCCGTCATGTAGCCGGGGAAGAAGCCGCTGTGACCGTAGGAGACGCCGGCGGACGTTTGGCGGATGATGACGCCGAGGCCGTACTTAGTTTCGCGACCCAACATCGGAGCGAGAACGCCGTCGAGAACCTGCGGTAAGAGATCCGGAGAAAAAGCGCGTCCCTGGTAGATCATCGTGGCCCAGCGCGCGAGATCCTGCGCCGTCGAAACATAACCGCCCCCAGTCCATTCAAACTGAGGATTGATCGCAAACTTCCCATCGTGAATCATCGCATCCTTGCCGCCAAACGGATTGTTAGGCCCGGCATATCCCTGGACCACGCCTTTCAATCTTGGCCCGTCCTGTGGAATCGTGTCAGTGAGTTTCAGAGGCTTGATAACCCGGCGGTTTGCCTCGTCGTAAAACTTCTTGCCGGTCACTTTCTCGATGATCATTCCGAGTACGATGTAGTTGGTGTCTGAATAGTCCCAACCCTTGCCCGCTTCAAACGGCGCCTTCTCGTCGAGCAAGTAAGCGACGAGTTCCGCCGGCTTCCAGGTCTTGTCGGGATTCGCAGTCAGGTCTTTGGTGAACTGTTCCTTAAACTCGTAACGCACGAGTCCACTGGTGTGGTTCATCAACTGTCGCACCGTAATATCTTTCGCATTCGGCAGACGCGCGAACCACGGCTCACCGCCGAGATACTTTTCGATCTTATCGTCAAGACCGATCTTGTTTTCCTTGACCAACTGCAACGCAGTCGCAGCGGCGAATGTCTTCCCCACACTCCCGGCGAGCATCCGATCATTAGGCTTCATCGGCGTCTTCGCTTCGCGATCGGAGACCCCGACTGCAAGTCCGAACGATTCACCGTTCGCCAGCACGATGCCGAGAGTCGCGCCCGGAAAGCTACCGGCCTTGTGCCACTCGTCAAGTTTGGCTTGAAGTGACGTTTGTAGTGATGTTTGGCTGCGAACCGCACTTACCGAAAGCAGACAGACTAAGAGAGGAAAAATTATCTTTCGCATGGTTATCTACAGATTACACAGATTGATTAGCCGGGCCATCAACATCTCAATCTGTTCTTGTGCCTTTTGTGCCTTCTTGCGGCCCTATCTTAACGCATTTTCGATGGCTTCTTTGAGGCGAGCGCCGCCATGTCCGCGAGCGTAGCCCGCCCAGTGGTTAACGACGGCTCCATTTCGATCGATGACGAGTGTCTGAGGAATCGCCCTTTTGCCGTTCATCAGGACGTGCGCGAGATCCTCATCGGCCCAACCAAGTAGAAACCCAAAACCAGTTTCACGCACGAATCTGTTTACCTTCCCGGCATCGGCGGTATCGTCAACTGTCAACGCAATGAACTCCACCTCGTCGTTGCTCACAAACTCGCGGCGCACTTTTTCGTACTCCGGCACTTCGCGACGGCAGGGGCCACACCACTGCGCCCAGAGATTGATCACCATGACTTTACCGTGGAAGTCGGCGAGACGAAACGAGTTGTTGTCGAGAGTCTTGATCCGGCGCTCGAGCACCTTCTCCGGGAGGAACGTCAATGACGCAGGGGTGGGCTTCGTTGGTGGTGGAGCTTCCGGCTCCGGATTTAGTGGGGGTTGAATCGGCGCTGTTCGCGTAGTGTTGACTCTCCGCCCGGATTGAGGAGCAGCGTGGGCAACACAGGCCACGAGGAGTAGCAGGATCGGGAGCTTCTTCATGTGTCAACACCGATTGTGAGAACGTCAAAAAACGAAGGCATTTTCGCATGCAAAGCCGCAAAGGCGCAAAGGTTTATCCATCCACAGATTACACAGATTACTTAAACCAATCTGTGTAATCTGTGGATGGTTCGCGTGCTACTATGCAAACGGTGATTAGAAAGCTCGTACTGCTGGTTGTAGTTTGTATCCTGGTGGGTGCAACGACGTGGGCGGCTGTCCATTTCGTGCGAAAGCGGAATCGTCAGGCCCAGTCCACTAACATCGCCGCGGCCACCACCACCACTGATCCCGATGCATGGATCGCGGCGATGGAGCGAGCTAAAGCAGCTCGCGATTCGTCACTAACCGCAGCGCCACTCATCATCCCGCCCGAGCTCAAGCACTATAGCGAGCGCTACTGGTTTCTCGCGACACAGGTCGCTGAGATCGAGAAATACCACGTCCACACGTGCCAGGACTTTCTGGATCTCGCGTCGTTGATCCAGCGCGGCGAGCTCGTCGAGGTGCCTGCCGTGACAGGCACGTACGTCCTGCTCGGAGTCGGTCAAAGAGCAAATGACGAGGAGTTCACACGATTTGAAGAGAAGCCCGAGCCGGGTGAGGAAGTAAAGCCTGTCGATCCCGCGAGCCAGCAGCAACTCGCTCGTGACTACGAATCACTCCAAACGTTAGCAAAGAGTTTCGCCGGACGCTCTTACGATCTCAATACTCCCTCGGATCGATATGAGTTGAAATTCAACATGTTGCGTGCGCTCCGGCCCCAGGCGCTGAAGATCCTCGAGGAAGTAGCCGCCGCGTACCATCGTCAGTTCGACTTTCCGTTACCGATTAGCTCGCTTATCAGACCAGAACAGTATCAACACTCGCTGAGACGCGTGAACCGAAACGCCGTACTGATCGACAGTCCGCCACATTCAACCGGCCTCGCTTTCGATATTGACTATCGCTACATGACCGCTGCGGAACAAACGTTCTTGATGGCCGAACTGGCGCGGATCAAGAATGAGGGCAGAATCGAAGTCATCAGGGAGCGAAATGCGAACTACCACGTCTTTGCTTTTCTGCACGGCGCGCGGCCCAGTGACGATCTGATCACTGCGTCGCTGGAGAAGGCGCGGCCGCCGGGAACGGAAGCGCACCATGTGGAAGCAAAGCCCAGAAAAACGAAGATGAAGCCTAAAGGCAGTAGGGAAAAGCGGCGGAAGAAGTAAACACGGATTTGACGGATAAAATGCTGATCTGTGTCGAACCCGACGCGAGATAGATGCATCTGTTTTAGACGTAATGATGAAAAATCGTGGTGTTCACTTATCGGTCATTATTGCTGCGATTGCAGCTGCCATTACCGTTTTGTCTTTCACGGGCCGCAGCAGCCCAACACAGTCGCGAGAAACAAAAGGCAGCAGCAGTAGCGTCCGGAAAGTTGCCGCCACAACAAAGTCAACGGCGTTAACAGCGGCTGCCGCTGAGAACTCAGTCTTACGCAACGACGTAACCTGGACGTTTGGCGGAAAACAGCAACGTGGTTGGTATTTATACGATCTGCTGATCGGCGAAACTCTGGACACCAACGACGATCCGCTCACAGATGACTTCGCCGGTTCGCTCGCAAAGTGGCAGAAGAAGAGAGGCCTGAGTCCGAGCGGTTTGCTTGATCAAGAATCGCTGATGGCGATGATTTCTCACTGGCAAGGCAGGCGACTCAAGAACAAGGTCTACGCCGAGCCGAGTCAGCTAACAACTGTTCTACCAACTGACTTTTACGATCCGTCACGCGCCCCTGAACTGCGTCAGGTCGAACACAAAACGTATGCGGCTTACAAAGAGATGGTGGCGGCTGCTCTGAATGACCCAGAACTAAATCTGAAACCGACTGATAAGTACTTCAAGATCATCTCGGCGTTTCGTTCGCGCGAATATCAGGATCAATTGCGTCAGAAATCGCCAAACGCCGGCAGTGCCGGACTGGCAGTCAATAGTCCACACTTCACCGGTCGTGCATTGGATATTTACGTCGGTGGTTTGCCGGTTGACACCAAGGATTCAAATCGCGCGATTCAGGTAAACACTCCTGCCTACAAATGGCTCGTCCGCAATGCCGAGCGCTTCGGTTTTCGTCCTTACTTCTACGAGCCGTGGCACTGGGAATACGTCAAATAACTCCACAGATTACGCAGATGGGAATCTGCGTAATCTGTGGATCAGTGTGTGGACCTCCGGTTAACTACCGCCGCCGCCCCCGCCACCCATATTGGTGATCTCGAGCGCGAAAGCCGCAGTGTCTTGCAGACTCTGACCGTTCAATCCCGCTCCATCCGTGATTTTTGAACTGATGTCCAAAAACACTGTGAAGGCACACTTCCGACGCGTGGGAACATCCACTATATCGAGCATCTGCGCAAACGTATTCGTCGGACTGTTTTGGGGCAACTCAGGCGGTTGTCCAACATTATCGCTGCTTTCCTCAAGCAAGTAGCCCTGCGATGCAGTCAAACCACGTTTCCACTTGATCGAATGCTTCAACTGAAACATTTCGTTCGGATGATAGGCATAGTAGTTGATTCCGAACTGCGTACCCTCTGGTCCTTCGATGAATTGGCATTCAGATGTCGATGACACATTGTTTCGAGTCAAACCCACGATCTCCGCCTCCAACGATTGGTTGTCCCACCAAAACATGTGAGTCAACGCCGCGAAAGGAACGTTGTCAGTTGGTCCTGTGTCCTGAAAGCGCCGGCGGAAAGTGAATGCTGCGGTTGTCTCGGCGCCGGGCAAGCCCGTTGCGGGTGTTCCGTTGGGACGTAACCGTTGGCCGGCTGCGTCGAACACTTCCACCGTCACCAGATGACGTTTTTCCGGATCCTTCCAGCGATCAAGGTTCGTATTGATTGCGCCGTGATACTGACCGGAGTTCCATTCACCCGGATCGGCATCGTAGGGAATCAGGAAGAGATTAGCCACGCCGTTAACGGTGAATGGCCCAAGGTTAACCGCCTCGGTCTCCACTCCTGTTGCCGTTGCGATTCCTCTGTCCCATGACAGTCCGTCGGTAAGGAAGTGACGTGTACCAACGGGAGCACCACCGGCATCGGCTTCGGTGACACTGATGCGGTAGTACTTCGCGCCGATAGAATTCATGTCTTCGCTGAACATGTAATTCAGCCGGAGCGTCCCACCCCAGTTGCGGTTCAGATTATGCCCGATCGCATCAGCGGGTGTTGTCGCGGGAAACGCCAGACCATCGTTATACGCCGGCGCCGCAACACGATCCCATCCGGTTGCATTCGGCGTCTTCAAATGCCAGCTTTCAGTCAGGCCGATGAGGTCGAGATAGACAAACGCACCGGTGCCCGGTGCACCGTTGTCGCGACAAGCGAAGGCCCATCTGCTGTAAGACGTCAGCAGGGCATCATCGTCCTTGTGGAACCATTCATTTGAGGCGACGCCGTTGTAAATGATCCGAGTGAGACCGAAGAGTGTCTGCCTGACGACGTAGGCGTACTCATCGTGACAGAACGGACGTTGCGGACGTGGAGTGTCGAACCAGCAGATGCTGAATCGGCCATCCGGATTGATGCTGCCAAAACCTATGCTCACCGGCGCGCTGCATCTGTAGCTACCGCAGAAGAGATAACGGCGCGCGTTTACATATTCCACGACTTCGGTTCTCGATAACGTCCGCAACGCGGAAAGATCGCGATGGGCGTTGACGGTAAACTCATCCAGCGCACCGTCCTTGAAAAAGAAGTCGGCCACGTCGGGAGGAGGATTGGGAATGCGAGGAAACTTTGGGGTCCTTCGCACTACGCCTTCGAGGTTACGAATCACCTCGAACAGACGTGGATCGTCGATGACCCAGGGCCGGCAACAACACGTCCGGCGGAAAACCTGGACCGTTCCATTGCAAACTTTTTGACAGCGAAACGGAAAGACTATCAGTTCATCGATCGATTTTGCGGGTCGTAGCGCCGCGATGCTCTCGGTAACCAGTGAAGCCCTTTTCGAAACGGGGGACAGTTGCCTGGTTTGAGGGGTGACTTCGGTCGCCAGGTCGAACAGATCCCGATACCACCAGATCGGCCGGCGGCACAGTCTGACCTTGCCGGTCACGCAGGTAATGAAAAAGTACCACCTCTCCCAGATGCGTGCTGAAATGTTGATCGGACCGCGCAGCAGTTCTTCAAACTCTGCGGGACGATAGCGGATGACGTTGGAAGCAGTCGCCGCCCTTTCTTCACTTGGTCCAATCACGATACGGTTTGCGGCCTTGAGGGCCTCGCTCGGCAATTCAAAATTTCCTCTGTCGTCGACCTGGGCAACGTGCAACAGAATTCCGTCGCGGCCCACTGCCTGAACAATGATCGAGGGCGCCTCCTGGCCTTCTTTGAGGCCAACGAGGTTTAGTTGTGACTTGATGCCACCTTTGTCGGGTCTGTTTCTTTCGGACATTGCGTAAGCTCCTTAAATGGGGTTGTCAGATGAGGTTCTCTCGGCGCCTTGGGGAACGCGGGCTGGTCCATCGCAGGACGGTGGGTCGAACGCAGAGAACGGGGAATTCGGCCCGGAAGGATGACCGTGAGAAATCCTTTCTTAAAGTGCTCTCCTGAGAGCTATGTGGTTTTTGGGTCAGAATGTGTCGCGCCGCGAAAAGGCTCGGCCACAAAAAGGCACAAGAGGCACAAATCAGAAGAGGATTCCTTAGTTAGTGTTCTTTGTGTCTTTGTGGTTCAAAAAAAATGAACTGGAATGGTGGGTCGGCGGTGTTATTCCTACAGAAGTTTTCACGCGGGCGTTAAGAAAAGTGTAACGCCGGCGTTAACAAGGTGGAACTGAAGATCGTCCATATACCGAGCATTAAAGTCCAAAAGGGGAGAAGAGCAAATGTTGAAGGTACACGCCAAAAATTTGGGAACTGCTGCTGTTCTTTGTCTGGAAGGTCAGATAGTCAACGGTGAAACGGAGGTTCTGCAGAATATTGTTGATTCACTCCCCACTCGCAATGCTCTCATACTCGATCTCTCAGGAGTATCGATAGTCGATGCCCATGGCCTGGGTGTCATGTTGACGTTACGCGAGCAGGCACTCGAAAAAGGAATGCCATGCGAACTTATGAACGTTAGCAAGCCTTTGAGCAAGGTGCTGGAAATTACCCGCCTCGATTCCGTCTTCCCAATCACTTCGGCGCTTGAATTCTTCCCGTACTACGTAGCGGCGTAGCCAAAAGATTACGCACGCAAAGACGCAAAGGCGCAAAGTTTAGGACCTCCGGCAGCCGAAGGTCATAACTTTGCGCCTTTGCGTCTTTGCGCGGGTAGTCTCCGTTCGGGATGGGGATAGCCACAGGTTTGTGGTGTTGGTCGTAACGTGGGCGTTGGTCTCTACTGCTTATATCTTCTTAGAGGATTGAGGAGGGACCATCGATGAAAACCGTAGTTCTGTACCTGTTGACGCCGCTCGTTACATTCGCGCTTGGCGTCGGGTTCAATGGGTTAACGGGCCTGTTTCCGCGTCAGGCTGAGAACACGCCCACATGCGTGCAGCCAGTTGCTGTCACTATCCCACCACCGACGCAGGTAGTTCACGTCCCTGTGCCG
>JBIOVO010000174.1:0-35852 GCA_044867735.1 Pyrinomonadaceae bacterium | reverse complement strand
GGTGCTCGACCGCTGGTGTTATCGATCGACGTGCCCTCAGGACTCAATGCCGATCGGGGGAAACTGATTGGACCAGCCGTGGCGGCCGACCTAACGGTCACATTCACTGCGCCCAAACCCGCGAACGTCCTTTTTCCCGCCTGTGACCTTGGTGGCGAGTTGATCGTTGCCGATATCGGTTCGCCGTTCTCTCTGGTTGAAGCTTCAAAGCCCTGGTTATTTGTGACTGAAGCGGAAGACGTGAAGCAGTGGTTGGTGAGCACTCGCTACACTCGTGAGTCGTACAAGAACACCCACGGTCACGTTTTGATCGCTGCCGGCTCGCGCGGTTATTCAGGCGCCGCAGCACTCTGCGGCAATGCTGCGATGCGCTCCGGTGCGGGGCTCGTCACCGTGGCGACTCCCGCTTCGGCACAATCTTCCGTGGCTGCGAGCGCGATACCGGAAGTGATGACTACGGCGCTCGCGGAAACGGATCGTGGAGTCGTCAGCGACGAGGCTGCCGGCCACTTTCTTAAACTCGCAGAGAAAGCGACCGTGGTAGCGGCCGGGCCAGGTTTGGCTTCGGACGACGAACGCACGCGCGGCTTTGTTCGCACGATCATTGAGCGACGTACGAAACCTTGCGTGATAGACGCAGATGGTTTGAATTCACTCGCGCCGTGGCCGGCGGAGCTAAAGGGATCCACGGCACTGCCGTTGGTGTTGACACCGCATCCGGGCGAGATGCTGCGACTGTTGGGCGTGGACAATAAGTCTGCGCTGGATGATCGTGCTGCGACAGCTCGAGAGTTTGCCACCACTCGACAAGTGATCCTGGTTCTTAAGGGCGCGCAACCGCTCGTGGCGACGCCGAACGGACGCGTGTTTATTAACCCAACCGGAAACGCAGGACTCGGTACCGCAGGCGCCGGCGACACGCTCACGGGTCTCATTTCCGGATTCCTCGCGCAGGCTTATGGCACGCTCGCAGAGAAGGCCAATCCCGTGCTCGCAACGGTTGCGGCGCTCTACGTTGGCGGACTTGCCGGCGATTTTGCAGCGAAGAAATTAGGAATGCGAACGATGGTCGCCTCCGACATTCGCGATCACTTCGGCGACGCCATCCGTTTCCTCGATCCAAGTGGAGAACAGCCATAGCAGCGCACATCCCTACAGAAGTCACGAGTACAACTCCGGAAGAGACGTTCAACTACGGGCATCAGCTCGGCGCACGACTCGAAGGCGGCGAGATTCTTCTGCTCAGTGGACCGCTGGGAGCAGGCAAGACGATGTTCGTAAAAGGCATCTGCGCCGCGCTCGGAATCGCGGAAGAAGACGTCACCAGTCCCTCGTTCACGCTCGTAAACCCTTATTCGGGGCGCCTTCAGCTCTATCACATCGATCTCTATCGTCTCGACGAAGGCGCAAGCGCCGCCCACGCCGTCGATCTCGACGAGTTGTTGTCCGACGAACGCGCGGTGATCGTAATCGAGTGGGCCGAACGGATGGGCAACTACCCCTTACCCGGAAACGTCTGGCGCATCTCGATCGAAGGCGACGGTGATACACCACGAAGAATCCGTGTTACTCTGTGTCCTAAGAAAGAAGAAGGAGAATTTGTACATTGCCATATCCCGAAATCATGATCAGGCCGATGCGTGAGGACTTGACGCGTCTTGGTGTGGAAGAACTCAGAACTGCCGAGGCAGTCGACTCAACGGTCCAGAACAGTCAAGGCACCTTGATGGTGGTGGTTAATTCGATTTGTGGTTGCGCGGCGGGAAAGGCGCGGCCCGGCGTGGCGCTCGCGCTGCAAAATGAGAAGAAGCCGGATAAAGTTGCAACTGTGTTTGCGGGTGCTGATATTGAAGCCACCGAACGAGCGCGCAGCTACTTCACCGGTTACGGGCCATCGTCGCCGTCCATCGCAATACTCAAGGATGGCGAGTTGGTCTATATGCTCGAGCGGTATCAGATCGAGGGACGCGACGCGCACCAGATCGCGGGCGAACTCACGCAAGCGTTTGAGAAGTATTGTTAATCCACAGATTACACAGATTACAAATTATCATCTGCGTAATCTGTGGATTACCGTCCCAACAACCTCATCAGCTCCGAATGCAATAACACCACATCCGGTGACCGTTGCAGCGCAAGGAAGTAGTTCTTCTGAAACTCACTTCCCGTCTCAGCCGGCGCCAACAACGTCTTCGCTCGATCCATCAACGCACTCGCATCCGCTTCCGTCGCGGGCGCCTCGGACGTGTTTGCATCGAGCGTTTCGTCGATCTGGACGATCAGCTCTGAAAGCCGGTGCAGCCAATCAAACCATGGGTCTTTCAAGACCAATTGTAAAAACTCATAACTATTGCCGATCTTCCCGTGTGTTCGTTCATAGTCTCTGCGCTCCTGGTCCAGCAGCATTTTGTGCAGCCGCAGCAAACCATGCCGCAAAGCCTTTAGCGCCTGGCGTGTTTCTTCCGATGCTCGTTCGTTTGTCATGAAGGTGCCTCTCCATTTGCTATGTTATGATCCCGCCGATGCCTGGCGCCATCTCCCTCAACACTTCGATTGAGGATCTTCACAACTTCCGGATCGCGCGATTAGGTCAACAACTATCCCGCAAACTCGCAAAGGCACTCGCAAATCATACTCATAAGCACACTGCCTCCGAAGTGACGGTTGAAGATTTCCTGACTTACTTTCCCATGCGTTACGAGGATCGATCTCATCCCGCAATGATCAGGGATCTTCGCGAGGGCATGGAGGCTTCAGTCGAACTCACCGTCAGCCACGCGCACGGTTATCCAGTGAGCAAGCCAGGTTACGGCAGACCGCGACTCTACATCTTTGAAGTCGCAGGCATCGACGCCGCCATGACCGGAAAAGAAGTCATCGTTTGGTGGTTTGTTTCTGGTCGCCGCGCTTATGAGATCGTGAAGTACTACGCCTCGAGGCTAACCCAGGGCACGCGCTTCATCACGTTTGGCCGTTGGGAATGGGAAGCACGCCGCAGCACGTTCAAGTTGCGGCTGCAAAAACCTGCCGACGAACTCGAAGTGCTAATGGCGCCAGACCTACAGGATCAAAGCAACCCCGAAGATGTTGAGGAAGTCGCGCCCGATCCGTCGCTCGCCGCGATTCACGTCGGCCGCCGCGTTCCTGTCTATCGCAAACTCGGAGAGTTCAACTCAAAACGGTTGCGTGAGATCGCACACGCGGTTCTCTCCCTGCTTGACGAGAAGTCGATCGAAGAAACACTGCCCCCGGATCTCCGTCACCGCGTACAACTAATAGGACGCACGCAGGCATTACGCGAGATTCACTTTCCGCCTCCGGATATTTCGATGATCGATTACGAGCTGGCGAAGAGTCCGGCCCACGTCAGGATGATCTTCGAAGACTTTTTCTGGGTCACCTTCGCCATCGGGGTGAAGCGCGGTCAACGAATCAAGGAACGCAAAGAAACGCCGTTGCGAATCGATAAAAGCGTGAACGACGCAATCCAGTCGGTGATGCCGTTCAAGCTGACTCGCGCGCAACGTAAAGTCACTGCGCAAATCTTCAACGACATGAAGTCCACGACGCCGATGAATCGCTTGCTGCAAGGCGACGTCGGCAGTGGCAAGACAATCGTTGCGGTAATCGCAATGCTCGCCGCAATGGAAAACGGACTCCAAACCGCGCTGATGGCGCCAACCGAGATTCTCGCCGAACAGCACGCGCGCAACATCAAACGCCTCCTCGCACGAACACCCTATCGCGTCGAACAGTTGACCGGCTCGCTGCGGGCGACTGAAAAACGACGCCTGCAATTGGCGCTAAAGGAAGGTGAGATACACGCGGTCATCGGGACACAGGCGCTGATTCAGGAAGCGGTCGCGTTTGCGAAGCTTGGTCTCGTCGTGATCGATGAACAACACCGATTCGGCGTGATGCAACGAGCGGAACTCCGCGCTCGTGGACTCAACCCGGACGTTCTGGTTATGACCGCGACGCCGATTCCGAGATCGCTTGCGATGACCGTCTACGGCGATCTTGATGTTTCAATCATCGATGAGTTGCCGCCGGCCCGGACGCCGATCGAGACTCTCGTCTATGGCGAAGATCAGCGAGAAGAAGTGAAGCGGCTGATCTCAAGAGAAGTGAAAGCGGGCAGGCAGGTCTACGTTGTCTATCCACTTGTCGAAGAGTCAGAGAAGATGGATTTGAAAGACGCAACGCGCCGCTACGAGTATCTGCGTGACAAGGTGTTTCCAAAGCTCTCGGTCGGTCTGCTGCACGGAAAGATGAAGCCGGCGGAAAAAGAGAAAGTGATGAGCGCGTTTGTCGCTGGTGAGATCAAGATCCTGGTTTCGACCACCGTGATCGAGGTCGGAGTGGATGTGCCAAACGCGTCTGTGATGATCGTGGAGCATGCGGAGCGTTTCGGTTTGTCGCAACTGCACCAGTTGCGCGGGCGTGTCGGTCGTGGTGCTGAGAAAAGTTATTGCATACTGCTGACCAGCGACAAGAAGACCGCGATCGCTGAAGAGCGGCTGGGCATCATGGCAAAGACCAGCAACGGTTTTTTGATCGCCGAGAAGGATCTCGAATTGCGCGGACCGGGCGAACTGCTCGGAACGAAGCAGTCGGGCCTACCGGAGTTTCGCATCGGCAACATCGTTCGCGATCAGCCGTTGCTGGAGAAGGCTCGCGAAGAGTCCGAGTTCTATCTCAACAAACCGAGATCGGCCGTAACGGCGAAGATGGTCGCGCGTATCAAGGCCGATCCACGGTTTGGGCTGGCTGCGGTGGGCTGACGAAATGCGAATTATCGCGGGACTTTACAAAGGGCGGAATTTGAAGAGCCCACCATCGATGCAGGTGAGACCGACTTCGGATCGGCTGCGCGAAACGCTCTTCAACGTGATCGCGCCGCGTATCCAGGAGACCAGGTTCTTGGATCTGTGCGCAGGGTCCGGCGCTGTGGGAATCGAGGCGCTCTCGCGTGGGGCAACGCATGCGACCTTCGTTGACCGGTCGCGACGAAGTTGCAAGCTGATCGAAGCGAACCTTGAGCTTTGCCGTATTCCGGAGGAGCAACAGGCGATCTACTGTTCGGAAGCGAACGAGTTTCTGCGTCAAGCGGAGGAGCTTTGGGACATCATCTATTTTGATCCGCCGTACAAAGACGACTATCTCAAAACGCTTGCACTCCTCGGTTCCAGAGAATTGCTGAGCAAGGACGGGCTTCTCATCGTTGAACACCACCATAAGAATGCCCTTCCGGAAACAATCGGAAACCTGCGCCGCATCCGGATACTGAAACAAGGGGACTCAGCGCTCAGTTTCTACGAGTTTTCTTAACCACAAAGACACAAAGGCACTAAGTTAAACCTTTGTGTCTTTGTGCCTTTGTGGTTCAGTGTTTATATTTGTCTCTATGCTCGTATTGGGTATTGAAACATCGTGTGATGAAACGGCGGCGGCGGTCGTACGCGATGGGCGTGAAATCGTCTCGTCGGTGATCTCATCACAGGTCCCGATTCACAAGCGTTTCGGCGGCGTAGTCCCCGAACTCGCCTCGCGCGAACACCTCGACAAGATCGTCCCTGTCGTCGCCGAGGCCTTTGAACGCGCAAACGTCACGGCGGGCGACATCGATGGTGTCGCGGTTACAGTCGGACCCGGACTCGTCGGTTCGCTTCTCGTCGGTGTCTCTTACGCGAAGGCGATGGCTTACGCGCTCAAGAAACCGTTCGTCGGTGTGAACCACATCGAAGGTCACATCTACTCGGTCGCGTTCGAAAATCCGCCGATTGAATACCCGGCTGAGGCGCTGATCGTTTCCGGCGGCCACACCAACATTTTCTTCATTCCGCAACCCGGAAAGTACAAGGTCGTCTCACGTACGCGTGACGACGCGGCTGGAGAGGCTTTCGATAAAGTCGCGAAGTTGCTGGGTCTTGGTTATCCCGGCGGGCCGATCATCGAACGTCTCGCGCGCGAGGGAAATCCGAAGGCGGTGCCGTTCTCGATCCCGCGCATGGGCGATGGATTGCCCGATTTCAGTTTTAGCGGACTGAAAACAGCGGTAACGAAGCACGTCCGCGAAACCGGACTCGAACCGCTACAGAACGGAGGGGAGCCGTCGCAGGGGATAAAGGATCTGGCGGCGAGTTTTCAACACGTCGTCGTGCAATCATTGGTGCGAACGATGGAACGGATCGTGGAGGAGAACTACCCGCGCACGCTGATCGTCGCGGGCGGCGTGGCCTGCAATGGGAAGCTGCGCGAGGTTGCGCGCGAGATGGCGGCAGCAATGGATCTTCCGATCTACTTCCCTTCACCGCATCTCTCGACTGACAACGCCGCGATGATCGCCGCTGCGGGAACTGTGAAACTACTCGCCGGCGAACGCGGATCGCTCGACATGAACGCCGACGTCACGCTGCGGTTGCAGAACCTCGACCTGGAAGAAGAAGCAGCGAAACGGGCCGGCGTTCGTTACCGACTCTAACCACAAAGACACAAAGACACTAATTTTCTTTTTAGTGTCTTTGTGTCTTTGTGGTTAAAACTATTCTCTCGGCCTCGTCACGCGAGACCCGTGTGGGCCTTATCAACCCTCGATGGTACTCATCGCGGTCACGGCGCGTTTCTCATACGCGGCAATGGTGGCGATGTTTTTCTTCTCAACCTCCGTTAGCGATGCCTCGGTGAAGTTTGGATCGGCTTTGTACCAGTCGAAGCTCGAAAAGTATTTTTGTAGCCAGGGCTCCTTGAATACTTTCCCGTGACGCGCGTAGATCTCCTGACGCATCTGGCTCGCGTCTTCGATAAACAGTCCTTCCAACAACGCCTGCGTGATCGGCTGCGTGCCTAACTCCTGGTGCAGCTTGTTTTCATACTTAACGATCGTCTCGACGTTGAGCCTATCGGTACCCGAAAGACTCTCGTCTTTGAAGTTCTCATCCGGCGTGTACCACGGTTGAAAGAAGAAATATTGCTGCAGCCAGTCGGCGCGAAACATACGTCCGTGTCGCGCATAAACTTCGTTCCGCAACAGACGCAGCTCGTGAAGACTCAACCCGTGCAGCATCTGCTCGGTGATGGCCTTGTTCTCAAAGAACTCCATGTCGCCAGGCAACAACGCGACCTTACGCTGCTTCTTCTGTGCGTTGCTGAGAATCTCGAGGTTCTTGCGTTCGATGGCGGAGAGCTTTTTCGCTTCGTAGTTCTCATTAGGAACGTACCAGTAACGCTCGTCGAAGTACTGTTGCAGCCACGGTTCGTCGTCAAACCGCTTACCGCGAATCGCTTCGACTTCAGCAAGCAGAACCTTCCACTCGGCGCCGCTGTGCTTGCCGAGTTTCTTCGTCGTGATCTGGCGATCGCGCCAGTAACGCATATCGCCCGGTTGAATCGTCTCGTGCTTGGCGGCCTCGGCGATACGAATCATGTCGAGGTTGCGACGTTCCGTATCGTTGAGCATCGAGTTCTTGAAGTCGGGATTTGGCTTGTACCACGACTGCTCTTCCAGATACGCCTTGATGTCGTAGTCTTTGAAGACGCGGCCGTGACGGCCAAAGATGATCCCGCGCAGTAGCTTGAGATCTTCGGGACTGAGTTTTTGAACTTGAGACTGCTTGAGAGAACTCTTAGTGAAGTCGAGCGCTTTCAAAGCATCCATCGGATCCTGGGCGTTCACCGAGAAAGCCAGAAAAATGATCAGCAAAAGAGCTTTCATTTGCTCCTCCAGATCTCATCCAAAGATGTCTCGAACTTTGTCAACGAGTCCCTTATTCTCCAGATCCTTGCTCTCAACTTCCGCCAACTGCTCCAGTAGCTTTCGCTGCTCGCGCGTTAACGACGTCGGCGTCATCACGGTCACGGAAACATACAGATCACCGCGTCCGCGTCCACCCAAAACCGGCATCCCTTTTCCTTTGAGCCGAAACACCGAACCGGTTTGCGTACCCATCGGAATCTTCAACGCTTCGTCCTCGCCGAGCGTCTTCACCATGATATCGGCGCCCAGTGCCGCCTGCGTGAACGTGATCGGAACGGCCTCGTAGAGGTTGTTACCTTGTCGCTCAAACAGCTCGTGCTCGGCAACGTGGATCACCACGTAGAGATCTCCCGGCGTGCCACCGTTCGATCCTGCTCCACCCTCTCCAGTCACGCGTAATCTGGAACCGGTTTCGACCCCCGCGGGGATCTTTACTTCCATCTGTTTCTCGCGTTCGACTCTGCCGGCGCCTTTACACTCCGCGCACGGGTTCTTGATCACGCGACCACTGCCGCGGCAAACATGACACGTCCTCGCGACCGAGAAGAATCCCTGTTGATAACGAACCTGACCGCTGCCCTGGCAGGTCGTACAAGTTTCAGGTTGACTACCGGCGGCCGAACCAGATCCCTTGCAAGTGTCGCAGGTTTCCAAACGCGGAATCCGCAGTTGAGCAGTCATGCCGCTGGCAGCTTCCTCGAGCGAAATCTCCAGGTCGTAACGAAGATCGGCTCCACGCTGCGCCGACGTGCGCCGCGATCCGGTGCGCGCGCCGCCGAAGACGTCGCCAAAACCAAACAGGTCGCCGAGGATGTCTTCGATACCGCCAAATCCTGGCGCGCCCCACGCGCCGGCTCCGGCGCCACTCGAAACTCCCGAGTGTCCGAATCGATCGTAGCGTTTGCGTTGTTCGGCATCAGACAGAACGCTGTAGGCTTCCGCAGCTTCTTTGAACATCTCCTCAGCGCTCTCGTCGTTGGGATTTTTGTCTGGATGATATTTAACTGCGAGACGCCGGTAGGCGCTCTTAATCTCCTGATCCGTCGCGGTGCGGCTGACGGCAAGGACTTCGTAGTAATCACGTTTATTGCTCATACCGATTTAAGTAATGACCTCTTTGATGGGTGTCTTTGGTTTTGGGTCTTTGGTCTTCGGCCTTTAGAGTCCTTATGAAGGTAATCAACAAAGACCAAAAGCCCAAGGCCAAAGACCAATTCTAAACTTCCGTTGTGGTCGCGTCCGGTGTGGGGTTCAACATTGCGGCTGTGAGTTGCCCGGCCAGGCGTTCCAACCTCTTCAATGCTCGGTTGATGTCTTCAAGCTTGTCCGATTTGACAGCGGCCTCAGCCTCAGAGAAGACATCATCTGCACCTTTCTGTTCCGGCTCAGAAAGCAGACCACCAAACTTAGTAAACGATTTTTTGGTGTTTTTCAAAAGTGAATCGAGTTTGTTTCTAACTACCACCACCTCTTTGGCGGTGCGATCGCTATCGGCGAAATCGTCGGCCTCCTGAATAAGACGATCGATCTCATCGGGCGTCAGACCCGAGGTCGGCGTGATCCGCATCTGTTGTTCACGGCCGCTCGTCTTGTCCTGCGCCGAAACAGAAACTATGCCGTTCGCGTCAACCTCAAACGTTACTTCGATCTGTGGAATCCCACGCGGACTCGGCGGAATCCCGACCAGTTCAAACTTGCCAAGCGAGCGATTTCCCTGGGAAACCTCGCGTTCACCCTGCAGCACGTGAACCTCCACCGACGACTGGTTATCGACGACAGTGGTGAACGTACGGCTCTCGCGCAACGGTATGGTCGAATTGCGCTCGATTATTTTAGTGAACAAGCCGCCACGTGTCTCCAAACCCAAACTCAGCGGTAACACGTCGAGCAGTACGATGTCTTTTACTTCGCCGGTCAACACACCGCCCTGAATGGCAGCGCCCATCGCCACCACTTCGTCAGGATTAATCTCTGACGACGGCTTGCGGCCGAAAATCTTCTCCACTGTGCGCTCGACAATCGGAGATCTCGTTTGGCCACCCACGAGAATGACCTTGTTGATCTCCGCCGGTTGCAGTTCAGCTTCTTTGAGCGCCGTCAGACATGGCTCGATCGTCTGGTCGACCAGATCCGAAACCAGCGTCTCGAACTGTTCCCGCGTGATTGTCTTATTAAAGTGCTTCGGACCACTCGCATCAGCGGCGATGAACGGCAGGTTGATCGTGGTTTCCGTGGCTGAAGAAAGGTCGCACTTGGCGCGTTCCGCGACTTCCTTTAGTCGCTGCAAAGCGAGACGATCCTGGCGCAGGTCGATACCGGTGTCGGAAAGAAACTGACCCGCCATCCAGCTCATGATGCGTTCGTCAAAATCCTCGCCGCCGAGAAAAGTATTGCCCGAGGTCGAAAGAACTTCGAAAACGCCATCGTTCATCTCGAGAATCGATATATCAAACGTGCCGCCACCCAGATCGTAAACGGCGATTTTTTCGACGTCTGATTTTCCTAAACCATACGCCAACGCAGCCGCCGTCGGCTCGTTGATGATCCGTTCGATCTTCAAACCGGCAATCTTGCCGGCGTCCTTGGTGGCCTGGCGCTGGGTGTCGTCGAAGTATGCGGGGACAGTGATGATGGCGTCAGTCACTGCTTCGCCAAGAAAGTCCTCGGCGGCAGCCTTGAGACGTTGCAGCACGATACCTGACAGTTCAGGCGGACTGTAGTTGCGTCCCTGAACGCGAACCCGAGCATCGCCATTTGGAGAATCCACAATCTCAAACGCCGACGTCTCGCGCATGCGCCCGACTTCAGCCGAACTAAACTTGCGGCCGATCAAACGCTTCACGGCGTAAACCGTGTTCGCCGCATTAGTCACCGCTTGTCGCTTGGCGATCTGGCCCACGAGCCGTTCGCCTTTGTCAGTGAAACCAACTACGGTCGGAGTCGTGCGGCCGCCTTCCTTGTTCGGAACGATTTGCACCGCACCACCTTCCAGCACGGAGACGCAACAATTGGTCGTACCCAGATCTATTCCAATCGCTTTTCCCATTGATTTCCGGTTCCGAGTGTCTTATTCAACGCGCTACTTCCGCGTCGCAACCTTCACGAGAGCGGGACGAATAAGCTTGTCGCCGAGGCGGTAACCAGCCACTATCTCCTGCATCACCGTGTCAGGGTCATAGTCGTCAGTCGCTTCAGTTACGACAGCCTCATGAACGTGGGGATCGAACTTCTCACCAACGGCGGGGATTGGCTTGACGCCCAGCGCCTCTAACACACCATTGAGTTGTTTGCAGATCAGATCTACGCCACTCAAGAAATGCCGAAACTCGTCAGACTCCGCGGCTTCAACCGAGGCTTCAGCTTCGAGCGCTCGTTTCAGATTGTCCAGGACGGGAAGCAGCTTGGTGGCGACATCTGCGACTACGCGGTTGTACGTCTCGGTCCGCTCACGCTCGACCCGCTTGCGGTAGTTCTCAAAATCAGCCTGGCGACGTGCGAACCGGTCTTTGAGTTCGGCATTTTCGGCTTCAACTCGCTTAAGTTCGGCGCGCGTGGCGATTAGTTCGGCCGTGTCGGGTCCACCAACTACATCGTCGGCGTCAACTTCGTCCGCGCGGAGGAAGTCGTCGGCGTTGAGATTCTCGTCGGCGTCGGAAATGAAGTCTTCGCCTGCGTTGTCGGGATCTAGTCTATCCATCTCGGAAGCTTTGCTCTGCGCAGACCCGGTCTTCTCGTCAGCGTCACTAAATTTGATTGGGATGCGGTGCGAACGCTTATCACTTTTGTCTGATGTCATTAGGAAGGATCTGAATCTCCACGACTCAACGGGCAGCCTGTTCGCTTAACCGATGCTCTATCAATCGCGCCATGTAGTTTACCATAGCCATAATCCGTGCATATTCAATTCTCATCGGACCAACGACGCCCAAAGTACCGACGTTATCGTTCGATCCGATTCGATAAGGCGCGGTGATCAAAGCGCAGTTTCGGAGTGAATCCGAAGGGTGCTCGCGCCCGATCACGACGTGCACATCGCCCGGATAACCGGCCGCATCATGAACGCACTCGTTGAGGATCTTGATCAGACGCGACTTCTCTTCAAACGTCCTGAACAGATCGCGCATGCGCTCGATATCGACAAAGTCGGGCTTGGTAAGAATATTCGACGCGCCATCTACATAAACTTCACCGCCGCCGGCGTCTTCGCCCTCCAGACTCCGCTCACACAACAGAATCGCATTCTGTAACAGTCGATCGTATAGCGCCTTCTCTTCCTTCATCAGCTCGACGATCTCCGCGCGGATCGCCAGCAAGCTCTTGCCGCTGAATTCCGTATTCAAATAGCGCGCCGTTCGGTCGAGGTCGTCCTGAGCGAACTCGTCAGCCGTTCGAATGACTTTGTTGTGAATGATGTTTGCGGTCGAAACCAGTACGACGAGTATGCGCCTGTCAGGCAGCAGAACGAATTCGATGTGGTTGAGCCGGTTGTCTGCAAGCGATGGCGACACGACGATGCCGACGTTCTGCGACAAGGCGGAAAGAATGTGCGACGCCGCTTCCATCAAACGATCGGGAGATGAGGCCTTGGCCAGATCGTGAGCGAAAAGATCGTCGATCGCCTTTGAGTCGCTGCGGGACAGCCTAGCTTCGCCGAGCATGTTGTCGACGTAGTAACGATATCCCTTGTCGGTTGGGATGCGACCGGCGGAAGTATGCGGTTGTTCGACCAGTCCAGACTCCTCAAGCTCCGACATCACGTTGCGAATCGTGGCTGGACTCCAACCGTAACCGTGCGAAAAGCGGTCAGAAAGCACACGCGAACCAACGGCCTCGCCGGTAACTAGGTGCTCCTTGATCAGAGCGGCAAGCAGGACCTCGGCGCGAGAGTCGAGTGCGCTCTTGTCGGTTGTTTGTAGATTTGAGGCTCGCCTCGGCATGAATTGGGAGTATACAAACTTATCCACAGATTGCACAGATAAGGCCCTATCGGCGCTATTCGCGTCATCTGCAGTCGCCTGTAAATTATTAACAACTGGGGACTTATTGTTCCTCCCCGCCGCGGGTTGACGGCCCGCCTTGACCCTCCTTAAGATTACTGTCCCCGAGCCCCGATGGTTTGCCGCACCGAGTCGCCGCAATGAACGAAGTAAGAAAATTTTTCGCCGACGCATTTCGTCATATGGGCGGCAACCGCGGTGTGCCTGCGATTGAAGTCCGCTTCTATCCTTACGCCGGCTTGCGTCACACGATTCGTTTGCGCTCGGGACGCGTTTACGTGCGGCTATCTGACATTTGCAAAGATGCGCCTCCCGAAGCTTTGCGTGCGCTTGCGTGGATTCTTGTAGCGAGATTGCTGGGCAAACGTGTACCAACGATTCACGATCGGGTTTATCGCGACTACTCGCTGACACCGTCGGTGATGCGTTCATCGGATCTTGCTCGCCGTGGACGCGGACGAAAGATGATCTCCTCGGCGCGGGGCGAGGTTTATGACCTTGATCGAATGTTTGCCAAGTTGAATCGCAAGTATTTCGACGGCGAGATACCGAAACCGACGATCACCTGGTCGCAGCGGCGGACAAAAAGCATTCTCGGGCATCACGACCACATTTACGATAGCATCACGATCAGCAAGACGCTCGATTCGACCGAGGTGCCGGAGTGGTTCGTTGAATACATCCTGTATCACGAGATGCTGCACATCAAGCATCCGGCGCGATTGATTAAAGGACGTCGCTACTATCACACGAGCGCTTTTCGTCTCGATGAGCGTAAGTTCCCGTATTACGAGCAGGCGCAGAAGTGGCTGGAACGGCTAGCGCGATTGCGCAGAGTTCCGCGGGCGCGGGCGGCGTGAAGTCTTATTGGAACTATCTCGTTCGATTTGCGTTAAATGAAGCGAGGTAGGTGGGCTCCTCAAAAAGGCGGTCTCTCTGGAACTGGTTTTCAGGAGGCCGCCTTTGTTTTGCCACGAAAAAGGTTTAGCCACAAAGAGCACAAAAAGCACAAACAAATAATTTCCGATTGTTGGGCGCCCTCGCCGATTCTCCCCCTTGTGCCGTTTGTGCTTTTTGGTGGCGATTGGCTTTTGTGGTCTTTTGTGGGTAGACTACGCAATTTGCTAAGAGCCCGATTGCTCACCCCTATTAAACGGAGACTTTAGTTTTATGGCTATTCCTGCTACCCAAATCAGGCGCGGTATGGTGATCGTTTTTGAAGGCCAGCCGTGCAAAGTTCTGGAATTTCGGCATCATACGCCAGGTAATCTGCGTGCGATGATTCAGACAAAGCTGCGAAATATTCGTACAGGCGCTTCCTTTGAACATCGCTTCCGTTCCGCTGACACCATTGAACGCGCTGCAATGGAACAGCACGAGATGGAGTATCTCTACTCAGACGGCTCTCATCATCACTTCATGAATACCGAGAACTACGAACAGACAGCGCTCAGCGAAGATGACCTCGGCGACGCCGCACAGTGGCTGACGCCGGGCATGAAGATCCAGGCAGAGTTCTACGATGGTTCGCCCATCGGAATCGATCTGCCGCCGTCGATGGAATTGACCGTTACCCAGACCGAACCGACCTTGAAGAGTGCGACCGTTTCAAACGTCAACAAACCTGCTACTCTCGAAAACGGAGTGACCATCACGGTGCCGCCGTTCATCAACGAAGGCGACCGAATTCGCGTGGATCCCACTGAAGGGCGGTATATCGAGCGAGCGAAATGATTTCGTTCTTGGTGCTTTGTACTTTGTGCTTTGATACGAAATACCAGGTGCAAAGTACAAAGATCTAAAAACCATGTACCTGGCTTACAGCCTCCTTCTGTCCCTCGGCCTGCTCGTTCTGATCCCTCATTTCCTATTTCAAGCCCTCGCTCACGGCAAGTACATCGCCGGACTCAAGCAGCGCCTCGGTTCAGTGCCCTCCATTAAGGGGAGGCCTGTCGTCTGGCTGCACTGCGTCTCAGTCGGGGAAACTCAGGCTGCGCGCCCGCTCGCACAGCGGCTGAAGCAAGAGTTTCCCCATCACGCTCTCGTCGTCTCAACCATCACGCTCACCGGACAGACGCTCGCACGCGACGTGTTTCGCAACCAGGCAGAGAGCGTCTTCTATTTTCCTTTTGACTGGCGCTGGTCCGTGCGTCGTGCGCTCAAATCGATCAATCCCTCGGCCGTGCTCATCATGGAAACTGAGCTTTGGCCAAACTTCCTCCGCGAGTGCAAAGCGCGGCAGATTCCGGTAGCGCTGGTTAATGGGCGAATCTCGCGGCAGTCGTTTCGCCGCTACAAGATGATCACGTTCTTTCTGAAGCGAGTGCTTTCGAGTTTGAGCATGGCGGTGATGCAGTCGGAAGCTGATGCCGGCAGACTAAGATACTTGGGAATGCCAGAGGAGAGACTCTTTACAGCGGGCAATCTGAAATTTGACGCCGAGCTCGGAAGTAATCTGACCGAGAAGACCAGCGAGATTAGAAACCGGTTCGGTATTCACGCAAACCCGCCGCTCGTACTTGCGGCCAGTACACACGCGCCTGAAGAAGAGATAATTCTCGAAAGCATCAAGCAGATCAACGCCAAACAGCCGGTGCGATTGCTGCTCGCGCCGCGCCATCCGGAGCGTTTCAACGACGTTGCGGCACTCGTGCAAAACTCTGGTTTGAGTTGGGCGAAGCGTACCAACATGCAAGACCCCAGTGACCGGAGTGCAACTGTAATTCTGCTCGACACCATCGGTGAGTTGCCGGCAACTTATTCACTCGCAACCGTGGTCTTCGTTGGTGGCAGCATCGTTAATCGAGGTGGTCACAACGTGCTCGAACCTGCTGCCGCAGCAGCCGCAGTCGTCACCGGCGCACACACGCACAACTTTCACGCGATCGTCGATCTGATGGATGAGGCGAGCGCCCTGGTTCAGTTGCCGCCCGTGAAAGGCGCGGACGCTGTTCGAGAGCTAACCGACGTGCTCACTAAACTGCTCAACGATCCGGCGTGGCGAGAAGATCTCGGCCGCCGCGCGAAACAACTGGTGACCGAAAATCAGGGTGCGGCCGCGAGAACCATAAAACTCGTCGCCCCACTCTTCGCTACAGAACCAAGGGAGACCCGGCCTTCCGATTCGATGCTGACCGCCAACGCCCACATTTCATGAAATCATTCGTGCTTCCGCCTCTGAGTCTTCTTTACGGCGCAGTTACGCGCACACGTCTCTCGCTGTATCGTCGCGGGACTTTTCAAACGACGAAGCTCGACTTTCCGGTGATCAGTGTCGGCAACATCACTGCCGGAGGAACCGGAAAGACGCCGCTCGTCGAGTGGGTCGCGCGAACGCTCGCCGCTGAAGGCAAGGTCGTTTGCATCCTGACGCGTGGTTATGGACGCAAAGACCCACATCTCGAAGTGATCGTGTCAGACGGTTATGGAGTGCTGGCGACACCCGAGCGATCTGGCGATGAGCCTTATCTGCTCGCAACAAAGCTCGCCGGCCAGGTGGCTGTCATCAGCAGCGCTAATCGAATCGAAGCGGCGAAAACGGCGGAAGCCGGCTTCGGCGCAAACTGTTTTGTCCTTGATGACGGGTTTCAGCATCTTCGGCTCGCGCGAGATCTGAACATCGTCACGATCGATGCGACGAATCCGTGGGGCGGTGGACATCTTTTGCCGTACGGGCGGTTGCGGGAAACGCCCGAGAGTCTGAGCCGGGCTGACTGCGTGGTGATTACGAGATGCGATCAGGTTGAGACGATCGACGACGTGATCGAACAGATCACGCGACTAACCGGCGGTCGTCCGGTTTTCAGATCACACATGCGTACGTCACGAATGGCGGGATTGAAGAGTAATGGTGAGACGTTGAAGGCGCCGGCGCGAGTAGCTGCATTCTGCGCTGTTGGTAACCCGTCGTCGTTCTTCGAACAACTACGCCGCGCGGGGTTTGAGTTGGCGTTGGAGAAGTCGTTTCCGGATCATCACATCTATTCGCAGGGTGAGATTGACGCGATTGTTCGATCCGCGAGTGAGGCCGGCGCAAGCGCACTGGTAACGACCGCGAAGGACGCCGTCAAACTCCGCACACTCACCTTTTCGCTTCCTTCTTACGTTCTGGAGATCGAGATTTCGATCGAGAACAGTGAAGAGTTGGCCCGCCTCATCATTGCTGCTGCGACCAGCTAACCACAAAGACACAAAGACACTAAGTTTTTTATCTTACTTTGTGTCTTAGTGTCTTTGTGGTTAAGGAGTCGCTGAGGGAGCAGGTTTTTCGGGTGCTTTGGTTGCTGACGGAACCGGCGACGGCGCTGTCTCAGGCATGACGCTGCGGGTAGGCTCCGGCAAAGGAGGCGTCCTGGTGTTGCTGTTAGCGTTGACAGTCGGAGATGGCGGCGCAGGACTCAACTCTTCCAGCGGATCAACCGATGGCGCAACACTCGCCGCCGGACTCGCATTGACATTCGCGGGCGGCGTGATCGTCCCCCCAGACGGTATCCCCTCTTCACCTCTTCCACTCGGCGGCGACGCCACCTGCACCGGCTGACTGTTCGGATCCGCTGAAAGCGTCTGCGTCTGATTCGTGTTGGTGCTTCCCTGAGGTGAATTCCAATTGAAGACATAAAACAAGCCGAACACAACAAGCAACGCCACGGCGGCAGGAATCAGCACTTTGAGCGGATTGAAACCCGACGCGGCAGGCGGTGGCGGCATCGCGGCACCAACCGGCACCGTGACCGCCGGTCGGCGTCCACTCTGCATTGGCTCCTCTCGCACTCTGACCACCGTCACTTCATCCGGATCATCCGTAGTCGCGACCGGCGACGTATTTGTAACCGCCGGCGCGGGACGATAGATCGTCATATTCGACGCAATCGTCAAATCCTCAACGAGTTCAGAAACATTCTGATAACGATTAGCAGGCAGCTTTGCCATCGCGCGCGCCACCACGCGGCCTACTGCCGCGGGCAGGTCGTCTCGCTCCTCCAACACCGACGGCACCGGCTCCTGCAAATGCTTCATCATCACCATCGTCGGCGAGTCGCCCGAGAAAGGCACGTGCCCGACGAACATTTCAAACATGATGACGCCGAGCGAATAGATGTCGGAACGCGCGTCGATCTCGCAGTCCTGCGAACACTGTTCGGGCGACATGTATTGCGGCGTGCCGATCACGAGGTTTGGCGCGGTTAAGTTTGTGTCGACCGGTCCATCCGGCTCGTTGATCTTGGCGATACCAAAGTCGAGCACTTTCGCGTGGTCGCCGCTCACAGTGTCGAGCAGCATGATGTTGTCGCTCTTGAGATCGCGATGAACGACACCTTGCGAATGGGCGGCGTTGAGCGCATCGCCGATCTGGCGCGTGATATCCACGACGCGCTGGAGTGGCAGCGGACCTTCTTCACGAATCACCTGCTTCAGTGTCTTCCCGCTCAGAAACTCCATCACGAGAAACACATGTCCGCTTTCGTCTTCACCAAAATCGGTAACGCTGATTGCATTTGGATGTGAGATGCGAGAGGCGGCCCGTGCTTCGCGTGAGAGGCGGGCAACAATTTTCTCGTCGGCAGCGAGGGATGCACGCAGCACCTTGATGGCGACCGTCTTCTCCATCAGCACGTGTGTGCCGCGATAGACGGTGCCCATTCCACCTTCGTTCAGACGCGCATCGATGCGGTATTTTCCGGTGAGGATCGTGCCGACGAGTGAATCGCCGTCCTTCTCGAGCGCAACACCATCGGCTGGACAAAGAGTGGTGGTGTCAGGGTATTCAACGCCGCACTTTGGACACTTTTTCATTGATTTGAGCCTACTGGAAAAGAGCTTCTCACGCAAAGGCGCGAAGGCGCAAAGAAAAGACGCAAAGGAACCCGTCTGGTTTTTCTTTGCGTCCTTCTTTGCGCCTTTGCGTCTTTGCGCGAGAAATCTTCTTTAGCTGGGTTTCACAACCGCGAAGATAACCAGCAGCGCGAACAGCACCAACGACTCGATCAGCGCGAGACCAAGAATCATCATCGTCTGAATACGACCCGCAGCACCTGGATTTCGTGCAGCGCCCTCACAGGCAGCCGCACCAATTCGCGACTGTCCAATCGCGCCGCCCAGCACCGCGATCGCGAAACCGATACCCGCTGCCAGCGCGCGATACTTGCTCACCGAACTCGCGTTGTCACCGGCGGCCGCAGCTTCCTGCGCAAAAACGGTCATACCGCTTGCCAGCACGCCAACCACTGCGAACAGAAACATTCTGAGTCTGCTCATGCTTCCTCCTTTGATTCACGTCTGAATCGCTTCTGCAACATGGCGTTTTGCGCAAACCTGGACGGTATTATTTCGCCTGCATCCGGTATCCACCGCCCCTCTTACAACGGCGCTCCAGCGAGACAGACATGACACAGCTATATGTTGCCAGGATTACTTCGAACGAACGTGCATCGCGATTCGGATTTGCGTGGTAACGTTTGTGAACGCGTTTGTTCACGTCGCTCACCACGCGCTTTTCGATAAAGCCACTAAGTAAGAACCGGTGCTATCAGCTCGTCGCCTTCGTCGTCTTCCGCATGGTGCGGATCGTGTGCGTCATGCGGCGCATGCGACACTTCACTCAGGTAGAGTTGCGACAGCAGTATGAAAACAAAAGTCTGGATCAAAGCCACGAAGACGCTCAGCGGCATCAGTAAGATCGGCGCGAACCAGGTGTACGGCGGCTTGAGTCCCGAGAGAGTCTCCAAAACCTTTTCGTCGGCAAACAAGTTACCGAAAAGACGAATGCCGAGCGAAAACGGACGAATGAAGTTACTGATCAACTCGATCGGAAAGATCAGTGGCGCGATCCACCAGATCGGACCAGCAAAGTGTTTCAAGTGACGGAACAGACCGTTTTCGCTGATGCCGATGTAGTTGTAATAAAGAAACGAACTCAAGCCGAGTGCGAAGGTCACGCTCGTCGCCGACGTGGGACTCATGAATAACGGAAACAGTCCCATCAGGTTCGACACCAGGATCAGCACGGCGAACGTCATCACCACCGGAAAGTACTTCAGTCCGTGTGGTCCAATGATGTCCTCGACCATGTTACGAACCGCGAGCACACTGACTTCCAACGTCTGCTGAGCGCCGCCCGGCTCACTCTCCGAGAGCTTGCCTTTCATGATCCAGATGATGACCACACTCAGGATGCACGCGATGACAAACATCACCGTGTACCAGGGCACAGCGTTATCGGGAGTGTATGGCCCAAAGGCAGCTTCGGCACTCGATCCAAACTTGCCGAGCAGTTTGTCCCAGAGCGGCTTGGTGTAGGTTACTTCGAACCTGTACAGGGGTTCGCCGACCAGGTTGTTGACCCACTGCACGACGATCGGCGATGGATGCGTCGCGGCTTCTGCATGCTCCGCGTTTTCATGCGCGGCTTCTGCAAACCAGAACATCAACTAATTTCCTCTCGCTGTTTAATTGCGAAATAAAACTCACGTAGTGCTTCGACAAAAATAGCAACCACAAAACTAGATAGACCAACAAGCACCGCCGGCAGTGAGATGAGATCGAGCGTGACCGCGGCGAAAATGACCGCGGCAATCACCACGTAGCGGAGTAGAAACTGTGCCAGTCGTATTTGCGAACCGCCGCCGGCGGTCGATAAACGAATCGCTGCGGCGGCGGAGTTCTTTAGCCAGCTATGACTAAAAAGGGCCAGCAGACCACCAACGAACAGACCGGAAGTCACGCGCCAGGGAGCCACGAAGGCAGAAATGACGACGGCGAGGCCGCTCGCCACTGCCATGGTGCGAAACACCCTAGTGTTAATGGAATCCTGCATTTGCGAAGCCGACGATTCTAACCGTGATTTTGGTTAATTGTCGAGCAAGCCGTAACACGGATCAAAACGGACAAAGGCACTGATCCGTCCTTATCTGTGTTATCCGTGGTTAATATGTTTTCGAACTCAGGCGGATGAATTCGAACAGACCGGCGGCGGAGCCGAGGACGATGCCGCCGATGAGGAACCATGGACCGGTCCCGAACCACTTATCCAAAAACCAGCCCAGGCCGCAGAACACCGCGACTGACGCAAACAGAGTGATGCCGGCTGCGTAGGCGTAGCCACTCTTTCGATTCTGGTCCGGGTCTTCCGGCACGACTTACCAACTTTCGCGAGTCAGGTAGTTTTTGGGAACTTCGTAAAGCAAGGCGCGGCGCGAATGGCGCATCGAGTCGTGAATAAAACAGACGTGCGTGCACCAACACGCGTTTCCGCCATCGATTTGCGCCAGTTCCCTCTGCCGCTCGTTCGCAGCCCACAAGGCACTGAAGTCGTAATCAAAATCACTCAGCGTAGCGAACTTCTCGCGCAACTCGCACGCACGCACGTCGCCGTTGTAGTCGATGACTACGGCAGTCTCGCCTGCGGTGCACGGAAACGGCCACGGTGTTGGTTGCTGGAAATTCGCATGTTGCGTGCGGTAGTGAGTGATGATTGTGCCGGCGTAAACCGCGTTCTTCACCAAACGCTTGCTGCGATCGTCGCCGGCGAACATGCGTTCGCCGTAGCGCTTGGTCAATTTCGAAACCTGCGCGTACATGGCCGGTAAGACTTCCGCCGGCACCTGCTTGATACTTTCGCCGGTGAGAGTTTCGCCACGAATGATGTTGAAGTACTGGCCGTCGAGTTTGTAGTTGTCCCACATAAACTCCGACAGCATCTCGATCTCGGTGTAGTTCTCCGCACACACAACCGTGTTGACGTTGAGACGAAAACGATCCGTGTACTTCTCCTTTAGCGGATAAAGCGACTCGATACAGTCGAGCGCCTTCTCCCAGTTCCCGGGAACGCCACGGATACGATCGTGCGTTTCACCGTAACCGTCGAGCGCGATATTGAGATAGAGATCGATCGCCGGGTTGTTGCCGAGGGCGCGATCCACTACATCGAACACACGCGATTTGATTAGACCATTCGTGGGAATGATGATGCGATCGACGCCGTTGTTTGCGACAAACAGATCGATGATCTGTGAAAGATCGCGGCGGAGCGTCGGCTCGCCGCCGGAAAGCCAAAGATCGGTGATCGACGGCATCGTGCGTGCGACCTTCTCGATTTGCGCGAACGTCATGTCGCCGGGCTGGTTCAACTCTTCGTGATAGAAACAGGTCTGGCAGAAAGCGTTACAGCGTGAGGTAACGAAGAGAATAACCGTGCCGAGCTGCTTTTCTCGCCTGGACGAGCGCAATAACTGCACGAGTTGTACGGCTTTGTTCGTCATCAAGACTCGCGGGAGATAATGACAGCTTCGCTGGGTGATTTCAATTCGTACGTAATTCCGCGCCACGAGATGCGACGAGAGAAGCCGGCCAGGACGGCGTTATAGAGATACAAAACCGAAGCGAAGGGCCAGAGCAGGACGTGTGCAGCAAGATCCCTGCGCATTGCAGAGCGGTAGTTTGCGAGTGGGATGCTGACGGCACGCCAACGAATGAACGCCTTGGCGGCGCCCAGCACATACAGGATGCCTAAGATGATCGGCAAAATGGGTGGCCGAAGTCCTGACAGGATTTGCGCGATTAGCAGGACCAGACCGCCGAAGAAGACGATCGTGAAGAGTGCTGATCCAAGCAACAGCGGCAGCCAAAGGTGCGATGCGTAGACGCGCGTGATCTTGATTTGACGCGTCGTGAACTCGAGCAGTTCTTTGAAATCACAATCGCCAACCGACGGGACCAGACAGTTCGGCGTGAAGTGAACGGGTTGGTTTGCTTCTTTCAGCACGCGCGTGACCAGGAAATCATCCGAGACTGTTCCGCGCCAGCGTTCGCCGATCTTGAGCCGTTCAAACGTGGCACGACGGATCGCGGTTGAGCCGCCCCAGCAGAAGTTCTTCGTCGTGTCGCGACCCAAAGCGGAAGCGACTGATGCATTCCAAACGCCTCGCAGTCGCGAAGCGATGCCGCCATTCACCGGAAGAAACCAGCGATACCCGCTCGACGCACCGAGGGTTTCATCTGCGAGCGGCGCGACGAGTTGTCGCAGCCAGGTCTCTCCCGGTCGCGCATCCGAATCAACGAAAACAATCACTTCCGATTCAGAATCAATCTCATTAACAGCGACGCGCAGGTTGTGAACTTTCTGGCCGCTGTCAGTCGCGGGACCGGCGATAACCGTTCTCGAAACCACATCGCAGTCTTTGGTTATTGCTGTTACGACTCCGAGCGCCGGATCGTCAGCACTATCGAAAACAAACAGCACCTCATAACGTGGGTAATCCTGCGTTAAGAGAGTGCGAAGGTTTTCCGCCAGCCCCGGCTCTAGTCCTCTGCCGGGTGCGATTACCGAAACGAATGGCTGAAAGTCCGCAAGCGGACGCGCAGTCTCCTGCCGCACGTAAGCCGCATAACGAATGCCACTTAGTAGAGATTGAAATCCAAACCAGCCGGCGATAGCGGCGAGGAAATAGTAGACGTACACGGAGTGGAGCTGCCGGCGATCACTTCGAAGCAACCGCGCTTAACGAAGCGAGCGGCTGCATTAGTTCCTGAGCGAGTTTGATAAATGGTCCCGGGTAAATCCCGACCGCGATCACCCCGATAACAGCAACGACCAGCGTCACCTGCAACGCCGGTGATAGCGCCAGCGGTTTGTTATCGGCAATGCGATCGCCGAGATACATTACCCTGATAAAGCGCACGTAATAGTAGAAGGAGACGACGGTGTTGAGAATGGCCCAGCCGGTCAGCCAGTAGTACCAATGTTTCTTGTCCGTGGAGGCGCGGTCATACAAACCGTAAAACAGGAACCATTTTCCGATAAAGCCTCCGGTCATCGGCAGACCACCGAGTGACAACATATAGATCGCCATCATCGCGGCCATCAGTGGCGCCTTGTGGGCCAGGCCGGTCAGGTCGTCGACGTTGTCGCCGATGATGCCGCGGCGTCGCAGGCTGATGATGACGCCAAACGCGCCCATGTTCATCAACGTGTAGACGAAGAGATAGATGATGAGCCCGAGGTAGCCGTAAATATTGGACGCGACCAGACCCAGCAGCAGATAACCGGCGTTTGAGATCGAAGAGTAAGCCAGCAGCCGCTTTGAGTTCTCCTGCGTGACCGCGGCCCAGTTTCCGACCATGATCGTGATCGCTGCGACCAGACCCAGCAGAGGCGCCCAATCGTCACGCATGCCGCCGAGTCCTTCATTGAAGATGCGGGCATACAGCGCAAAGCTCGCGGCCTTTGATCCAGTCGAAAGAAATGCGGTGACCGAAGTGGGCGCGCCTTCGTAAACGTCAGGCGCCCACATGTGAAACGGCACCGCGGCAACTTTGAAGAAGAGACCGGCGGCGAGGGCGATCATGGCCAGCAACATCAACGGTCTGAGATCCGTGAGGGCATCCCGATCGGCGCCTGACTGTGCCGCCGCGGTTAACATCGACTGGATCTGCGGCGCCCACTGGCCAATCTTTTGCCCGATGTCGCCCAGGTTTGTCGAGCCGGCGATGCCATAGAGCAACGACATTCCATAGAGCAGCACGCCCGAAGAAAACGCACCGAGCAGGAAGTATTTCATTGCTGCTTCGTTCGACTTCTTCTCGCGTTTGGTGAAAGCGACCAGGATGTAGAACGTAAGCGCCATCAGTTCGAGACTGATGTAAAGCGAGATGAGATCGTAGCCGCAGGCGATGAACATCATACCCACGGTGGCGAAAAGAATCAGCGCGTAGTATTCACCATGCTGTTCTCCCTCGATGTCGAGGAAGCGAGTGGAGATAGCGATCGCCAGGGCCGCCGAGATCAGAAAGACCGCTTTAAACAACAGTGCGAAGCCATCAAGCCGCACCATGCCGTAGAAGCCCTGGTAGGGCATCGCACCACTCATGAACCACCATTGCAGTACGAGTGAAACAAAAGCGAGACCCACGCCGACGAGCGAGAAGTAAGCGGTGAGTTTGCTCTTGCGATACGGCAGGATCACTTCCATCACCAACGCGACGCACGCGCAGACAGTCAGGATCAACTCCGGCACGATGAGTTGCAGATCAGCGGTGCTAATGATTGAAGTGGCGTTGGCTTGAAGAAGCATTTGTTATTTGAACTTTGTTTTTTGACAGGATTACAGGATTGTCCATGACAGGAAAAACATCCTGTTCATTCTGTTAATCCTGTCCCCTCTTTTTTGACAGGATTACAGGATTGTTCATGACAGGAAAGACATCCTGTTCCTTTCTGTTAATCCTGTCCCCGCTTTTATTTCTCCGCCCTCTCCGTCGCGGTAGGCGGTGCTACCGTACCCGGAATCACGTAGTCCGGCCGCACTTGTTTCACAACCGTATTCACCGGTTGCTGAATGTACTCAAGAAACGGTTTCGGATAGACGCCGATCCACAACGACAGGATCATCAACGGCACCATGTAGGCCCACTCGCGGACATTCAGATCCGTCAGCTTCTCGTTCTTCGGATTATCGATCGTGCCGAAAAACATCCGCTGGTACAGCCATAGGAAGTAACCAGCATTCAGAATGATCCCAAGCGCTGCCCACGCGGCCCAGTACGGATTCGCCTCAAACGATCCCCGCAGCGCGAGGAACTCCGAAATGAACACCGCCAGCAACGGCAGTCCAATCGCCGTCATGACCATGCCTAAGAAGATCGCCGCGTAACCCGGCATCACATGCGACAGTCCGCCAAACTCGGCTACGTTGCGCGTGTGTCGTCGCTCGTAGATTATTCCCACCAGCAGGAAGAGCGCGCCGGAGTAAATGCCGTGATTGATCATCTGCATGACGCCGCCGTTGACGCCGTTCGGATTGAGCGCAAAGAGTCCGAGCATCACCATACCCATCGACGACACAGACGAATATGCGACGAGCTTCTTAACGTCGCCATCCTTTTTGACGACGAAATACATGGCGGCTAACGCACCGTAAAGGATACTGACGATTGCAAGAAAGACGACCACACTGCGCACACCAAAGCTTCCGAAGGCGCTTTGATCGCGCGAAGCTCCTGGAAACATCGGCAGATTGAAGCGATAAAAACCGTAAGTACCGAGCTTGAGCAGGATGCCGGCGAGAATGACTGAACCCGCTGTCGGCGCCTCGACGTGAGCATCCGGAAGCCACGTGTGAAAAGGAAACATCGGCACTTTGATCGCAAACCCGAGCGCAAACGCGCCGAACAAAAGCACCTGCGTGGTCAGTGGGATGAACGATCCGAGCGCATGCATGTAGACGATGTTGAAGGTGCCGGTAGCATTATCCCTGGCCGCCCCGATTGCGCTCTGAACCAGTCGAGCCGCCTCCTCATTTCCGGCGAGCGCTCTGATCGCGTCAGGAGTAATCTGACTGGTCAACGACGCATCCTGCGTCAGGAAGTACATCTTCAAAACTCCCAACAGCATCACGACCGATCCAACGAGCGTATAGAGAAAGAACTTGATCGCCGCGTAGAGACGATTCTCGCCACCCCAGATTCCGATCAGGAAGTACATCGGCACGAGCGAGACTTCGAAGAACAGGTAGAACAGGAACAGATCCATCGAAGCAAAAACGCCGACGACGGCGGTCTGCAAAAACAACAAGAGCGCGTAATACTCTTTCTCTCTCTTTTGAATATAGTCCCATGAAGACAGCGCCGCGATCGCACCGAGAAGCGTTGTTAAGATAATCAAGAGAACTGCAACACCATCAACTCCCATCTGATAGCGCGCTCCGATGCTCGGTATCCAGTCGTGATTCTCGAGAAACTGCATGCCTCCCGTGACGCGGTTATACTTCAGCAACCAAAGAGAAATGACGAAGACGATCGTGAACCAGCCGGTGGCAAACTTCTTAATCAAGCTCGACTGGTCTTTCTTCATGAACGCGAGGATGAGGATTCCGCCCACGGCCGGCAACCAGGTGATCAAAGAGAGAATGTAGTTGTTCATTTGAATCTCTAAAGGTTTTTAAATACCGAAAGAATGTCTTTCGCGAAGAACACGGCCACCGCCGCGATCAGCCCGAGCACCATCACGAGCGCGTAGTTCTGCGTGAATCCGGTTTGCGCCGCGCGGAACAGAGGCGACATTAAACGCTTGATGAAAGCCGCGATTGTATTCACGATTCCGTCAACGAAATACTTATCGATGCCACCGACGACGACACTAAACTTCCGGCTCAACCACGCGAGACCATTGACGATGCCGTCTACCACTCTTGAATCGAAACTGTAGACCAACCGCGCGGCGTCCATCGTGCGGCGCGTGATGGCGAGACCGTAGAACTCGTCGACCCAGTATTTGTTGTAACTCGCGAGGTAAAGCGGGCGCAGCCGGTTTGCCCAAATGCCGGCCAATGCAGGTCTCCACAAGTAGAACAGACTACCCAGTAACATTCCGGTTCCCGCGACAACGAGCGAGATGATGATAAACGTCCATTCGGTCAGGAGATGATTGTGGAGCACGTTATCGACGGCATGGGCCAGGTTGAATCCGGTCTCACCGTAAGGAGTTGCCGCGGACGTTCCATGACCGGCAGCTTCAGCGACTGGTTCGGCGTGCGCAGTTTCAGCCGGAACTGCTCCGTGTCCACCACCTTCGGGTGCGCGGAACTCACGCGTTACCGGATCCCAGATGATCGGATTCAGCCAGGTAACGATGTTCATCCTTCCGCCTGGATGATCGGCGCCGGTTGCCCAATTGAACGCTGGTCCGATTCCGACAAAGCCTCCGATGATCGCTAACAGTGCCAACACGGCAAGCGGCACCCACATCGACGGCGGCGACTCGTGCGGCATGTGCGCGCCGTGTGCGTGTCCACCACCGTGGCCGTGCGAAGCGACGTGATCTTCAACGCCTTCGTGAATCGGACCGACGTGTTCGCCGACGTCGTGTCGCGGGCGATCTCCGGCGGCTGAATGCGTGGCGTCGTGCGGCGCGAGTCCTTTGTCGTATGCGGAGGCGTGAGCTTCGTCAGCTTCACCGCCGGCATGTCCCTCGAGAAAACGTTCCTTGCCCCAGAACGTCATCGCCATCAAGCGCGTCATGTAGAACGCCGTGCACGTCGCCGCGATCGTTCCAACCAACCAGACAAGCCAACCCAGGGGAATGGCGGTGGTCGAGGCTGCGTTCCAGAGAATCTCATCCTTGGACCAGAAACCACTGAAGGGAATGATGCCGCAGATCGCAAGCCAGCCGGCGAAGAACGTCCAATAGGTGTAAGGCATGTACTTCTTCAGACCGCCCATACGCCGCATGTCCTGTTCGTGGTGCATGCCATGAATCACGCTGCCGGCGCCAAGGAACATCAGCGCTTTGAAGAACGCGTGAGTCATGACGTGAAAGATGCCGATAACAAACGCGCCCACGCCGCAGGCCATGAACATGAAGCCGAGCTGCGAGACGGTTGAGTAAGCAAGTACCTTCTTGATGTCGTTCTGCGTGATGCCGATCGTGGCGGCGAAGATCGCAGTCGCGGCGCCGACGAGGGCGACGACGAGCAGCATTGTTTGCGAGTGCTGGAAGATGACGTTGGTGCGGGTCACCATGTAGAGTCCGGCGGTGACCATCGTGGCCGCGTGGATCAGCGCTGAGACTGGCGTTGGACCAGCCATCGCATCCGGCAACCAAACATGTAGCGGCAGTTGGGCGGATTTTCCGCACGCGCCGATGAAGAGTCCGAGTGCGATCCAGGAGAGGATGCCCCAGTGACCGAGCAGTTCGATCGGATAGCCTTTCGCCTGGTCGAACACGTCAACGTATTGCGCGCTGCCGAACGTCGCGATGATGCCGAAAATCGCGAGGGCAAATCCGAAGTCGCCGATGCGGTTAGTGATGAACGCCTTGCGTGAAGCGTTTGCAGCTTCCTGGCGATCGAAGTAGTAACCGATTAGCAGATAAGAACAGAGACCGACGCCTTCCCAACCGACAAACATCATCAGGAAGTTTGAGCCCATCACGAGCACGAGCATCGCGAACATGAAGAGTCCCATGTAAGCGAAGAAGCGATAGAAGCCGGCCTCGCCGTGCATGTAACCGGTTGCGAAGACGAAGATGCAGAGACCGACGCCCGTGACGATCAGCATGAAGATCGACGAGAGCGGATCAAGCTGGTAGCTCCACTCGATGTTAAGCAACGCGAAGCGCGGTGTTTCAACCGTGCCCGTTAGGAACGTGTGATCCTGCGCGCGTTCTTCCGGCGTCATCGCCGCCAGTTGTTCTGCGACCTGCTTCTCTGTTTGGGCCTCGCGGCGTGCTTCAGAACCCTGGTTGATGGCGACTGCGCCACCGGGAATCCAGTTGAAACTAAAACCATCCTGGCTGGTTAGATATGGCTTGGGCCACTCGTGGTGACTGCCGAATCCGTACGAGTAAACGGCGGCAACACTGATCAGGAACGAGAGCGCAACCGACCCCACCGCAATGCCGCCGATGAGCTTCTCAGAAAAACGAAGCTTCCGGCCGAGGAGGCCGTTAATGGCCGCGCCGATTAAGGGTAGCAGGGGAACTAGCCAGATGTATTTTTGCATTTAGCGCTGCGAAATAGGTCCTATCGGACCTATAGGACCTATTCTTAGTTACCACTTCAACAGATCGATCTCATCCACCCAAATCGTTTCCTTGTTCCGGTAGAGGGCGATCACGATTCCCAAACCGATTGCGGCTTCGGCGGCCGCAACGACGATCACAAACACCGTGAATATCTGTCCGGCGAGCGCGTTCACGCTGCCGGTATGGTGCAGGTAACGTGAAAAGGCGATGAAATTCAGATTAGCGGCGTTGAGAATCAACTCGATCGACATGAAGATGACGATGATGTTTCGCCGCGTTAGCACACCGGCCACTCCGATGATAAAAAGCAGGGCTCCGATCACCAGAAACTTGGACAAATCGGGGTAAGCCGCCGACTGCCACATCTGGTTCAGCCGGCCACCTTCGGCCGCTTGTTGCCACAACAGTAGTGCAGGGCTGAATAAGTTGAACATAACTATTCTGACCGTGGCTCCACCTTCGCAAGTTCGGGATCCGCCGCACTCTCGACTCGCAAAACATCCGGATCGACGTCGTCGGCGGAAGCCTCCTGCTTGAGTGTTCGAGCCAGCATCACTGAACCGATAATCGCGACCAGCAGCAATACACTCGCGATTTCGAACGGCAGCGAAGCGTAGCGATACAAACTGCTACCGACGCCTTCGGTGTCGTTCGTGATGCGGCTGCTTCCAGTGCCGGAGACGGGGCGTGATTGATCTCTGATCTCCTGTTGCTCCGCTGCGATTTCGGGGGTGATCGGGTAAGCTTTTTGCAAACCTCTGTAACCCCGGTTGACGGCGAACAGCAGCGCACCAGCGAGGAGCAAACAGAAGATCAAACTCACCGTTACCTGTCTTGGCTTATTGAAGATCTCTTCAGAACCGCGTTCTTCGGCGCCGACGTTAACCAGCATGATCACAAACAGAAACAGGACCATGACGCCGCCGACATAAACGAGGATCTGCACACCTGCGATGAACTCCGCGCGCGACAGAATAAACAACGCCGCGACGGATACCAGGGATGAAATCAGAAACAGCGCACTATGAACCGCATTGCGCGCCATCACCGTCAGCAGCCCGGCAAAGATCGCCGCGAGCGCAAAGATCCAGACGAAGATTGTTTCGTATCCGGAAAGTTGCATTGGTTGTTGAATAGGTCCTATAGGACCTATTGGCCCTATTTCGTGTACTTGACCGTTTCGCGGCCCTGCTCGAGCATTTCGCGATTCCAGACAAAACCCGCGCGCGAGTAGGTCGCGAGCTCGAAGTCCTGCGTCAGCTCCAAACAGGAAGTCGGACACGCTTCCTGGCACAAGGCGCAGAACATGCACCGCGAAGTATCGAAGATAAACTCATCGAGCACCTTCTTTCGTCGCGGCTTGCCGGCGACGATGATCTCGACGTCCATCGGAATCACGTCGATGCAGTCTTCCGGACACGCGATCGCGCAGAGGTTGCAGGCGATACAAAGCGTGTCGTGCGTTTCGGGATCCATGTTCAAACGCGGCGCGCCGTGAAAGCGCGGCGCCACGTCAGGCCGAACCTTTGGATACTGCTCGGTGTAAATTCCCTTTCCGGCAACCGCGTCCTTATCAGTCAGAGCGCCGATGTTGTACTTCAACGTCAGCCCCATACCCTTGATGAGGTCGATGAAGAAGAAGCGTTTGAGCTTCTGAAGTAACGTCGGTTTTGGAGTTTTGACTAAAGACATTTTTAACTCCCGGTTTCTACCGCCGGCCTGCCCTTCGGCACGTTCACGAGGCGGATGTTCCTGCGCTGCGTCTTCAGGTTGAAATCACGTGAGCGCCAATTAATGCGCGATAGCAGCGCCCCGGTGACGAACAAACTCACCACGCCAATCGCGAAGACCAGCCCTTTGCCGGTCGCCGTCAGATTCAAACGGTTGTCGATCGACGTGATCGTATCGATGTTCCGCCAACCATCTAAAGCCTGCAACAGGAAGATTGCAAATCCCGACAGTACGATATTGATCAGCGCCGACGGAATCAGCCACTTCCAACCAATGTCCATCAACTGGTCGTAACGAAAGCGCGGCAACGTCCAGCGCAACCAGAAGTAGATGTAGAGAATGATCGACGCTTTAACTAAAAAGACGAGCACACTCACGGCCACATAGAGGTTGTGACTCACATTCGCCAGCCGGTTGACGTACGGAAAATACCAACCACCGAGATACACGGTCGTTGCGACTGCCGCGACAACCACCATCGCCGCGTACTCGGCCATGAAGAACAACGACCAGCGCATTCCCGAGTACTCAGTGTGAAACCCGGCTACAAGCTCTGACTCCGCTTCGGGCAGGTCAAAAGGTGCGCGATTGTTTTCCGCGATCCCGCTGATCAGGAAGAGCAGGAACCCGGCGGGCTGGTAAACGATGAACCAGATCGAATCAGAACCCTGGGCCGCGACGATGCCCGAAAGCGAAAGCGTGCGAGTAAACATCAGCGCGCCGATCAGCGACAACCCCATCGCCACTTCGTAAGAAACCATCTGCGCGCTCGATCGCAAACCACCAAGCAGCGCATATTTCGAGTTTGACGACCAGCCGGCAAGTATCAACGCGAGCACGCCGATACTCGACACCGCGAGCACCAGCAGCAATCCGATGTTTACGTCGGCGATGACAGCCCAGTCCGGCCCAAACGGAATGACTGAAAACACAATGAACGCCGAAGCGACGGCGATGTAGGGCGAGAAAAAGAAGATCCAGCGATCCGCCTTCTCGGGAATAAAGTCTTCTTTCGTGAGCAGCTTTAGGCCGTCGGCGATCGGCTGGAGTAGTCCCCATGGTCCAACACGCATCGGACCAAGCCGCGCCTGCATGAACGCGGAGATCTTTCGTTCCAGATAGGTGGCGTAAGCGACCCATAACGCTATGAGGGTCACCACGATGCCGATCTGAAGCAACGGCCAGATGAAAAACGTTATCGTCTCCTGGCTGAAAGCCTTGAGCATCAGATCGTTCAGGAAATTTACGGGCGCGAACAGAAGCATGACGAGTATCAGCGATCTATCTCTCCCAAAACTATGTCGAGCGTTCCGATAATTGCGACCACGTCCGCCACGAGATGGCCCAGGCACATCTGTTTCAGTGCCTGAAGATTGATGAACGAGGGCGGACGAACTCTCACGCGCCATGGCTGCGCACTGCCGTCCGAAACGAGATAACATCCAATCTCGCCCTTCGGTCCCTCGATCGAGTGGTAATAATCGCCAACGGGAGGCTTCACAATCTTCGGCAGCTTCGCGTTGACTGGACCATCAGGAAGTTTTTCCAACGCCTGATCGATGATTCGACGCGACTGTCGCATTTCTTCCAGACGCACCAGGTATCGATCATACGTATCGCCGTTCTCACCAAGCGGTATGTCGAAATCCATGTCGCCGTAAGCGGCGTAAGGTCGAGACTTGCGCACGTCCCACGCGACGCCGGAACCGCGCAGCGCCGGTCCGGACAGACCGATCGCGATCGCCTCTTCGGCTGAGATGACTCCGATGCCGACCGTCCGGCTCAGCCAGATGCGGTTCTCGGAAAGTACGGTTTCATATTCGTCGAGACGTTTCGGGAAGTTGTTGACGAACGTGCGGACGTCTTTGTTGAAATCGTCGTAGGCATCGTTTGGCATGCCGCCGACGCGCCAGGCGTGACACGTCAAACGGGCGCCAAACTGTCGTTCGAATATCTTCAGGATCTCTTCGCGTTCACGCAGTGCCCAGAGCAGCACGGTGACCGCGCCGATGTCGAGCGCGTGCGTTGCGAGCCAAAGCAGGTGCGACGCGATGCGATTGAGTTCAGTAAGAATGGTGCGCAGGTAATGTGCGCGCGGTGGGACTGGGAGTCCCATCATCTGCTCGACCGTTTCGACCCACACGAGACCGTTTGAGACTGCGGCGATGTAATCGAGCCGATCCCAGTAGGGCGCGATCATCGTGTACATGCGGTTCTCGGCAATCTTTTCCATGCCGCGATGCAGATAACCGATGTCACAATCGAGGTCGATAACGGTTTCGCCATCGAGCCGGAGGACCACGCGCAACACGCCGTGTGTCGAAGGGTGCTGCGGACCCATATTCAGCACCATCTCTGGGCTGTCGAGCAGGGTCTCGCGAGTTGTCGCGATCTCTACCTGATGCATTTGATCGTCAAATCCTTCAAGCCACAGGGACGTCGGCCGGCTGCGGCTTATAACATCCGGTCACACGGAAAGGTTCGATCACCAAACCAATCTCGTCAACCTCACCTTTGGATCTTTTCTCAACCAACTTAAGCACAATCGAACTCGCAGCGCTCGCCTTGTTCCACACGTTTCGCGGCGCAGCGGTTTCAGTCAAAACAAAACCTGCCACCTTCGCCGCGTCGGGCGTGTCGAAGACTTTCGCGTCGTAGTGGGTGGCGATCTCTTTCGGCGTCATACTCTTAACCACAAAGACACAAAGACACAAAAAACGACTGAAAATGAACTTAGTGTCTTTGTGTCTTTGTGGTTAATATCTCCTTACTTATCCTTCGGCATCACTTCTTTGCCGCCGCGAAATATCTCGCGCATCAAACGTTCCTGAGGCACTGAAAGAATCTCGAGACCGTAAGCGCGCCGCTGGTGCAACTGCTCCAAATCAACGTCCGACATTTCAGGCAGGTGCTTTTCGGTCCAGGCGTTCTCGACAAACTCGAGCGGAAAATCTTTTCGTAACGGATAGCCTTCCCAATCGGGAGGCAAAAGCAGCCGTCGCAAATCCGGATGATTATTAAAGCGAATGCCAAACAGGTCGAACACTTCGCGTTCGAGCCAATTTGCCGCCGGCCAAACACCGGTCACACTATCGACCTCGGCGCTGGTCCTGACTTTCAAACGAACACGCTCGTTCTTGGGGATTGAGAACAAGTTGTAGACGACCTCAAAAGGTGCCTCAGTGCGATCGGGATAGTGCACGCACGTGAGATCGGACAGGTAATCAAACGGCGTCTGATTATCGGTCCGGAGAAAATCGCAAATCTCAACGATGCGATCGCCATTTACGGTAACGGAAAGCTGCCCGATAAACTCGGAAGCCTCTCCGATCGCTTCTCCGAATTTCGATTTAAGTTTTTTAACCAGAGCGTGGCCGCTCGCGTCGGTTGGTTTTGGACCTTCCTCTTTTTTCTTAACGGGAGGTTTCGGTGTTCCGGGGGCTGGTTGTTCGGCCAGTGATTCCTTAACGGCCGCAACACGCGACTTCGCCTGCTCAACCATCGCCGCCTTTTCGGCGTCAGCGCCGGCGAGCTCGCCTGCTGGGGGAATAGCTGCTGCTGGTGGCGTGCCGGGCGCCTCAGGATCGGAGACGCCCGGCTTCGTGGGTTCTTCGGAACCTGGTTGCTTGGTGTCTTCTGACATTATGCCGAGATGGTTCTCCTACGCTTACACTTCGATTCGCTGATTATCTCCTGCTGAAAATGGGGAGACAATCGCTTCGTAAACACTAGTGTTACAGCGAGTAAGAGAAAGAAAGCGAAAACGGATTATAGCAAAGCGCGTTTTATCTTACCTCATGGGAACAATGATCTCATCAATTTTTTTCCAACTGAGGTAAATTGCTCAGGATGGCAAAAACCGAGATCATCCGTGCGCCTCGCAACCGAACCATGACGCTGAGTGACCAGGAACTATCTGAATACAAGTCAAAACTTCAAAAGCTGGAGCGCCCGGCAAATCTCGACGATGTGCGTGACAGAGTCTTTTGCCAGGACATCTTTGCGACCTCGCCGTATCTGCCGGATCATTCTGTGGACCTGATGTTCGCGGATCCTCCGTACAACCTCACGAAGAGTTTTAACGAGCGCAAGTTTGTTAAAACATCGATTGACGAATACTCGGACTGGCTTGATTCGTGGCTGGGGAAGATGGTCCGCGTTCTGAAGCCGACTGCATCCGTATACCTTTGCGGCGACTGGCGTTCATCGGCGGCGATTCATCGTGTTGGTCAGAAGTACTTCATTCCGCAAAACCGGATCACATGGGAACGTGAGAAGGGGCGGGGCGCAAAGTCAAACTGGAAGAATTGCTCGGAGGATATCTGGTTTTTCACGGTTTCTGAGGATTACTACTTCAACGTCGAAGCGGTGATGCTCAAGCGCCAGGTGATCGCGCCTTACACGCATGACGATGGCGCGCCGAAAGATTGGGCGGAGACTGAGAATGGGCGGTTCCGGTTGACGCATCCTTCCAATATTTGGACTGATCTGACGGTTCCGTACTGGTCGATGCCGGAGAATACGGATCATCCGACGCAAAAACCGGAGAAGCTTCTGGCGAAGATCGTGTTGGCGAGTTCAAGGGAAGGAGATTTGGTGTTTGATCCGTTCAATGGATCGGGCACGACAACGGTGGTGGCGAAGAAGCTTGGCAGGCGTTATTTGGGGGTTGAGATTGATGAAAGCTATTGCTGTCTGGCGTTGAAGAGGTTGGAGAGTCGGGATTCGGGGATTCAGGGTTATCTCGATGGGGTCTTTTGGGAGAGGAATACAAAGAATTTCTCGCGCAAAGGGGCAAAGACGCAAAGGAAGACCTCCGGCCGCCGCAGGTCATAACTTCGCGTCTTTGCGC
>JBIOVO010000173.1:0-8687 GCA_044867735.1 Pyrinomonadaceae bacterium | reverse complement strand
TTTGGGTATCTTCGTGAGGTGGGGTTGGATCCGTTACGACAGGAATCTGCTCACTCGAAGCGAGTTCGTTTGGGGAGTCGGCCATTGTGCTCAACCTTAAACATCAACCGCTGCGGCCATAGTCGTCCTGAAGACGCACGATGTCGTCTTCGCCGAGATAAGTTCCTCGCTGCACTTCAATAAAGATCAGATCCTCGTCGCCCGGGTTTTCGACGCGGTGAGCAGTACCGACGGGAATGTCGATCGCTTCTCCGAGACGAACCGTGATCTCGTTGCCGTCGAGAGTGACTTTGGCGGTTCCCTGGACGACGACCCAGTGTTCGGCGCGCTGGGAGTGTTTCTGGTAGCTGAGCCGCTGGCCCGGCAAAACCTCGATCCGTTTGACCTTGAAAGTCGGCGCTTCTTCCAGCACCGTATAGCTTCCCCACGGTCGGCGATCAAACTCTCTCAAAATCGGTTCCTCCTCAAAAGGTGGAACGTATCAAATAAGGATTTCTCACGCAAAGACGCAAAGGCGCAAAGTTATGACCTCTGGCGACCGAAGGTCATAACTTTGCGCCTTTGCGTCTTTGCGCGAGTAAATTCTTTTTTTACGAGGCGGCTTTCAACGTCACGTAGATTACCGTGTTGCGTCTCTTAATCAATACCAACGCCGGCCTCGCACCCGACTGTTGCACCGCGTTGCTGAACTCGAGAACAGTCTTCACCGGTTGCCGGTTGACTTCCTGAATCAGGTCGCCCTGACGAATCCCCGCATTCGCAGCATTGCTGGATGGATCAATTCTCGTCACCAGCAATCCCAGGTCGTCCGCGTCGAGACCATAGCGCGAGGCCAGTTCCGCGGTGAGAGGCTGAACTGTCATTCCAAACTTCTCATTGCCCGTGGTCGGTCCACTGCTGGTCTCTTCAGTTTCAGCCTGTGGCCGCTCCGGCAGTTCCGCGAGCGCCACCTGAAAATTCTGATCGCGTCCATTGCGCAACGCGGTCACTTCAACGCTCGATCCCGGCGCCATGGCAGCAACAAGGTTACGCAGGTTGTTGTTATCGTTCACAGCTTGCTTATTGACGGCAGTGATCACGTCGCCGCGTTTGATCCCGGCTCTCTCCGCCGGGCCACCAGCCGCAACCGAAGTCACGATCGCGCCTCGCGCTGCCGGAAGGTTCAAGCTCGACGCCAGATCTGCGTCAACTGACTGAATCGTGACACCAAGCATTCCGCGCCGCACTTTTCCAGTCTTCACCAACTGGTCCATGACGGCCTTCGCCATGTTCGACGGAATGGCAAAACCGATGCCGATGTTGCCGCCTGACGGTGAAAGAATCTGCGAGTTGATTCCGATCAGCTCGCCGTTAGTGTTAACGAGTGCGCCGCCGGAGTTGCCACGGTTGATGGCGGCGTCGGTCTGGAGAAAGTCTTCAAAACTTCCGTCGCTCAAGCCGGTGGCGCGGCCCTTCGCACTGACAATGCCGGAGGTGACGGTTTGTCCGATGCCGAGCGGGTTACCGAGCGCCAGGACGAAGTCGCCGACGCGGACCTTGTCTGAGTCGCCCATGGTCACCGTCGGCAGGCTGCGGGCGTCAATTTTCAAAACCGCCAGATCGCTCGGCGGATCCGAGCCGACCAACCTGGCGGTAAACGTGCGGTTATCTGTCAGTTCAACTTTGATTTCGAGCGCACCGTCGACGACGTGGTGGTTAGTCAAAATGTAACCATCAGGATTGATGATGACTCCCGACCCAACGCCCTGCACGCGACGCTGCGGCTGTTGCTGCTGATCGCGAAAACGATCGCCGAAGAACTCCCGAAACGTCGGGTCGTCCATGAAAGGAAACTGCTGTGCGGCCCGTGCGCGCTCAGTCGATCGGATCGTCACGACCGCCGGCGACACTCGACTCACGAGGTCCGCGTAAGAATTCTGCATACCAACGGGAGCCGTCGCAGCCGCAGGCTGCGCGGTAGCCGTGCTCACCAACTTGCTTTGCCCGGTACACGAGGCAAAGGAAAATACAACCAACGCTAAACTTAAAAAGATGTTTATTCCCGAAAACGATATTCTCTTGTTCATAACTTCTTTCATCTGAAATCTCCGCTTGTTAGACGTGGACTTTGGATTCATATAGGACACTTTCGGTTTACCGCTTCCTGCCGGAGCTGGCTTCAACCGCAAAAAAGTACAAAACAAGCTGTAGTTGAAGGAAATGGATGGCCGGCTCCGGGATAAGTTTGTGCTTATTGTGCTTTGTTTTGGCTATTTTGAGCCGGAGCGTGTGGTATACTTCGCCGGCCAACGCCACCTAAGTCCTTGGATCTTTATTCAGTTACGTTTTCCAACTTTCTCGTGAGTTCACTGCCTGTAAGCCGTTCGACCCCGGTACTTCCAACCAAATTACGGCAGCAGTTTGAGGTATTGCTCCGGTGCATGGGATAGAAATCTCCAACGGTCACGAGGACAATTCAGTTCTTATCGTCAACGACGAGCCTGATCAACTGACCTTGATGGAGAGTCTGTTGCGTAAGGCTGGTTATTCGGTCCTGACCGCCGAAGACGGCGTCGACGGTCTCGCCCTCGCCAAACGCGACCGGCCGGATCTCGTCATCAGCGACGTTTCCATGCCGAGGATGAATGGCCTCGAATTCTGCCGCGAGATGCGCGCTGACTCCGAACTGAAAACCGTACCGATTCTGCTGGTTAGCGCGCTGCAAAAGGACACTGAAAGCGCCGTGGCCGGGCTGCGCGCGGGCGCCGACGATTACCTCGAGGTCCCTTTTGATTCGGCGCGCCTGGTCGCTAAAGTGTCACGCCTGCTTGAGCGCTCCCGTCTGGAGGCGAGTTACCGCGATCTGGTCGAACAGGCAAGCGACATGATCTTCACACAGGATCTCGCCGGCAAGTTGACGAGCATAAACCTCGCCGGCCTAAGCTTCCTCGGACGAAAACCGGCAGAGATCATCGGCAACTCGTTCTTCGCCGTCTTCGGCATCATCCCCGAAAGCAACGGTTTTGCGGGCAGTCTCGCGCGTCCGCAAGAGGCGCGCGAGTTTCGTCATCAGTTCGTCGCCCGTTCCGCAGCCGGAGAGGATCGCTGGCTGGACCTGATCATTTCCCCGATCAAAGACAAGCTGGACGAGACCGTCGGTTTTCGTGGTCTCGCCCGCGACGTTACCGAGCGGAAACACTTCGAGGAAGCGCTGCGCGATTCCGAAGAACGCTATCGCCTGCTCTTCGAGTCCACGCCGCAACCGATCTGGGTCTACAACGAAGACACGCTGGCGTTCCTGGCGGTTAACGAGGCTGCCACGCGCACCTACGGCTTCACCCGTGACGAGTTTCTCTCGATGACGATCGACGATATTCGTGCACGTGAAGACATCCCGACGCTGATGATTAAAAACGCCGCCGGCCCGGATGATCTGGTGATCTCGAGTCCGTGGCGTCATAAGACCAGGGATGGGAAGACGATCTACGTCGAGATGAGTTCTCACCCGGTCGTTTTTGACGGCAAGAACAGCAGGTTAGTAATCGCCAATGACGTCACCGAAAGAAAACTTCTCGACGAGAAACAGCAGCGCTTGCACACGTCGCTCCAGCAATCGGCAATGGAGTGGCGGCAAACTTTTAACGCTATCGATTTTCCGGTGCTGATCGTCGATCTCGCCGGCACGATCAAACGCTCGAATCTCGCCGCGGAGCAGATTGTCGGTATCGAGGCTGAACAGATCGTCGGCACAGTCGTGGGTCAACTCGGCGACCATCAACCCTGGAAAAAAGCCGCTGAACTGATTGAAAGTATTCGTGTCAACCTTGCTCCCGTCGCCGAAGAGGTGAAGGACGAGGGCACGGGGAAAACGTGGGCCATCACGGTCTACCACATCAGCGAGTTTGGCTCCTTCAGCGACCGCGCCATTCTGATCACCCAGGACATCACGAAGCGGGCCGAGCTCGAGGCGTCGCTGCGGCAAAGCGAGATGATGTCGTTGCTGGGATCGCTGGTTGCGGGTGTTGCCCACGAGGTCAGGAATCCGTTGTTTGGCATCTCCTCGATACTCGATGCGTTTGAAACAAGGTTCAGCGATCGCACCGAATACCTGCGCTACACAAATGTATTGCGCGATGAGATTGGACGCCTCACAATCCTGATGGAAGAGTTGCTGGAATATGGAAAACCCTTCCGCGGCGATCTTTATTTGGTCTCGATGGAAGAGATGGTGTCGCGTTCCGTTCGCGCGTGTTTGCCGGGCGCTGAAGTGGCGAAGGTAAACCTGGAAAGCAAAGTCGAAGACTCGTTGCCAAAGATCATGATCGATCGCCGGCGGCTCTCGAAAGTATTTGTAAACCTTATCGAAAACGCAATTCAGCATTCGCCCCGAGAGAGTAAGGTAACGATTGAAGCGCGCCGCATCACAGACGCGAATAACGAGTGGGTCCAGTGTGAAATCAGAGACTCAGGCAAGGGTATTTTGGCCGAAGATCTACCCAAGATCTTCGAACCTTTCTTTTCGAAAAGACGTGGCGGCACCGGGCTCGGATTGGCCATCGCCCAACGCATCATGCAGGAGCATGGCGGGAAACTGATCGCGGGCAACAACCCTGAGGGAGGAGCATGTATGAGCGCCAGATTTCCAATACCACCTGAGGGAGATCGCTGATGTCCCGAAACAAGGTCCTGGTTGTTGATGACGAATCAGGAGTCAGGTTTGGTATCCGCGACTTCCTGGAACAGCACGGCTATGAGATCGAAGAAGCCGAAAGCTGTCAGGACGCGCAGCACCTGTTTCGCACCTCCAGACCCGACATCGTTATCGCAGACTACATGCTGCCGGACGGCACTGCACTCGACCTGCTGCCACGACTGAAAGATATCGACTCCGGAATTCCGCTCCTGGTACTAACCGCGCACGGTTCGATCGATCTCGCGGTCAGAGCGATCAAGGAAGGAGCGGAACAGTTTCTGACCAAACCGCTCGAACTCCCAACGCTCCTCGTGATTCTCCAGCGGCTGCTTCAGAAACAGCGCAATCATCACAAACAACTCGCGAGCAAGTCGCGCCAGGTACGTCAGGCCGTAGATCCATTCATTGGGACAAGTTCGGCAATCCGCGCTCTGGCGGATCAGGCTCGGAAGATCCTGTCTACTGAAAGTCCGGTTTTGATCCTGGGTGAAACGGGAACCGGCAAAGGTGTGCTCGCCCGCTGGTTACACGAAAACAGCCCCCGTGCTGAAGAGGCGTTTGTCGATCTCAACTGCGCCGGACTCACGCGTGAACTACTCGAGACCGAACTCTTTGGTCACGAGAAGGGCGCTTTCACCAGCGCCACCGCTTCGAAGCAGGGACTGTTTGAGGTGGCCCATCGAGGATCGATTTTTCTCGACGAAGTCGGCGATGTCGATCTAACGATCCAACCGAAGTTGCTGAAGGTTCTCGAAGAGAAACGTTTCCGGCGTTTGGGCGATGTCAGAGATCGACAGGTCGACGTTAGATTGATCGCTGCGACCCACCAGGACCTCGGACAGCTCGTTCGAGAAAAGCGTTTTCGCGATGACCTCTACTTCAGAATCAGCACGATCCCGCTTTCGTTCCCTTCACTGCGTGAAAGGACCGAGGACATCCCCACGTTGGCCCAGTACCTTCTCGATAAGGTCTCAGTCGATCTGGGTCGCGGGGAATTGCGTTTGGACCAGGGCTGCATTCAGGCACTGCAAGCCTACTCCTGGCCGGGAAACATCCGCGAGCTGCGGAATGTTATCGAACGCGCCGTGCTGCTGAGTGACCAGAAAAGCATCACTCTCAACGACCTTCACTTCGACGGACACACACAGGTCGGCGCACCTTTTCTCGACTCCCGCCTGACTCTTTTGGAGCTCGAAAAGCAGCACATCGAACGTGTGCTGCACGAGGAGCGGGGACGCGTCGAGAAGGCCGCGAAGCGTCTCGGCATTCCGAGAAGCTCACTTTATCAGAAGATCAAGAAGCACCAGATCCCGCCGTCCAAAGTCTAGACTCAAGTCTGAATACTGGACGGCGCTCTGCTCAAAACCTGGACCACACCACTCTTAAACCACTGAAAAACGGCCAGTTTGACTCAAACGTACCTGAGCAAACCTATGGCCCACTCCTTGCTTAAAACCGGGCACGTGCCAAGTGTATTTATTCTCTCGCCCCGACCGAGAGACTGTCTGGCCTGGTATGTTTGAGCGCGCACTTGCCCCGCCTGCTCCGCCAATCCACGCCACTTACAACATAGATCTGCTTCCGAACGCGCTCTGGAAGCAGCGGAATCGTTTACCTAAGGAGAAAGGCAATGCCCAGGTTTTCGAACCTCAAGAAATCAATACTTGCCCTGGCGGTCTTTGGGATTATTTCTTTAGCCCAGGGGACTGCCCGGGCCGATCAGATTACGGTTAGCGGAAACGCCGATCCTAATCTGCAGGCAACAATCAACATTACATCTCTCACCAACGGCTCGATTACCTTCACGGTGACCAACGTTCTGGTTCCGGGCGTGACTTCAAGTATCACCGGTATCGGATTTGAGCTTCCGGGCGTGATTACCGCAAATAGTCCCGGCGCTTGTGCGGGCAACTGCGGTAACTTCACCGCTACGCCGACAGTTGATAACAGTCCAGGCAATGTCCCGCAATTTCCAGCCGCGGTTTTGGACTGGGCTCTTATTACTGGACCTGCCTTCACGGGCGGAAATCCTCCGGGAATTAATCAGGGCCAAACGGCGACGTTTACGGTCACTGGCAACTTCACGGGCTTGACTCAAGCAGATTTCCTGGCTGGTGTCTACGTTCGTTTCCAGTCCGTTGTCGATCCTGCATTTCCGAATGTCGGGAGTGACGTGGCCCACGAACCTGTTCCGGAGCCGGCGAGCATGATTCTGCTCGGCAGTGGACTGGTTGGTGTAGCAGCGACTTTAAGAAAGCGTTTTACCAGGAAGTAACTGAAGGCAGTTCAAACGTCAGCTTTTGCTTCTTCGCAACTAACAGTTTCCACAGCCGTCATTGCCCGGCGGCTGTGAAAGCTAAAACCCTTAACCGTGTGCCAGCCATGCGATAAAAGCGTTTCCCTCGTTGAGGGCGGTGCGGACGTGACAATCGAGGCGAATATACAAGGGAGCAAACATGGCAGGTGTCTTTAAAGCAACTCTGATGGCTGCGTTGCTGCTAGTCATCGTGACGCTCGGAACATCGGAAGCCAAAGCCGACCCCGTAACCTTCTCCACCTCTGGCACTTTCACGTGTGCAGGTTGCGCCGGCAGCGGCACAAACTCCGTAACATTCCTGGGCGGCATGGGCAACGCTCTGATGATCACTTTCACCGGTCTGGGATCGACAAGCTTGAATACTCCCACTGGTTCCAGTTTCGGCAACTTTCAAACGTTCTTCAGTGGCAACGGCGTTATCGCTGCCTCTGGGACTTTCACACTGACGATTACGCAAACGGTCCCGATCGCCGGAAGCGATAGTTTCTCGGCAACGTTTAGCGGGACTTTCAGCGCCAGTAATTCCGGCAGTGGTGTCGTCAACTTTACGACGACGTCCGTAACCATTGGTGGAATCACATACGCCATAACCAACAACCCACTGAATCTTGTACCGCCTGCTTCCAACAACGGAATCACGACGGTTCAAGGACAAATAACCGGCAGTCCTGTTCCGGAGCCAACCAGTATGTTGCTCCTTGGAACCGGCCTATTGGGCATTGCGGGCGCGGTTAGAAAGCGTTTCAAGGCGCGGTAACGGGCGGATTGGATCGGCACCTTCGTCGCGGGGGGTGCCCGCTGATCCCGGTAAAACTTAAGCTGGTTGCGGTAATCGCCAGTCACTATCCGTGTACGTAGGGCAGGTCTGTTCTGAAGCCCAGGTACCTAGGGAGATTTGTATAAAAAATGTACGCTGAACCAATGATTCTTCCCCTGGACGCAAATGGCCAGATCTATGCACTACAGGATGAGAAGGGCAATACGATAGGAACAGGTACTCGTGAGGTTTGCGAGGTGCTGTTATATATCATTACCAAACCTGCAACGCAGAGTATTTCAGGTAGAATAGGCGGGCCAGCCGCACAGAGACCGAATGTGCGAGCTGCCATAGCTATTTAGCTTCCGGTCAAACGCGGTTTTCCGCGATTACAGGAACTGGTGGTTTGACCTCATCGTTTTAGCTGTGCGGGGTTTGTGAACGATGAGTTTCACGGGAGCTGAAAGAGTTGAGTGCTATAGGCTGCGGGCCAGTTGCAATGTCCTCCGGTTCATGCAACTTTCCGGCAGTGAGATAAGTAAAGCTTCCGCACAATCAACCCTCGCAATAACTCGAACGTCCTAGAATTTTGTTGTCACTAGTGTGCCCCGTGAAGCAAAGTCGATTCGGAACGCTCAAAAAAGTCTCCGGTAAGTTGAGACAGATGTGGTTGGGTCGAGATGAGCGAACACCAGACCTCCCGTTGCCACGTCTGCTCGTCGTCGATGACGAAGAGTCGATCTGCTTCTCGATGAGTGAGTATTTCTCATTACATGGTTACAAAGTCGATACCGCGTGCGAATTGGAAGAGGCCGAGAAACTACTTGGCGCTGCCAGCTACAAAGTCGTGATCCAGGATCTGCGTCTAACGATGACCAACAGTCACGACGGGCTGGAGATGATCAAACTGATTCGCGAACACAATCCACAAACACGAATAA
>JBIOVO010000172.1:0-9993 GCA_044867735.1 Pyrinomonadaceae bacterium | reverse complement strand
CTTGACTGGTACACGGGTTCTCTTAAAAACCCATGCGCCACTGACCTTACCGTCGACCCGTTCAACCTCCGGGCAAGTACTCCAATCCAACATGGAGTACATGGTATGCTTGCGCACTGAAGACAGCAAGCGCGTGGTGGGGTAAAAGTGTGATGCTCAAACACTGCGGGGGTCCCGGAGGGACCAAATGTTTATAGCCACTCCCCCAAAATTAATTGCGGCTCCAGCGGAGCCGAATGTTGCTGCTGCATCGGACACATCGCGCTCCGCTGGAGCGCGGTCCTGGGGCGGGCCGGCGACTATAAACATTTGGTCCCTCCGGGACCCCGCAGTGTTTGAGCAACACACTTTTACCCAATACCAGCAAGTGGCTGAAGCTATTGAAAATGTCGAGCACGCAGACAGTCGAGTTTAAAGTTAACGGCGAGGCGCGCAGGGTTGAGGTGTTTCCGATGGCGCGGCTGCTCGACGTGTTGCGCGAACAGTTGCAACTGACCGGCACTAAAGAAGGTTGCGGCGAGGGTGAGTGTGGTGCGTGTACGGTGATCATCGACGGGCAGATCGTGAACAGTTGCCTCGTGCCCGTCGCGCAAGTCAGTGGATCTGAGATAACTACGATCGAGGGTGTTGCCGGTAAGGATCAGCTACACGCCGTGCAACAGGCGTTCATCGATCACGGCGGTGCCCAATGCGGCATTTGCACGCCCGGAATGGTGCTAGCCGCGATCGATCTACTCAAACGAAATCCTGAACCAACTGAAGACGATATTCGCAACGGCCTGGCCGGAAACCTTTGTCGCTGCACTGGCTACATGAAGATCTTCGAATCCGTAGTGCACGCGTGCCGGTAGCGATCCAACTCTGAAGTTCCGAGTTCCAATTCATGAGAGCCAGCGTCCCTGATTACAGGTTAACGACGCCCGCTTCGCTTGCGGATGCTCTCACTCTGCTCAACAACGAACCCGGTGTCTGGAAACCTTTTGCCGGCGGCACAGACCTGATGGTGCTGCTCGAAGCCGGCAAGTTGGATCATCGCGACTACATCAACATTTGGTCTCTAAAGGAACTGCGCGGCATCAACGTTGACGACTCACACGTGACTCTCGGTGCGCTGACCACTTACACAGACGTGCAGGCAAATCCGATTCTGCGAAGCGAGTTTCCGATGCTTTGTCAGGCTGCGAGTGAAACCGGCGGACTCGCAATTCAGAATCGAGGCACACTCGGCGGCAACATCATTAACGCCTCGCCCGCCGCCGATTCACCTCCCGCACTACTCGCTTATGATGCCGAGATTGAGTTGGTATCGACCGGCGGGTCTCGCTGGCTTCCTTATCAGGGCTTTCACACGGGCTACAAGCAGATGCATATTGCTCCTGATGAACTTCTTGCCCGGATCCGCCTGCCGCGCACCACGGCGGGGTTGACGCATTACTATCGCAAAGTCGGTACGCGCAAGGCGCAGGCGATTTCGAAGGTCTGTTTCGCGGCCGTGGGCAATCTAATTGACGAGCGCATCAACGAGACCCGAATCGTGCTTGGCAGCGTTGCTCCCATTGTTGTACGTTGTCTACAGACTGAGAATGCCTTGCGCGGGCAAAACATCAGCGAAGAAACGATCACCTTAGCCTGCGCAAGCTTGTCACACGAGATCTCCCCGATCGACGACATTCGCTCAACCGCGAACTATCGTCTACAGGTAGCAAAGAACCTGCTGGCTGACTTCCTGACAACTTTACGAACCTGATTTCTGAAGTTGCCCAATGCCGTATCACCGAGTAACAGCGGTTTGGTATAGCGAAATACTCTTCGTGGTGATAGTCATCAGTCTGTTCATCACTCCCTCAAACGCAAGCGGTCAGATTCAGGAGAGCTTCGAAGGTTTCGTCCGCGGCTTGCGCTCAAACGCTGTGAAAGGCGAGGTTTATTACCAACGCAATGAAGGCAAGTTCGATCTCGAGCCGGGACTGAAGCTGGAAGAAGGCGACTTTATCAAGACCGGGGCAGATGGCTTCGCCGAACTCCTGCTGCATCCGGGAAACTACCTTCGCATTGGCGCCGATTCCGACTTTCAAATCTTCAGTGACGCGCACGACAAGATGCGGTTGAAACTCAACCAGGGATCGATCAGCATCGAAATCCTCGCGAGAGAGCCGGGAAGTTTTACAAGTTTCTTCTACACTCGCGCGCAAGCGTACGAGCTCATCCGAATTATCACTCCTGGCGGAGAAGTTGCGATTACACAAAGCGGCATCTACCGCATCAACGCCGGCGGTGGGCGAACTGAACTGATCGTGCGCGAGGGCGAAGCAGTGGTAGCGGGACGACGCGTAAAGAAGAAGCGACGAGCCTCAGTTGTCAACGACAACGTTACGATTATCGATAACACCACAAAGCTTGAAGACGCGCTCGATCGATGGGGACGCGAGCGAGCGGACCAGTTGGTCCAGGCAAATCGTTTGTTGAAGAACGTGCCGCCGTGGTCGAAGAAGCGCAAAGAGGGTGAGGAAACCTCGATCGATCTCGAGGGAGAAGCGGAGCAGCCAGAAGAAAAGATCAGCTTATACGTGGTTTCTGCTAAACCGGGCACGATCAGCTTCGTGGAGGCGGGCGTGGACTTCAAGGCGCCGGAGAAAGAATGGGAACCACTGACGGATAAGTCACAACTCGAAACCGGCCACGCGCTGCGTACCGCCGATCATAGTTTTGTCGAATTAACTGTTCTGCCCGACATGTATCTTCGTCTCGACCAGAACTCGGAAGTGTCGTTTGAGGAATTGACGAACGAGGTGATCTCAGTCAAGTTGTTGCGCGGCTCGGCCATTCTCGACGTCGCGAGATACGACCGCAAGCAAGCGCCTCAAATCACCTTTGCCGGTCCAACTACGTCCGTTGCTATAGCTGATGAAGGAAATTATCGACTCGATATCAGAGCCGGTAGCGACGAGATCACTGTTCGCGAAGGCAAGGTGACTCACAGGGACCGCGCAGTCGGTGGTTGTCATAAAATCACGGGCGCGTCAGTTACCGACTGCGACAGAAAAAGACACGACAACTTCGATTTCTGGAGTGAACATCGCGGTGAAGGTCAACTCTATAACGGCAGAAACTACATCTCGATGGTCACCCATCTTGCCCGAATACGACGCGCTCGCTTCAAAAACACCGGATTTTGGTTTCAGAATCCCGGGCAAACGAACTACACTTTTGTTCCGTTCACGTCGTCGGTCTTTCGATCGCCGTACGGAGGCAACTACTCGACAGTTCTTATGCCGCGCCGGCCGACAATTTATCGCATCGATATGAGTAACAGGCCTTTCGGACATTCCTTTCCACAAATGATTCGACCGTGACCGTGAATTGATTCCAAGCTCTAACATTCCCCGTCCTTCAGGAACACAAAATGTCAATATCCACCCCCTATCGACGAAACGCGATCCGACCCGTGGCATGCATCAAGGAGGGCTGGGCAGTTATCCAGGGGCAGTACTGGTTGTTTTTTGCGATGGCCCTGGTCGGCTTCATGATCGGATCAGCCGTGCCGCTGGGAATCCTCATGGGACCAATGATGTGCGGTCTGCACCTGACATATTTCAAGCTCAGGCGTGGTGAGCCAATTGAGTTCGGAACCTTATTCAAAGGCTTCGAATACTTTGGCAATAGCGTTGTGGCCGCGCTGCTACAGACCATTCCCGTCATGGCGGTCGTAATTCCTGCCTACTTCCTGTTCTACATTGGCATGTTCGTTTCATTTGCAGCGATGGGCGACGAGCCTGGTCCGGCAGGCTTGATAGGTGTGCTCCTTAGCTTTTCGCTCTTCTTCCTCATTGTCATGCTGGCCGTTGTTGTGCTGACGATTGGATTTTCTTTTTGTTATCCACTGATTGTCGATCGCAAGATGCCGGGATTCGACGCGGTGAAGCTAAGCTTCAAAGCGGCGATGGCGAATTTCCTGGGCTTGCTGGGTATGGTGATACTCTGCTCACTACTGAACTTCGCGGGCGTGATGCTGTGTTACGTGGGCGTATTTTTCACGCTTCCGCTTTCTTACGCGGCCGTCGCCGCAGCGTATGAACAGGTTTTTGGCATGGCTGGACCTGGTGACATTCCGTCGAACCTGCCGCCGCCACCACCGAGATTTGAGTGAGCATGCCGGTTCCGGATCTCATCATTCGTGCGCGCAGAGTTGTGTTACCCGACACAATCGGCCCACGCGCACTGAACATTCATAACGGAAAGATCCTTTCTGTAGTTGACTACGATAGCGTCGCCGATTGCGAGCTGATCGAAGCGGACGACTCGGTAGTCATGCCGGGGCTTGTCGATACTCACGTGCACATCAATTCACCTGGACGCACTGAATGGGAGGGTTTTCCAACGGCCACTCGTGCTGCCGCGGCTGGTGGAATCACTACACTCATCGACATGCCGCTAAACTCGATTCCACCAACGACGACGCTTGCCGGTTTTGAAACGAAACTCGATGTTGCCAGAGGCAATTGTTTCGTTGACGTCGGGTTCTGGGGAGGCGTCGTGCCGGGCAACACGCGCGAGCTGGCGCCGATGTTTGCAGCGGGCGTAGTTGGATTCAAGTGTTTCCTTGTGCCGTCAGGTGTCGATGAGTTTCCTCACGTGACTGAGAGCGACCTACGCGAAGCGATGCCCGAGTTAACACGGCTGGGAGCGATGTTGATCGTCCACGCGGAGCTGCTCTGTGGGCCAACGGATGCTGAGGGCGATTCGAGTTACGAAACGTTTCTGGCGTCGCGTCCGAAGTCGGCTGAGAATGACGCTGTCGCGCTGATGATTCGTTTGGCTCGCGAGTTTGGCACACGCGTGCACATCGTTCATCTTTCGTCTGGCGAAGCGGTGCCGCTTTTGCGAGAAGCGCAACGGGAGGGAGTGAAAATAACTGCTGAGACGTGTCCACACTATCTGCATTTCGCCGCGGAAGAGATTGCCGCTGGGGCGACTGAATTTAAGTGTTGTCCACCGATTCGCGAGCGCGATAATCGCGAAGCGCTTTGGAATGGATTGGCGGATGGGACGATCAGCATGATCGTTTCCGACCACTCGCCTTGTCCGGGAGATATGAAGCTGAGTGAGCAGGGCGACTTCATGAACGCATGGGGCGGCATTGCGTCACTTCAGCTCCGGCTACCTATCGTTTGGACCGAGGCGCGTCGTCGAGGATTTACGATGCACGACGTGTGGCGGTGGCTCTGCACAAGCCCCGCGCAGCAGGTTTCGCTGAGTTCGCAAAAAGGCACGATCGCGGCGAGCTTCGATGCTGACGTGGTTATCTGGCAACCGGAAGAGGAATTCTCCGTGACCGCGGAAGAGTTGCATCATCGACACAAGATCACGCCGTACGCGGGCGAGGTTTTGCGTGGAGTGGTGCAAAAAACTTTTCTTCGCGGAAGAAAGATATATGATGACGGCCACTTCCTGGATCCGCCACAAGGCCAATTGCTTTGATGTTTGACAGGATTACAGGATGTTCACGATTGGGACTCGCATCCTGTACATCATGTTAATCCTGTCTGCCCTGTGCTTATGAACTTTACTGAACTGATCGATCTCGCGTCGGAGCGGCTTGGTGGCGCAGTGCTTATCGCCAACGACGACTTCTTCGCGCCCAAAGAGAACCTGCTCAAAGCCAGCACGCCGATCTTCATCGACGGGAAATACACGGATCGCGGCAAGTGGATGGATGGATGGGAGAGTCGCCGGCGGCGCACGCCCGGCTTCGACTGGTGCATCATCCGTCTCGGCCTTCCCGGAATCGTCCGCGGCATCGTTGTCGACACCAGCTATTTTCGCGGCAACTATCCCGAACACTGTTCACTCGACGGCGCCACCTTTGCCGGTCTACCAACCGAAGACGAACTGACCAGCGACGCCGTTCAGTGGGTGCCGCTTCTTCCCCAGATGGCGCTCAAAGGCGACAGTCAAAATCCTTTCCAGATCAACTACGACGAACGCATCACACATCTTCGTTTCAAGATCTTCCCTGACGGCGGCGTCGCGCGCCTGCGCGTCTACGGTGAAGTGTTGCCGGATTGGGAACAACTCAAACGCGCCGGCGGTTACATCGATCTCGCCGCCGCAGAAAACGGCGCGCTCGTACTCTCCTGTAGCGACATGTTCTTCGGTCATCGTCACAACCTGATCATGCCGGGACGGGCGGCGAACATGAGCGACGGTTGGGAAACAAAACGACGGCGTGGCCCAGGACACGATTGGTCGATTATCAAACTCGCGCGTCCGGGGCAAATTCGTCGAGTGGAGGTGGATACTGCACACTTCAAAGGCAATTTTCCGGAAAGCTGTTCACTCGAAGCGTGCAACGTTGTGGCGGGAGCAACGACTGAAGATCTGACCGATCTATCCGTGCGTTGGGCCAGTCTGCTGACACGTACGAAGTTGCAGGCCCACACGCGCCACTTCTTCGATCAGGAATTACTCGACGCCGGCGTTGCGTCGCACCTGCGTTTCAACATTTTTCCCGACGGCGGTGTGAGCCGGTTGCGCGTGTACGGAACGTTCGAATGACCACCGCCAGAGATCTCGACTGGTTGAATGCTCTTCCCGCGGAGGAAGCAACAAAGGAGCTGCTGCAATGTTGTGGCTCAACGCGTTGGGCGGAAGCGATCGCGTCACAGCGGCCTTACGCGAGCACTGAAAACTTGTTGACGACTGCGAGCGACCTTTGGTGGTCGCTGCAATCGAGCGATTGGCTTGAGGCGTTTCGCAGCCATCCGAAGATCGGCGGGAAGAAAGCCGCCGCCTCAGTTTCAGAACAATCGCGCGAGTGGTCCGGAAAGGAACAGGCAGGCGTCAACAACGCTTCTCGCGAAACGGTCGATTCTCTCGCGATCCTGAATGAGGCTTACGAACAGAAGTTCGGCTTCATCTTCATCATCTGCGCCACCGGCAAGAGTTCAGACGAGATGCTCTCGGCCCTGCGCTCACGGCTCGAGAATGATCCTGCCACCGAACTCCCAATCGCCGCGGCCGAACAGGCCAAAATCACCGACCTGAGACTAAAAAAGTTGCTCAATTGCCCGTAATCTGCTGGTACACTTAGGGCCCGATGAGCACCATCTCAACCCACGTACTCGATACGTCGAGGGGAGCGCCCGCGAGTGGTGTGGCCGTTTGTCTCGAGATCCAGAACACTGACGAGAGCTGGACGGAGTTGAGTCATGCATGGACCGACACCGACGGCCGTGTGAAGCCGTTCTTTCTGGTCGATCGTCCGGTTTCAAATGGTACTTATCGGTTGGTTTTCGAAACTGAACCGTATTTCTCGTCGCTCAGCGTCTCCTGTTTTTATCCTCAAGTGACTATAGTCTTCAACGTCGACGACGGCTCGCAGCATTATCACGTTCCGCTGCTGATTAGTCCTTACGGTTACTCGACCTACCGCGGGAGCTAAGCGCCCGCCGAATCATTATGATCCTGGACCCGACCCTCAGTGAGTGGCTCAATCTGATCCTGCGTTGGACACACGTCTTTGCGGGCATCATGTGGGTGGGCACCACTTACTACTTCACCTGGCTCGACGCGCGCTTGACCGAAGAAGAGAAAGCTGTTGCCAGCACTGGCGCCGCCGCGCAAATCTGGATGGTCCATAGCGGCGGTTTTTACGTCGTCGAGAAACGCAAAATACCTGACCTCGCATCGCGCACCTTGCACTGGTTTCGCTGGGAAGCCGGAATGACATGGCTCAGCGGTTTTGCACTCCTGGTCCTGATTTACTATCTCGGTGGTGGTGCATTGATTGATACGGACGTGCGCGAGATGAGTCTCGGCGTCGCGGTGGCTCTGGCGATTGGAATAATCGTCGCCTGCGGTGTTGTTTACGACGTGATGATGCAGACGCCGTTAGGCCGTAACGAGAAGTTGTTTGCGGCAGTTGCGTATGTGCTCATCGTGGTGGTCGCTCTTGGTCTCACAAAAGTATTCAGTGCGCGCGCTGCGTACATTCACCTCGGCGCAATCTTCGGCACAATCATGGCCGCGAATGTGTGGATGCACATTCTGCCGGCGCAGAAGAAGATGATTGCCGCGCTGAACGAAGGCCGCAAACCCGATGAGCGATTGTCGGCGCAGGCGAAGTTGCGCTCCAAACAGAACACGTTCATGGCCGTGCCGGTGGTGTTCATGATGATCAGCAGTCACTTTCCCGGCGTGACGTACGGCGATCGTTACAATTGGATCATCCTGTCGATCCTCGTGCTGGTTGGCTGGATCGCCGCCAGGTTCATTCGCCGAGCATAATTGTGCCGCGCGCAAACACAACTCACCTCATTGACGAACTCGACGAGCTGAAAAATCAGTTTGCTCCGGCTGCGGCTCGTCGCCTCCTGCAATTACTCAAAACCTTTTCTCGTACGAACGTCGACGATACTGATTCGCTCTTTCGCTATCACGAGATCCTGCTATTTCTGCGTGCCTATCCGCAAAACGCCGGTCTAGTTCGCGCAACTGAAAGCCAACTTCGAAAGATTGCGAATAGAGTGTCGAGATTGGGCGAACAAGAGATCGACTTGACGCCACTGCAACATCCCGAAGTCTCCGGCATCGCGGGAAGTTCAGTCGTCGATACGTTCAGCTTCTACATCGTGCGCTGGCTGCTGCAACGTCATGCAGCCGAGGTCGAGATCGAGTGGGACTGGGTTGAGGATGAGAACCGGCTCGCACAAGCGTGGCCACGTTTCATACCGTTGCTCGAAGAAGACACGTTAGTCGAAGCCAACATTCCCTATCGTGAATGGCTGCGCGCCGCGCGCAATGGACGCTCCGAACTACGCTGGCTCATCGAACAAGTGGATCAGCTATCGAAGCCTGAAGCGGAACGAGCGGAAATCTACGACTCGCAAAAGATCTACGTGCGCTGGACGCCGCGCTACAAAGCCACCCGGACGGGCATGCGCGTCGTTCGAAGCTCGTTCTTTTATCATCGTGGCCCACTGATTCAACGCCGCGAAATCGATCTTTATCAGGAACTTGCCAAACCCGCGCCACCGTTACAAAAGTTGACGCCAAAGCAAGGTGAAGAAGCACTCGACCTGGCGCGCGAGGCTTCGACGATACGTTATCGAGAACTCTATGGCTTTACGCACGGCGATCCGAAGCACGTTTATCACGCAGAGTTGGGCCGTGGCGTCGAACTCTTTCTCATGGGCCTGCCGGCAGAAAAACGTTTGCCGCTACGCGCTTGCCATGCGCTGACGATCTTCAAGAACGGTGTGCCTATTGGTTATTTCGAAGGGCTCTCGCTGTTTGAGAGAATGGAAAGCGGGTTCAATCTCTATTACACATTTCGCGAAGGCGAAACCGCGTGGTTGTACGCGAAGATCCTCAACGTCATGCATCACTTCACCGGTGTGACGGCGTTCTCGCTGGACCCATATCAGATCGGACATGAAAACGAAGAAGGCATCGCTTCGGGCGCGTTCTGGTTTTATCGCAAACTCGGTTTTCGCCCGATGAGAAAAGCGAACCTGGAACTCGCCCTAAGGGAAGAACAAAAGATCGCAACGCGCAAAGGTTATCGCACGCGTCCGGCAACGTTACGGAAGCTGGCGGAGAGTCCGATGATCTTTCAGTTGCACGAGAGCCGTGATTGGGATCGTTTTCAGATGCGAAGAATCGGTTTGAAGGCGCAGCGCCTGAAGCATCAAGCAGCGTCCGGGCTTGATTTGGTGCTGCCCTTAATACCTGACCTAAAGAGCTGGAGTGATGAAGAGAAAAAGACGCTGGACCAGATCATCAAGGCGAAGAATGCTCCGGAAGAGGTGAAGTATCTTAGGTTGATGCAGAAGCATGAGAGGCTCCGCCACGCCCTCATCAAAATGGGATCTTAGCCACAGATGAAACGGATTTGGTGTTCGAGGATTTTGGATTCGGAGAAGTTCTCGAGTTTGGCGAAGTAGGCTGCGTTGAGATCTAAGGCATTGCGTGGCACGAGTCCCACGATCTCTG
>JBIOVO010000171.1:0-30501 GCA_044867735.1 Pyrinomonadaceae bacterium | reverse complement strand
ATGATTGCGGGGGCAAGCCCCTCTTCCTGACTGCACTTTTCAGCGGAGCTAAAGAAACTCGTCGCTATCGCGTGGCGGGGCTGACGCGATCTTCGACGCCTACCGCGCGGGAGCGTTTGACCCAGTTCAAATACGGTGCGGCAAGGATGACGCTCAGGATCAAATAAATCAGCACGACTGCACCCGCCAGTTTCTGCCCGGGAAAGTTCGCGTGAGCGATTGCCACGGCGACTGCCGGATGGCGCGCAGAAGTCGAGAGCGCCAACACTGGTCGATCGCCCGGCTCTGGACCACCAAGCAAGTGACCGGCGATGAGTCCAACAATTGCAAAAGCAGCGAGGGCGAAGAGCGTGCCATCACCAATTAGTGTGAGTATGGCCCGAACGGACGTAAACAGGATCGGCAGACAACAAAGCACCAGGAGCACCATCGCCACGAGTCCGATCACTTTCGCCCTGCGGTCGGCAAAGTGGGGCCACAACACCCGAACCGACATTCCCACGATCAACGGCAGCAACACCGTGGTCAGCACCAGGAACGCGACCTCGCGTGCTCGCATCTGCATGGTGATTCCCGATACTCTCTCAAAAAACTCCATCGTAAGCGGAACCAGGACTATCGATAGCAGGGCCGTGGCGACGAGCAATCCGATCGTGTAGTTTTCTTCTCCTCCTGCCTTGAGTGCTTTGTTGGGAAGAATCGGCGGAATGGGCGATACCGACAATGCGATCAGCGCGATCTCGACCGGTGGAGGTAGTTCAAAGCTCAATCCAACGAGTACCGCAAACAGCGGCATGATCACGTTCATCGAGAACAAGACCCGCGCGAGGAGTGCCGGTCTGCGAAAGAGATACGTCGCGTCGGCGAAAGAAGCTTTGAGGCCGATCGCAAACACGCTGAGCGTGATGCTGATCTTTATTAACAAAGGAATTAAAGTCGCAAGGCTCATCAGTTCTCCTTAAGCCACAAAAAGGCACATAAGGCACAGAAACATCTATTGAGGCGAACGACGTTCGATCTGGACCAGTTGTAGTGGCAAAACAGCGACGGGATTTAAGGCTCGGATCTGTGACAGCTTCGCGGCTACTTCCTCGGCTTTGCGGAACATCGCTAGATAGACTCCGCAATAGGGATCTTTCTCAAACATCGTCCCGCTGAAGGTGTAAGTGCGCACCGGACAGCCACCATGACACAGCGCCAGGTAGTCGCAGTTGATACAGTCCTCCGGAATTATCGTTGCTGGACGCACGACAAACTTGCGGCGCGCATGGCTTTCCGCAAGCATGCGTCCCAGATTCTCACTCTCGTAAATGTTCCCGAAGAAATACTCCGGATAACTCGTCACCCAACAGTCACACTGCGCCACAAAACCGCGCGCGTCGATCGAGATGAATTCGTCCGCGCAGTTCGCCTGCCAGATACAAGGTAAACAACCGTTGCCGCTGGTAAACTTCTTGACCAGTTCATCGATTGGACCAAGTTTGATACCGTCGTCATATCCTCGTTCGAGCCAGACATCAGTCAGATCAGCAAAAAACTTCCCGAGATCGTCGACATCGAGTCCGAGCGTGCGCTTTGTCTTGTTCCCTTCACCGCCCGGAAACGGCGTGTTGACCTGAAAACTCTGCACGCCAACCTCGTCCACAAAAAACGAGTAAAACTCCTCGGCGCCCACATCCAAGGTTTGCTGGTTTGGCACAGCGATCACGCCGATCTCGATCCCGGCGTCGAGCGCTGCCTGCACGTTGTGTTTCCAGATGCGCGTGTAGTCAGAAGCCGAACCGTTGAAGAGCTTGCGATGAACGTTGGGATAATCCATCGACGTCCCAACACTGTTGCCAAACATGCGCTCAATGATTCCGTTCCAACGCTTGCTGTAGCTGATCATGTTTGACTGCAAGCCATGCTCGACAAACTTCCCTCTCTTCACGGCTTCGTTTTGAATCAGGTCAAACGCGCCCTCAAACCACTCAGGCGGCATCATCATCGCCTCGCCACCCTGCCAGTGAATCGTGAGCGCGTGGATGGACGCCTCTTCCATGTAGTCAAGGACCTTGCGCATCACGAGCCCGAGCTGGTCCAACGACATGCGATCGTCTGTCTTGTCTTCAAAACAGTATTCGCAGTTGACGTTGCACTTGTTCGTCGGCAGGAGAATGATGGAAAAGTGGTTGCGCATCATGGCTGGGCCCGTACCTCCATTGCCTCAAAGGCCGCAAGGTCGTTTCTCATCTCTTCCGCCGCGCCTGCCAGCGTTTGAAACACTCGCTTGACGCCATCGCAACTGTAGGTTTTGTCGGGGACCTTGAAGTAACCACCGCAGCGGCCCAGGAATTTGCATTCGTGACACTCGAGCTCGTGATCGGGCCAGACTGGCTGTTCCTCGTTTACTTCCCAAAGCGAGATTGGTTCTTCGCGAAGGAACGACATGAGCGTCGTCTGAAAGAAGTCGATCGGCTGACGCACGTTGCTGCGATGCAGATAGAGATCGAGGACCTCTTCGACTTCTTTCAGCAACTCCGCATCCGGTTGCCGCATGTCCAGCTTCACCGCGAAATTCAGAGCGACCGCGAGCTTCACGGCTTTGCTGAAGCCCACAGCGACCGGAATCACGATACGCACCGGATGATCGTCTAGCAGCGTCGTGTACCGATAAAGCTCGAGATACTTCGCCGGATCTTCGAGCACGATCTCCAGCGGCGTTCCGTATTCGAGCTCGCTCGTGAAGTCCGTGGCCATTGTCTTTACCAGCCGCGGCGATTCACCCACGCACCGCCCCCGCCACCGGCGCGATTCACCCACGCTCCGCCACCGCCGCCGCCGTTTACCCATGTGGTGCGGCGATTGACCCAACCACCTGCGCCTGCGCCATTCACCCACGAGCCGCGACTATTCACCCATCCGGCTGCCTCTTCGCCCGTCAGTAAAGCCGCGCCGCCAACTGCGACACCGATCACTGCCGCAGACCACTTTCTCAGGCCAGCCAAAAAGTCCCGGCGCGAAACCAACCGTTGTTCATCTTTCTTCTCCATGCTGCCTCCTATTTCGTGACCGGCGGTTGGAACGCGTTGGACATGTGAAGCGAAACAAAGACCCATTTGTTGTTCTGCTTCTCGAGCGTTCCCGAAACGTTCAGTTTGTATTCGCGTGCCTTTCCTTGCAGCGAGTCTTTGCAACTGCAACTGGCGGCAAGCCACGCCATCGTTCCGGCGTCGTCAGCGCCGCCGGTCTTCCAGTCGCAAACAGCCTGAAGTGTGCCGGGATCGTAGTCTTTGACAATCTCGGTGTAAGCAGCTCTGATTTCATTTGGGCCCACCCAGCGCTCTTCGGTACCGGTGCCCAGGACGACGGTTTGCGGATCGGTGGAGAACGTCGCCATGATGGCGTCGAGATTCCTATCGTTGAGCGCCTTGTCATGTGCCGACAGCACGGCGCGGATCTCGTCAGCGGTTGGCGTTGCGGCAGCACGGGCCGTTGGACCAGCACTACCGGGTGCATTTGTCGAGGACGCTGGCGCGTTTGTTCCTCCTCCATTGCAGGCAGCCAGCAACGAAACAACTGAGACCAATACAAGCAGAACAATCACTTTTTGCTTCACGACTTCTTTCCTTCCTTTGTGGTCGGGTAGTGCTTAAACATCTTCTCCACAACCTTGTCGATCTTCTTTGAAGCTTTATCCAGGTTCTTACTGACGTCGAGATTCTGCTCCTGGACTGTTTCGGTGGCAGACGCGCGCCACAATTCCTGCTTCGACTTGCCGTTAACGATCTGCACGATGAGCGAGCCACGCGTGACTTCCCAAACCTGACCCATACTGCCCGCGCGCGCTCCCCAGGTTCCGGGACGTGCGACTGTCGCTTGATCGAAGTCAGGTATCACCGCGGCGTGATATGAAACGATCGCGTCCGCGTTCGCGTCGACGCGTTGCAATCCTTTTGCAGTTAGTTGTCGTTCGATGCTGCTGATTATTCGCCGATCGAGCTCGGGATTCTTTGCCGGCACGCCCTTCTCCCACGAATAAGTACGCACTGTAGAGAAGTCGACCGCGTGGTCATAACCAACCGCAACCTTCTGCGCGCTCGCGGTGCTCGCGAACAAGAGCAACGTTAGACATCCAACCAGCAATTTGATTCTCATGGTGTTCTCTGATTCCTGGAACCCCAACTGGGATTTGCCTTAAATCCAATTTGACTAGAAGGGTTCGCATGAGTGAATCGGGTAAATCCTGTATTTCGTGAGTTGATTCTAAGTAACCTCGCAAGTTGATGATCCCGACAAGACGCAAGCCGCGAAGCGACTAATACGCTAACTCGCCTGCTCCGCAACCTTGCGTCCTGCGGGAAACTTGGCCACCAGGATGCACAAACATAAGACCAGAAACGGAATGCACCACAGACACAGGACCTCGCTTCTGCTTCATTTGTGCCTTGTGTGCCTTTTTGTGGCTCATCGCAATTGAATGTTCACCAGTTTCCACGGATTCTGGTACAGCTCGATCTCCATCTGGCCTTCTTTGTTCAACTTCAACTCGGCGGCCGGATACAACACGCCACTGTTGTGCTTGCGGTCTTTGCTGAGGATCACTTCCATCCCGGAGAGGTTGTAGTCGGTCGATCGGGTGTCAGCCCACACTTCTCCAAAACGCAACAGCCGATTGGTAACCATGCGAATGCGCACGCCGCCATCAGGCATCGGAAACTGGCGAATGTAGGCGAGGTCACCGCCAAGCGTTCCCGTGATTGCAAGCCGGCCTTTCGAAGGCATTTTTGAAAGCGCATTAACGAGACCTTCGTTTCCTTTTGCCTCGAACGCTTCCAGCAGAACCTTCTGATCGTCGGGCGGTGAGAGCTCATTGATGATGGCTGTGATGCCGTAGGATCGTCCCATCTGGGTGGACGTACCCATTGCCTGGGCTTGAATGTAAATAGACTTCTTCAACTTGAGAGGATTCTGCGCAGTCTCGCCGGGTCCACTCGCAAACATCAAGGAACCGAGTAACATGCCGGCGATGGTCGCAAAGCGGATGATTCGAGTTTGCATGTGATCTCCTTTCTTAAAACTTGAACTTTGCGCCGAGCACCAGGCCGCTCATGGCAGTCTTAAAAACGAACCCGTCGTCGCTGACGTAGTCGACCCGCAAATAGCGATAGCCGCCAATCAGAGCGATTCGCGGGTTCAGTTGAAAACCGGCTGCGCCGAACGCTTGTCCGGTGAAATCCGAAGAAATGCCAAAGCCGCCTGCGTCGAACTTTCCGACGAGAAACGTGCGTGGCGTGAGCTTGAGAATACCTCGCGCACCAACGACTGGATCCGCCCAGTTCTCGGTACCTTCAACATCGATGGGCGGCAAAATGGTCCGTTGAAAGTTGATAGAGTTCTTGACACTCCAGAACCGCACGCCTGCCATTAAATCGATCGATCCGCCTTCCTCGTTCAGGACGCGATAACCAACCTCGGGATCAATAATTATTTCTCGTGTCTCGACGTTGATGTCGCTGAAAAAGGGACTGGGAGTGACTCTTTTGCCCGACAACTTCATGTACATCGCATCGCCGAGGAACATCCAGTTTCCCTTTCGGGCCTCGAAGGTTCCCATGATGGCGAAGTCGAGGTTGCGAAAGATGTCGCGGAAACTGGCATCGACGGTCGCTGTCTGACGAGCTACTCCAACGGTCCCATCCAAACCCGCCAGGAAGAGATACGGCGTCACCGAGAATTCCCATTCCGGTGACACCGATCCTTGCGCCGTTGTCGGAGCGTCAGAAGTCTTTAACTCGTCCGTCGTCTTGCTACTTTCTTCGGTGGCCACTACTTCGGTCTGAGTTTTCGTCCGTTCAAAGTCGTTTTTGGTTTGCGCGACTGGCTGCTTCGGCTTCTGGGGTTTGCGGCGCGCTGCGCTTGCGCTCAGCGAAGACATCAAGACGAGCGACGCAAAACAGATCGCGATCACAGTGATTCGCGCGGTCCGCTTCAGCAAAGTTTTAACGGGTAGACAAGGCACTGTATTCATTCCGCCTCCTGTGGGCGTGTGTTGGAAAGAACTCACCCCTGTGATGGAGGATTAAAGGCGACACGGAGAGAGTCAGCATATACAGCGAATTGCGTATCTTTCACTGGTAAAACTACTAGGTCGTGGCCCACGCCAGTCGGAGATTGCCTCGAAATTCAATCCTCAACCGGGTAGATTTTCTTCCAGTCTTGTTTCATGCTGACTACCGTCCAGCCCCTCTCAACAGCGGCGTTCCAACCCTTGTCAAACTTCTGCAATTTGTCCGTTCGGTCGTACGCAAATTCGCGTTGCGCGTCGTCGTGATGAACGAACAGCGCAAACCGAGCGCCGTTTCCCGCCATCGCCCACTCCAGCATTTGCAGATCACCATCGGAGTTTCCAAACGCTGCAATCGGGCGACGACCAATACGACTCTGAATACCAACAGGCTTACCTTCTTTGTCGTCGATGAGATCTACTTCGGGTAGTTTTATGAGGACTGGACGACCATCGCGGGTCTCCAGTTTGAGTTTCCCCGCACTGCCAACTACTTGTTCCGGCGGAATGCCGTACACGCGTTCCGTCCAGGGACGCATGAACTCCACTCCACCACCAGACACGATGAAAGTCTTGAAGCCGTTGGCACGTAGATAGGCCAGCAGTTCAAGCATCGGTTGATAGACCATTTCGGTGTAGAGCTTCTTTGTCTGTGGATGTCTGGCGCTCGAGATCCAGTCATGCACAGTCTTTGAAAACTCATCGGTTGTGATACCGGTGTGTGTTACGGTGACGATCTCGAGCACACCTTTCTCACCAGCGGCTGCGACGCCGTTCAAGTCGCCCTTGAGCAGCGACGCGAATGGCTCTTTGGTCTTCCATTCCGGATGTTGCGGTGCAAGTGCTTTCACTCGATCGAAAGCAAACAGCAACTGAAATGGCACCGGTTTCTCGGACCAGAGCGTGCCGTCGTTATCAAACGTGGCAATGCGCTCAGGCACAGGAACAAAATCAGGAGAACCTTCTTTCGTAACACGCTCGAGAAAAGCGATGATCGCCTTCCTGGGCGCCGTGTCGTTCCAGGATGGCAAAGGATCCTGCGCGATCGCAGCCTGCGCACAGATCAACGTAAGAACTGCGAGCAGAATTGTGTTCGTAGAACGCTTCATCTCAGATTCACTTCTTCACACGACCGGAAACACGACTTTCCAGTCGCGCTTCATATCGGCCAACACCCAGCCACGTTGCGGCGCTTCGTCGAATGCTTTATCCAACTGACCGCTCGGTACTTTCTGGCGATCGTAGGCAAACTCGCGCTCGCCATCCGTGTGATGAACAATCAAACCGAGACGAGGCGCTTTCGTTCCTGGCCCGAGTGTGGTCCACTCGAGCATCTCTCGATCGCCATCCGAGTTTCCGAAGCAGGCGATTGGTTGACGGCCGATGAACTTATGAATCGCAACCGGCTTCGCTGCCTTGTCGTCGAACAAGTCGATCTCAGGATCGATCACCACGACCGGCTTGTGGTCCCGCAATTCAAAGTGTGTTTTGAAGGTAGAGCCGATGACTTGTTGCGGGGGAATACCGTAAGTCGCTTCGGCAAACACGCGCATGAAATCAGCGCTGCCGCCCGAGACGATAAAGGTTTGAAATCCGTTACCGCGCAGGTAGTCAAGCACTTCGAGCATCGGCTGATAGACGACCCCCGTGTAAGGACGGCCCAGTTTTGGATGGCGTGCGTTGTGCAACCATCGTCGCACTGAGTCTTCGTACTCAATTGTCGTCATGCCGGTGTGGGTAAGCTTGAGGATCTCTGCGAGACCTTTTAACCCCTGCGCGGCAACGGCCTTCAAGTCGCCTGCCAGTAACGACTTGAAAGGTTCGATCTCTTTTAGTTTCTCGCTAACGGCGGCGCGTTCTTTCGCGGCGTCGACAGCGAAATAGATTTGGACCGGAACGGGCTGTTCTGCCCAGAGCGTGCCGTCGTTATCGAACACGGCGACGCGTTGATTTTCGGGAACGAAGTCAGGACTAACCGTACTCGTCACGCGACGAACAAAATCCAGGATGAACTGCTTAGCAGTGCATTCGTTCCACGAAGGAAGCGCGACGGCGGGAGACAGTTTTGTTGAAGACATTTACTTCTTGCACCCGGTCAGGACATTAAGAGCTGAAGATGGGGTGGCCACGGAGGGCCACCCCTACAAACTCTTCCGCATTTTCAATATTTGCCGTCGCTCTTTTGTAGGGGTGGCACTCCGTGGCCACCCCATCTTCGGTTTTAGCCCGCGTTGGTTCTAGCCCGCCTCCGACGCGTCAAAAACGACCTGGTCGTAGCGCCAGAGCTGTTGGAAAAACTCGCGCCCGCGTGCTTCATCGACGCGTGCCTCATTCAAGATCTCCCCGGTGCTGCGATGTCCGTCGATCGATTCAAAAACCCGCTTCTCACCCGCATCAATAACCAGAATCAGATCGTGAAACGGATGACTCTGATTCAACAGCACGCCCGCTGCTCCCGGCGGCAGCCGTTCCTCGACGCACATGGTCCACGGCAGCCGGATCGGCACGTAGCTCAACCAAGTCCCATCGTCGAACCTAACGTTCGACCTTTTCGAACCACTGCAATAGGCGATCGCGCTGTGACACGTCATCGTGCCGCGCCACAGTTCCATCGCCGCATACTGCTCCGGCTCGGGTAACGCAGCCAGCCGAGTTGCATGTGGCGTCGCCGAGATTGCGCCACACTGCGGCAAGTAAGGCGCTTGCCAGTACCAGCGACTCAACTGCAAACCACTGCGATCAAAGAAGTCGAACAACTGCGGCACCGAATACGATCGATCACGCGGATTCAGTAACGCATCGGCAAGCGCATCGGGATCCAGTGAATCGCGCGAGGCACGCAGCACCGTCGCCAGCGGATGATGGTGCGGTAATGCTTCGATCACTGAAGTCAGGTCGCCGAGCTCACGCTCCGAGGTATCGATTCCGAGTCTCCGGCAATACTCCTGAAGCATGTACACCCCAGCTCGTCCGTAAGGCGCATAGACCATGAGGTACATCGCGCCCTCCGGTTTCAGCACGGACCGAAGGGCGCGCGCACCCGCATCCGGAGCGACGAGATGATGTAGAACTCCGGTGCAGACGATCAGATCGAACTCCTGGCCCAACTCCGCAACGTTTTCAATCGATAGATTCTCTGTTTCGAGATTCGTTAACGAGTACTTCTTTTTTAACTGCGCCGTGTGGTCCAGGCTCGTCGTGCTGACGTCGATACCAACCACACGCGAACCAGGACGACACAGCGCATAGCGTGCTGCCTGCCACGTTCCACAGCCGGCGACGAGGATCTCGAGATCGTCGCGATATGGTTTGTGCGGCCACAGCAAGTGATACTCGGCGTGCTGACGATTCTCATCACGCCATTCGTCGCGAGCACGATCGAGATTCTCCACCGGCGGCGGATAGGGATGGAGGTTGTAGAACTTGCACACGGGATCGGCGCCGGGATCCAAGGTGTAAACCTCGACAACTTTACTCATTGCCCTTGGTAAACGGAGGCCGCTTACTACTGACTGCCTCCTTCCCCCTTGAAGTGATTTAACTAGCACCGCCGGCAGCCTTGGCCATACTGCTCTGGTTCTGCCGTGCCTTTTCCAGTGCCTGGTCGATACTGAAGCTGGCCGGCGTTTGACGCGGCGGGAATTCCTCAAACGTCTTGAGGAATTCGCCGACGATGGCCTGGGCCGGCACGAGTAAGAACGCTCGGTCGGCCATCCATTTGCCGTAGAACATCGTGGCGTCTTCTTTAGCGCGCTCGAAAGGATCGCTCCGCAGGTTGTATATATCCGGAGTGCGCAGCGAAACCAGCGGTTCCTTCCAAACGTCAAAGCCCTTTGCTCGTTGTTCCATGAACTGTGCTTTCCAGTGACCGACGCGAATTGCCATCAGGTCCCCGTCGTCACTCCAGTACAGGAACCCTTTTCGCGGGTTCTCTTTGACTTCGCCCTTCAAAAACGGAATGAGGTTGTATCCGTCGATATGAACTTTGAAAGTCTTATCGCCCGCTTTGTGACCCTTCTTTAGTTTTTCAACTATGTTTGGATCACCGGCCGCTGCCGCCAGGGTCGGTAACATGTCAGTGTGCGAGAAAATGTCGTTGGAAACAGTGCCGGGCTTGATGACACCGGGCCAACGGATCGCACACGGCACACGCCAACCGCCCTCGAAATTAGTGTCCTTCTCACCTCGAAACGGTGTGGTGCCGCCGTCGGGCCAACTCATAACTTCAGCGCCGTTGTCAGTCGAGTACATCACGATGGTGTTGTCAGTGATGCCGAGTGCATCGAGCTTGTCGAGTAGTTGTCCGACGTGACCATCGTGCTCGACCATCCCGTCGGGATAAACACCGAGTCCCGTTTTACCTTCCGACTCCTTCTTGAGGTGCGTGAAGATGTGCATGCGAGTGGAGTTAAACCAGCAGAAGAAGGGTTTGTCGGCCTTTGCCTGTCGCTCAATAAAGTCGAGCGCACCGGCAAGAAACTCCTCGTCGACGGTTCTCATGCGTTCGATGGTCAGCGGCCCGGTGTTCTCGATCGTCTGGCCGCCTTTACCATCGGCCTTGCACTTGAGCACTCCGCGTGGTCCAAATTTCTTCTTGAATTCGGGGTCTTTCGGGTAATCAGGGTTTTCCGGTTCCTGTTCGGCGTTCAAGTGATAGAGATTTCCAAAAAATTCATCGAAGCCGTGGACGGTAGGAAGAAACTCGTCGCGGTCGCCGACGTGGTTCTTACCGAATTGCCCACAGGTGTAGCCGAGCGGTTTCAACACGTCGGCGATGGTTGGATCTTCGGGACGCAGTCCAAGATCAGATCCAGGCAGACCAACCTTGGTGAGCCCGGTGCGAATCGGCGATTGTCCCGTAATAAAAGCCGCGCGACCGGCAGTGCAGCTTTGCTGTCCATACCAGTCGGTAAAGAGTGCGCCTTCTTTGGCGACGCGATCGATGTTCGGCGTGCGGTATCCCATGATGCCGTGGTTATAAGCACTGACGTTGAACCAGCCGATATCGTCACCCCAGATGATCAGAATGTTAGGTTTCTTGTCTGCCATATAACTCCCCTTCTTTGCTTCGTTCAAAATGATTTTTATGCGCAGGCCGGAATCCACGCAGCGATGGTCCTTCTTTTGGCCTTGGGTCTTTGGCCTTTGGTCTTTGGTCTTTGGTCTGTGAAACCAAACCAAGTCCAAATTCCAAAGACCTAAGACCCCCAGCCTCAACGGCGGCGGAATCCGCCTCCACGAAATCCACCTCCGCCGCGAAAACTTCCCGCGTGACTGCGACCACCGAAACCGCCCGCACGATACGTTTGGTTGTCGCGCACTCGTTGCGCACCTTCGCCGCGCGCAGAGCGATCGCGATCGAGCTGCTCAAACTGTGGCGAGCGAGTGCCACTACCGCCTTCACCTGGTCTTTGTCTGGTGACCTGGCCGTCGAGTGTTTCTCCGCTGATGCGGTTGCCGGGGTTTTGTGGTTTGTCTACAGAGTTCCAGCCACCGTTGTCCCACTTCTGCCACTGTCCATCCTGCTTGCGATAGACGTTGCCGTCGTGTCCGGCGTAGATGTCGCCGCCGCCCGTGCGGGCGATCGTGCTGCTGCCGCCTGGACCGCTGGTGTGAATGCCGGCGCCGCCTTCGCTGCCGCGCGCGGCGGTGGTTCTTCTCCCGGTAGCGTAGTTTGTGATGTGAGCTGTTTGGGCCCAGTTATCGCCGCGTTGAACGTAACTGGAGCCCCAGTTTTCGTAGATGTTGGATCCCTGACGAGTGCCGGCGTAGGTTCCGGTGCGCGGATTCCACGCTTGCGCGAAGCTCCGCGATCCATATGGTCCATAGACGGAGCCCCCGCGAGCGAAAGTTCCGGTTCTCGGGTTGTAGGCCCCCCAGCCCCCCGCTCCGCCATATGGACCATAAACTGCGGCACCGCGACCAAACGTTCCCGTGTAGGGGTTGTACCACGCTGCGAGACCGTAGGTTGGTGGATACCAGAAATACGCAGGATAAAATCCACCGTACCAAACGTAAGGTGGATACCACCAACCAGTGCCCCACACGGCACAACCCCATGCGACCATTATTCCCGTGTAACCGGCGACCGCAACAAACGTGACCCAGTTGTCATCATCGTCGTCGTCATCCTCAACGGTGACGTAGGTAACGTTGTGCGCGGAGGAACTCGCCGGGATCGAATAGATCTCTTTGGGAATTGATTTCGCGACTGTCCACGGACCACTTGTACTTGCAGACGTAAACCACACGCCTTGAAAACACATGTAATACTTGTCTTCGAATTTCAGGATCTGCTTGTCAGTATTGACGGCCAGCTCGATCGAAGTGGCGTCGATCTTTTGAAACTCAGGCTTATCTCCCTGATATGAAACTTCAGGCGCTTTAATCTCCTTGATGTTGACGCGTGCTGTTTGCGGAATCTGTGCCAGTAAGACTGCTTCGGTAGCTTGATCCGTGCCAGGCACTGAAGCGAGCACACGCGAACGAGGATGCTCGACCGGGATCCTTTTGAAATCTTCCGGGAGTTTTAGCGTCGCGAACGTCCATGGTCCATTCAGACTTTCAGCCGTGAACCATCGTCCGGCAACGAGGTAATAAAACGCGCCGGTCGCCTGATGCTTGAACAGATCGCTTTCTGTGTTGCTGACCCAGAGTAGCGACGTTCCGGCGACCGGCGCTAACACCGGCTCTCCTTGCAGTTGAATCAGTTCGGCCGGCTCAAAACTCACAAATACCGACGGCACTGCGTTCGGTACATAGCTACCACCAGGAAGACTTGCGCGAACTTCTTTCCAATTCTCATCGGCCGGCAACTTACTCAGGCTCGCCGGTAGTTCGCCCGCCGCAGTCCACGCGGAATTGATCGACGTTGCCTTGAGCCAGTTCTTGTTATCGCGCAGCAGGAAAGTGTTTTCCGGCGTCTGAAAGACGTCCCAGTTTGTGTTTACGGCAAACTTGAGATTGTTGTCTTTGATCGGACTCCAAACCGGTTGCCCATCGAAGATCGCGAGCGCCGCCGCTCTAGTGCTGTGAAAGATCTTCGGCGGATCGGCCTTGAGATTGTTGGCGCCACTCGAGGGCCGAATCGAGCTCTTGTCGAGATTGGCGAGCACGCGATCGAGTGCAATCACCTGAGTACCCTGTGGAATCGTGGCCTGTAGTTCACTCGAGATCTCTTGTGCTGCGTCTCGCGATAGCGATGGGAAGTTAAACCCGGTGATTTTGAATGGAGTAAAACTCACCAGCCGTTCATCGAGCGCCACACTCGAATCAGCTTCGATCTTGACGGTTCCGAGTTGAGCTTTACTGGTCTTGTTCGCCTGATAAGACACGGCCGACCAGGCAACGATGTGCCGCTGATCTTTCCAGTCGGCAATCTGCGGTTGATAAAGAAGCACGCTAGCTCCACCGGGTAGATTCACAAGTCTTGGCCAACCACCATCGGTTGGCTGGAGTGGCTCCGCCGGAGCGTTCTCCTTTGCTAACGACACAACGAAAGAGAAGGGCGACGCGAGTGCGATCGTCCCAATCAACAGTAAGCTCAGACTGAAACGACCGAGTGCCGATAGAAATCCCCGAGGCATCCATATCCTTTCCGTTTTAGTGATTTCTCCTTAGGTGAGGCAGGCTAAACAATCGACGCGGGTGACATAATCAGGTGAAGTCGGTATTTCGACCGGGAAGACTTCTGTAGCAATGGAGATTCAGGTCCAAAGCGATTACTCAAAAATAGGTATTCTCCCGGGTTGTCAGAGAGTCACGCGAGACGTACACTTTCGAAACAACCCAGCAGCCGCTCAAAAATTTTCCGGGATCCTCCTGCCCCAAGATCTGGAGAGTGGATTATGGTACGCATTCTTTTGGCCGATGATCATGATGTAGTACGCCGTGGTCTCCGCGAACAGCTCAGTCAACACGAAGGCTGGGAGATCGTGGGTGAGGCTTCAAACGGACGTGAAGCAGTCAAACTTGCACTCGCCCTGGCCCCTGACGTCGCGGTGATCGATCTGTCGATGCCCGACCTGAATGGACTCGAAGCGACCCGACAGATTCGCCGCGAAATGCCGCGGACGGAAGTTTTGATCTTCACGATGCATGAGACCGAGCATCTGATCCGTGAAGTGTTGTCGGCGGGCGCGCGCGGGTATGTTTTGAAGTCAGATGCCGGCCGGCATTTGATCAGTGCGGTTGAAGCGTTGTCTCATCGCAAGCCCTTCTTTACCGCGAAGGTTTCCGAAGCACTGCTGGACGCGTTTCTGAAATCGGGTGCGAAGCCGGATGAGGATTCGGTCTTCCGCACGCTGACGGACCGCGAACGTGAGATCGTCCAGATGCTCGCAGAAGGCAAGAGCAACAAGGAGATCGCGAGCCGGCTTTCGATCAGCGTCAAGACCGTAGAGACGCATCGCGCCACGGTGATGCGAAAGCTCAACATCAACTCCATCGTCGAATTGGTACACTACGCCATCCGCAATCAACTCGTCGAAGCCTAAACCAGGTAACCACAGATTACACAGATGAGATCCGTATCCATCTGTGTAATCTGTGGTTACTGTTCTACTGCCAACTCTCGTTACATAACATCCCACGCGGAAATACAGTTTCCACCCTATTTCGAGACCCTTCCCTCGGATCTATGCTGCGGTACGTGAGTGAGCTAGTTGCCTTTGTCTTCAGAGATCAATTCAGAGCCCCCGAAGTTCTGAACGAGCTGCGGCGACGCGACTTTGCATGGGCGAAAGATCTTGACCAGGCCGTGGCCGTTACCCTCAACGAAGAAGGTAAAGCTCGGGTGCTGTTCAGCATTGATCTTTCCACTTATGAAGCAGCGGGCTGGGCCAGGTTGTGGGGCTCGTTGTTGAGTTCAACCCTGTTCGTGCCGGGAACTGATGTGATGGTGCAAGCTTGCGACGGGCTTACTTGTTCAACCAACGGGGGTTCGAAGACTTCAACGCGCGAGGAAACAACCCGGGAAGGCGGCTGGTGGCAGGAAGCACTCGCGCGGGCAGTCAACTTTAAACGCGACGTCGCCGCTCTCATGGAGCCGAGTGGTTCAGCAATCTTCATGCTGCTGCGCGCCGCCGAGGCGACAGTAGTGCTCAAACAACTTCGCAACTATGGAGACACAATTGTTCATACATCCCTCAGTTCCGAACAGGACAATAAGATGCTCGCATTGTTGGCGACTAGCAAGGAAAACCGATCATGAGTACTCAAGATACCCGACTCTTGGCGCCGATTCCTCAATCGGAGTTTCTGGAATTGAACAGCGGTCTTCTGGCTGATCTTAAGTATGCGGTGACGAGATTTACAGGTTGCTGGCATCGCAAGCTCAGCCGGCCGTTCACGCACGGCACGCAGACTTATCGCGTCTGCCTACGCTGCGGAATGCACCGCAAATTTGATTTGCACACCTGGAAATCAACGGGACGGTTCTATGCGCCCTCAATCGAACGGAGAAATGGCTTATGAACCTTCAGAGCATTTCGGAAACTGTCGTTGTTTGGCTCCTTGCTTTCGGGCTGAAAGTTCTCGGAGCGATCGCACTTTGGGTAATCGGCCGTTGGCTCATCTATTTCGCGGTCGGACTGATCACTAAGGCCCTGCGCAAGCGGCCGATCGAACCGACCGTCATCAAATACCTTGGTTCAACGGTTTCAGTCTTACTGAACATCACCCTCGTAATCGCGATCCTCGGATACTTCGGCGTCCAAACAACCACCTTCGCCGCGCTGCTCGCCTCTGCGGGTCTGGCGATCGGCCTTGCCTGGAGCGGTTTGTTGTCAAACTTCGCGGCCGGGGCGTTTCTGATGATTCTGCGTCCATTTAAAGTCGGCGACTTCATTTCCGCGGCGGGAGTGATGGGAAGAGTCGAAGACATCGGACTCTTCGTTACCACGATCGATACTCTCGATAACGTCCGCAATTTCGTCGGCAACGGGAAAATCTTTGCGGACAACATTCAAAACTTTTCCGCCAACGCGTACCGCCGCGTTGATCTCGAAGCTCAACTCGATCACACGGTCGAGATCTCTCGCGCCATTCAACTACTGAAGAATCGTCTCAGCGCGATTCCGAACGTGATAGTTAACCCAGCGCCAGATGTTGAAGTACTCCGGTTCTCACCCATGGGACCAGTCCTCGCGGTCCGGCCCTATTGCAACAACCAGCACTATTGGCAGGTTTACTTCGACACAAATCGCACGATTCGTGAAACGTTTACAGAAGCGGGATTCCCGGCGCCCGAGCAACACTTTGCAGTCGCCGCTCCGGCTTTGGTCGCTCAGCAGGACGGCCGCTCAACGGCTGCGACGCATTAAACAGATTATGAGGTGAAAAATGGCTCAAAGGTATTCACGACTGCTAACCGCTTCCGGGCTGCTCCTGATTCTTTTGATCGGAACCGCAGTGGAAGGTTTGGCTCAAACGAAGAAGAAGCGGCCCGTTTATTATTCGATCTACGCAAACCAGGTGATGCGCGTGCGGCTGAACGACGAGCTTGACTCAGAGAAGGCCCGTATTGGCGACACCTTCAGTTCAACGCTTGTGGATCCGCTCTATTCAAAGAACGGCGTACTGCTCGCACCGCAGGGCAGCACTGTTGACGGGCGCGTCATCAACGTCCAGCGGGCACAGAAGAAGGGAAAACCGGCTGTGCTTGACGTGCAGTTCACCGGCATCACTTTGCCGAACGGACGACAACGAGCCCTCAATGGATCGTTAACGGATCTCGACACGTCAACCGGCACGAGTGATAACGAAGGAACGGTGACGGCCCACAAGACCAGTCATCGAAAAGCGAAGTTTATCGGTGGCGGAGCGGCGGGGGGCGCCGTCATCGGAGCTATCGCAGGTGGAGGAAAGGGACTTGCGATTGGAGCCGGAGTGGGCGCGTTAACCGGCGCAATCACTGGCAGGGTGAAGAAAGGCCACGAGGTGAAGGTGAAATCAGGCACCGAGTTTGGCGTAATACTCAACCGTAACTTTTCTCTGCCTGCGTACAAGGCAGGTTAATAGATATTCCGACATCGGTGTGTGCGGTGCACGGGAGAGAACAGGAGGATGCACTGAAGGACCACACACCAAGGGAGGCCGGGGACGACTACGGTCAGGGGCATCCCCGGCCCTTACTTTCTTCAAGGGTCGTTTCGGCGGGCGTTTTGAGCAGGGGCAGACTTGGATACGGTCATCACTGGTGACGCGATAGCGTCGGGTTTTGTGCTTTCCGACTTCGCAAGCTTAAAAACCTTGCGGAAATATTCGCGTGACCCACATAATGAAATACAAATCGGATGGCCGGACCCCCGAAAGAGTGCCATGACTCCCCAGCGTCTAACGCGACTGGCGTTTACTGATCCTGCTCTTCGCAAGGCCTTACTCACGTCCGCCATTCTGTCGTCCGCCTATTACATCACCGCGAAGATCGGATTTGAGTTCACTTTACAACCGGGATCGATCTCCACGCTGTGGATGCCCAACTCACTCGTGCTGGCGACGCTCTTGCTCACCAACGCGCGCTGGTGGTGGGTGATGATCGCAGCCACTCTACCTGCGCATGTAGCTTCCGAACTGCTAAGCGGTGTACCCGTCCTGATGGTTTTGTCGTGGTTCGTTAGCAATTCAACCCAGGCACTTCTAGGTGCGTGGTTACTCCGTTATTGGATCGGCAGTGAAATCAATTTCCGGCGCGCGCGAGATCTCACGGCGTTTTTCATTTGCGGTGCTTTTCTAGCTCCCTTTCTCTCTTCATTTCTCGACAGTGCGCTCGTCAAGTTGAACGCGTGGGGTGCTCCCCCTTACTGGGACATCTGGCGACTTCGCTTTCTTTCAAACGTGCTGGCCACGCTGATCCTCGTTCCGTTTATCGTCCAGTGGGGGCAGGAAGGTCTATCGTCTGTTAAGCAAGCAACTTTCAGCAGATTCATCGAGGGCGGCTTGTTGATGTCGGTGCTGTTCGCCGTCGGAGTGGTGGTCTTCAACACGCAGCAGAGTACTTTTCAACAGGCGCCTGCTCGCTTGTACTGGCCCCTTCCGATTTTGGTCTGGGCGGCGATCAGATTTGGAATTCGCGGAGTAACAACCGGTTTGCTGCTGGTGATGTTCCTCGCGATCTACGGAGCGACGCATGGAAGCGGACCGTTTCTCGCCGGCACTTCTTCACATAACGCGCTATCCATTCAGGCCTTTCTGGTCCTCATTGCGGTGCCTTTGCTGATGCTTGCCGCCGTGATTGAGGAACGTCAGGTTACAGAGGCGTCGCTGCGCCAGAGCGAGGAACGATTACTGCACGGCACGCGCAAGATTCGCTCACTCGCAGCCCAGCTCATCACCGCGCAGGAGTCAGAGCGACGTAGGATCGCGCTTCTTTTGCATGACGACGTCGGTCAGAACGTCGCCGCATTGGGATTGGCAATTAGTCGTTTGAAACGTCGCGCATTGACTGCCGACGAATCGTTCGTGGCGGATCTCGAGCACCTCGGAAGTCAGGTCAATAGTCTGACTACGCAGGTGCGGCAGCTTTCGCATCAACTTCATCCGGAAGTCCTGGACCATGTTGGCCTGATCGCCGCACTGGAGTCGCATTTCTCGGAGTTGGACCAGGACAAGAGTATGCGAGTCAGCTTTTCCGCGAACGTGAAGACGGATCCGATTCCACAGGACGTCGCCGCCTGTCTGTATCGAGTCGCGCTTGAAGCTGTACGAAATGTTTCGCTGCATTCAGGCGCGAGGTCGGCGAAAGTCGGACTGGCGGAAGCCGAAGGTTTTCTCGTGCTTGAAGTGACCGATTCGGGACGAGGTTTTGATCTCGAAAAGGTACGCCGCGGAAGTGGTTTAGGACTGGCAAGCTCGGAAGAGAGAGTCAGACTCTTGAACGGCTCACTGGAAATAAGATCAAATCCTCAAATCGGCACCTGCCTCACGGCTCGGGTGCCGCTCATGCGAGCGTAGTTATGCAACCAACGATATTAATCGCCGACGATCACAAAATGTTCGCCCAGGGTTTAGCGAGCCTGTTGGAAGATGAGTTTGATCTGGTGGGTATAGTCGAAGACGGCCAGGCTCTCATCGATCAAGCGCTGCTGTTGAGGCCGGACGTTATCGTAGTTGATATTTCAATGCCGGTGATCAATGGCCTCGATGCGATCCGGCGGCTCAAGCAAGCCGGCTCGACGGCGAAAGTACTCTTCTTAACCATGCACGCGGATACGAGGCTGCTGGCCGAAGCACTACGCTGCGGCGCTGGTGGCTACGTACTGAAGGCATCGCCCGGAGAAGATCTCATCTTCGCAATCAGGGAAGTACTCGCCGGTCATCGCTACATCACGCCGACGATCGCAGACGAACTGAAAGACAAGAGCGATACGCCCGTCAACGAACCGAAACCTTTCAACCTCACCCCACGCCAACGCGAAGTGCTGAAGTTGTTGAGTGCGGGACACACGATGAAAGAGATCGCGACGCAACTCGGCATCTCGACGCGTACCGCAGAGTCTCACAAGTATGAGATGATGGAGGGCCTCGGCGTCGGAAGCACTGCGGAACTCATCCAGTACGCTATTAAACTAGGCATCACCAGCACTTAGCAGGACGCCAGAGTGGTCCACTTCCACTTGTAAACCAAACCACGACAAACATATGGGCCAACGCCCTACAAGAGATTCCGTCTTTAACTGATTGCGCCACCCCGCCAAACCCGCAACACTGTTTTCGCCCATAACTAAGGAAAGCAGGAGCGGGTGATTTTGAAAGAATTGCGGGTTGTTTTAGCGGACGATTCATTGCTCGTCCAGGAATACATCAAACGCGCCTTACAGAGAATCAAGGGGTGCAATCTCGTCGGCACGGCCAGCGACGGTGAGGAAGCGTTACTGATGATCGACATGCTGCGTCCGGACGTGGTCTTGCTGGATGTAGCAATGCCCATGAAGAACGGACTCGAGGTCCTGCGAGAACTTCGCAGGAAACGGTCGCAAGTCATCGTGATCATGTTCACGGCGGATGGCACTCCCGGCCTCAAAGAGAAGTGCCTGTTCGAAGGCGCAAACTTCTTTGTGAGCAAGACCGAGTTTCGACAACTGGTCCAGATCTTTACAGAGTTGCTTAGTCCAGCGACACCATAACGGAGCTAGTTCACTAGCCCGTCTCGCTTTTCGAGAATGTCGCGCAGCCACCACTCATGCTTCTCGTGGATCTGCACCGCCCTTGAAAACAGATCCACAGTCCCTGGATCGTTTTCGTCGTCTGCGATTCTGGCCGCCTCACGCATCTCTTTGATCACGGTCAGGACATTCTTGTTTGCTTCCTGAATCATGTCGCGCATCGTCTGCTCGCGCTCCGCGACAGTGACGCTCGCGTTGTCTAACATCTCCTGCGGACTGGAGACCGGATCCTGACCGATCATCCTGACGCGTTCGGCGAACTCGTCCAGAGTCCCACGCACTGCGTCCGCAAACTCATCAAAGAGCAGATGAAGATCGCGAAACAGTGGTCCATAAGTCTGCCAGTGATAGTGTTTGTAGTTCAGATAAAGAACGAGCGCGTTCGCTACCTGCCGCTGAAGATGTTCCACCACTGGATTATCGGCGGTGTTCGCCTGCGAAACGTTCTCTTCTCTCGGCCGCTCGCTTTGCCGCGCCGTTGCGCTTCTGGTTGCCATCGTCTTGCTCCCAACTGATAAAGGAATGCCTGCTCGGGGAAACGCTCAGGTTTCCGTCGCAGTTATCATGCCGGGAAAATAACGGTCAGATCAGCGGTGAGGCGGCTAAAGCGGTGCACTGTAAACGAACAGCGCGTGAAGACGCTGTACGTCAGTAAAACTCTTTTTGTCCTTCTGTGCCTTTTTGCGGCTCTATTTGGGTGAGATCTCGCGGCGCAGGTAGAAGAGCAGATCCGTTGAGGGCGGATCGATCCCGAGCTGGCGAATCATGCCGACTACCTGACCGCGGTGAAGCGTCGCATGATTTGCAACGTGCTGCATTTGATCGGCCAGGCGCATCGCGCTGGGGTCACCGCTGAGAAGTCTAAACGAGAGTTCGGCCGCTAACTTCGTCTCGTCCAGTTCGGAAACAAACCGCGCACGCTGTTCGATGAGGCTCCCCCAGCGATTCGTCAAAGCCGGAAGATCAGCACACGAATCGTTCGTCCAGAGCAGCCATGCTTCAGCCTTGGCAGGCGATCGCCCCTGCCAGCGCTCCAGCCAGATCCATTCAGCTCCCGCCATGTGCAACAGCGTTTCGAAGATCGACTTGTGACTGATGCCCACATCGCGACGCAGACTTTCGTCAGGTAGTTTCGCCGCTGCCTGCATCACGAGATCGTTGGCCCACTCGGTGTAGTTAAAAAGCTGTTTGATGTCTGTAAGATTCATGACCTTAACCAACTATCTTTACGATGATCGGCGCTATCACCATCATGCCCACCAGTCGCGCGAAAAACAGCCAGCCGATCAGCATCAGCACCTTTCCGAAAATCTCGGTGAGCATCGAACCCAGCCCCATGTCCATCTCGCCAAAATCGGAGAGCCAATGGCCCACCCAAACGAGCACCAGCGGGACAGCGGCGATCAGCATTCCGAACACAGGCGCCTCATTGAGAATACTGGTCGGCAGGAAAGCACCTACGGAGCAAACGATCCACAACCCAAGCGACACCTTTCGTGGCCAGTTCCACTCAAAGTCATACCGCGCGCTCGGGTCGAAAGTATCCGGCGTGAGATCAAGCTCGGGATCGTTGAACGTTTGATCGAACTCCGACTCATGGTGGCGCTGCGAAAGCACCTCGTATGCTTCCTGAATTTCTTTGAAACGCCCCTCTGCGGATCTCCGTCTCGGATTCAAATCAGGGTGAAACTTGCGCGCCAGCCTGCGATACGCGCTCCGGATCTGCTCGCGCGTCGCCTCGCGGCTGACGCCCAGCACCTTGTAATAGTCTTTCTCAGACTCTACTCGCATAGCCCCTCCGAGATGTTCCCACGAAACGGCTTGCCTTTTCTACCCTATGTAGAATACTTTCTAGACAGCAATCTATCTAAGCAGGAGTGCGAATGGCAAAAGGCTCTCTTTCCTACGCGGCCACCGTCGTCTTACAGGCAGTCAGCAGCGGCTATCTTTACGGATTCGACATCATCGATATCACCGGGCTTCCCGGCGGGACGGTTTACCCGGCTCTGCGCCGCCTGGAAGAGTCGAGTTATCTCGCCTCCACCTGGGAAAAGCCCAGCATCGCGCAAGCCGAACCGCGCCCGCAGCGCAAGTATTACGAATTGACTCGCGCCGGACGGGACGCTTTGAACGAAGCGCTGAAGCGTTACCGTCTGTTGGAACTGGCCAAACCCACCAAGCAACGCCAAACGAAACCGTCACGCGCCTAAGATCCGTTGGTGGCGTTACGTTTACGGATAAAAAATTTCGCACGCAAAGGCGCAAAGGCGCAAAGTTATGACCTCCGGCTGCCCGAAGGGTCATAACTTTGCGCCTTTGCGCCTTTGCGTGCGAAATCTTAGTCCGCGTACTCCCGAACTGCGGCATTAATAAGCGAACCGTAGCAAACGTGACACGCAAACACAGCGGCGACGTATTTCGCAACCAAACTTGCGTCGCTCATTCGAATCGCATGTTCGGCGGAATTGATGTTTCCCTGCATGAGCAAGTCTAAACCGAGCGCAACAAAGATCAGGCCAAGCCAACCGAGTAACGACCCCACGCCGATCGCCTGCCAAAGTAGAAAAGGGGATCGCGCCGCGAAATAGCGATGCGCCGCGAGCGAGACCAGAACTGAGATCGACATCTGTCCGAGTAAGACCGGAATCCACCACAGACTGTCGACGCGACCGCCGTAGTTCTGATAACCACTCGACTCAATCCACGTTAAGTACTCATAATAAAAATCAACCCGCGCGACGAGCAGAAACAAACTGACTGAAAACAGCCCGGCAACTGCACCCAACACTCCGACCCTGAGATCCTTCCTGAATTTGCTCACGGCGATCTCCTTTCTGTTCGCAAGTGTGGCTTTAGACGCTTGAGAAGAGGTTTTGTTCCACTAAGGAGGGTAGAGGTCAGTAATACGTGATGGTGCGATATTCGATCTGTTGCTTCACTTCTTTACCCGCAATCCGAACTTTGCGTGTTCTCTTTTTCCAGTTCCCTTGTGAGTCGTAGTCAAACTCGACTTTGTCTCGGAACGATCCATCCGGATTGTAAGTGACGGCTTCCTTCGGCTGGTCTTTGCCTTTGTAGCTGTAGACCACTTTGCCCGTTGGGTAAACCTCCGCATCCGAATACATATCGACAAACGATCCGGCAACGTCGCGTTCGATCAATCGGCCTTTGTCGTCGTACTTGTATCGCACGCGGTAAGTCAGCAGATCGCCATCATGCCTGACGCGCTCCAACGGTTTCCCATCGGCAGCAAACGAGTTTTGGATGCGCGCGGCGACGCTGTTGTCGGGATTGTAGATGATCTGCGAAATCAGCCGTCCCTGGGCGTCGTAAGTGTTTTCGTTCCGGCTGACTAAAGAAGTTTTGTGATAGAGCTCTTCGCCAGTCCTGTTTCCGTTGGCGTCGTATTTATAGAGATACTTTTCGTCAGCGGCGGAGCCGGTCGGCTGGATGATCTTGTACTCAGATCGCTTGCCATCCGAAGCGAGCACGTAGATGTGTTTCCGCGGCGCATTCAAGCCGGGAGTGAAATCTTCGTAACCAGTGCTGCGGCCCTCGGTGTCGTAGCTGTAAACGATCGTCTGCACCATCGATCCATCACGGTTATAGTCAGTTCGTTTGACTGCGTTTCCACGCTGATCGAATTCGACGGTCCGCACCGGCATGCGTGGCCCTTCGATGCTCTTGTCGTCTTTGCTCGTGAACTCGGCGACCTCCGTCTTTACAGTTTGCACTGATTTCAGCAAACCATCTTTTTCCCTGTCGGGCTTCGCTTGCGCACTCGCGACAACAGAGACAACGCAGAAGAACAGTATTGTTGAGAGTCTTCTCATACCCTTGTTAAGAGCAAAGCGCTAAAGCTGCAACCAATGCTTGACCTACCGCCTGTGGTTCAGGCGGAGATTTGACGGCTTGATCGGTCAAGTGATCGAACCCTCCGGTAACCTGCGTCGTCGGAATCACCGAGAGCTCCCGACCCTCGAAGGCGATATAGAGGTACTGCGCCTTACTCGAGAAGGTGCGCCACGATTTCACGCCGGCGAAATCCAGCAACTCTTTGCCAGCGTTGCGCAGATCCGGTTGAGGCACACCCTCGCGAAACAAGTCGAGACTTTTCAAAACCGTCTCGCCCCATACCGATGGGTCTTCATCCCGTCTGAGCTTGAACATCTGACCTAAACGCATCACGAAGCCGGCAGGTACGGTCCTCGCCATAGTGACGACGAAGACCGTGTCCCCGCGAAAATAAACCTCACTTGCTTTCCTCACTCGAGCGCAGTTCTCCTTAGTCGATGAATTGGAAGACGACTTTAATGTTCGGCCAATTCTGACGCGCAGTCTGAATGAAATTACGCAGCGCCTGCGCCTGCTGAGCCGTTGCCGCTCCCTGCTCAAATGCTACCAGAAGAACGCGTTCTTTTATCTCATTTGCCGCAATGGGGAAGGCAGCTCTCGTCGAACCATTATATGCGCTGAGCTTGGCTGCGTACTCACCTAGTCTCCGAGTTAGAGCAGACGTTGCTTGATAGCTGTCCGCAGCGAGATCCAAACTCTTGATCGAGGTAGCAACTCCGTTCATGAAATCGTCGATGGTGGCGAAGTTCGGAAGATGAGCCAACGTCGTCTGACGTCCCAGGATCATCTGTTCGATCTGTCGCCCGCGAGCGAAAGGATTTAGTCGCCAGACCGAGTTCGCAGACCGTGCTGCCCGGAACGCAGCCAGACTTTGCGCTATGGCTCGTATCTTGATCAGCCGCGGTGCCTGTGCCAGGACGCCGCCGAGTACCAACCCGATAGTGGTGTCGAACGCAACGCCGACAGCCGCGTCGAATATCGCCGCTCCGAGGCTCATGCCATTGGCGACGTTAATCGCCGCCTCAAGCGCGCGGAAGAGAATGCTTATCCCGAGATTAATCAGGATGGCGTGAATGGAGAAGCTGACCGAGAAACCGGCAATCGACACCGAGAAGTTACCGCTCGGATCGACGTTACCTACCGGGTTCGCGTTGGCATACAGATACTTGTGCAGTGACAGCGGATCGAACGGGCTGCCTTCATAACTGTCCATCGTGAGGAAGCGCCCGGCGTCAGGATTCATGTACCTCGCTCGGAGGTAATAGAAACCAACATTCGGGTCGAATTGTTCGCCCGCATAGAGGTAGTCGTTCGGCGTTGATCCGACAGCCGCGAGGAGATTGCCGAATGCGTCGTAGGTATATGTGTCGGTTACAGCACCCAGCTCGTCGCTGAGGTGACGCACCGAGCCATGACCGTCGTAGCCGTAGAAGCTGGTCCTAAACTGCCCACCGATCAACTGTCGCTGGCTAATCAGATCATGACCGTACGTGTACTGACGGCGCACGGAGCCTGCGACCAATTCCTCTACTACCTGCGCATTGCCGGTTGGGTTGTTGCTATCAACCAGGTAACGCGTGGTAACGCCGCCCGCAGTCTTTGCTACGCGGTTGCCATCACCATCGTGGAGGTAAGTAACCCCGGTTGACGCACTCTGCAAATGGTTCTCGAAGTCGTACGTGTAGGTGTTGCCTGCACGCGCAGTCGTGTTGCCGTTTGCGTCGAACGTGTCGGAGTTGATGCGGTCATTGGCGTCGTAAGTCGAAGTCGTCGACGCGATGCCCGGAATCGTCGAAGTACGACTCAGCCTGTTGCCGACCGGATCGTACGTGTAACTGACCGCGCCGTTGATGGTCGCTGGATCGTTGGCGATCGTCTCACTAGTGAGACGGTAGAGTGAGTCGTAAGTGTAATTTACGACTCGTCCCGTTTGTTCAGTAACTGATAGACGGTTTCCAGCGGGACCAAGTGTGTAAGCGTACGAAGCCAGCGTCGAGGCGCCTTTCGCCGTAGCGACGTTGGTTAGCCGATTCAGCGTGTTGAACGTGTAGGTCGTTTGCACGCTGTTGGGATAGAGCTTGCTGGTGAGGTTCCCATTCGGATCGTAGGTGTACGTGGTGACGCCTGTCGCCAGACGTTGGTCAGTCACCGACGAGATGCGGTTGAGTGGATCGTAGCTGTAATCCACTGAAACGCCGTTCGCATTTGAGGAACGCGTGGTGAGCAAGTTGCCACCGGCGTCGTAAGTATAAGTGAGCGTGCCCTGCGGCGTCTGCTTCGTGAGCAGCCGATCGCGTGAGTCGTAGGTGTAATTGGTCGTGCCGGAGCCGTCCGTCATCGAAGCACGACGGTCGGTGGCTGTGTAAGTGAAAGTGACAGCCGGTTCGCCCAAACTCGGATCTGGCGTCTTGCTCACCAGCCGGTTCATCGAGTCGTAACCAAAGGTGGTTGTCTTGCCGCGGAAGTCAGTGCGGGTTGACAGGTTCCCGGCAACGTCGTAAGTCAGCGTTTCGGACATGCCCAGCGGCAAAATCCGTTTGGTGCGGCGTCCTACGCGGTCGTATTCGTAGGTAGTGGTGCGATTATTGGCGTCGGTTTGCGTGAGCAGATTGCCCGCTTCGTCATAAGTGAAACGAGTGATTCCGTTTATCGCATCCGTCACCTTGATCAACTTGCCACGCGCGTCGTATTCAAACTGCGTTGTCTTACCTGCTTGATCGGTTCGAGATATGACTTGTCCCGCGGCGTCGTAACCCGTGAGTTGCGTGGTGCTATCTGGGAATGTCGTCTTCGTGAGCTGATTCGAGGCGTCGTACTCGAAGGTCGTAGTTTGACCACGAGCGTCGAGCATCGAAGTGCGATTGCCCACTGAGTCGTAACCGTAAGTGGTGACGTTGTTGAGCGCGTCGATCACCTTCGAAGGATTACCGACCGTGTCGTACTCGTAACGTGTGATATGTCCACGGCCATTCGTGACGGCAGAGATCCGCCCGCTGGCATCGTAGGTGTTTATCGTGGTGCTGTTGTCGGCGTACGTGACCTTGTCAGGCCGGCCGAGCGCGTCGTAGGTGTACTCCGTAGCGCGTCCCGCCCGATCGATCACCTTGGTACGCCGTCCATCAGCGTCGTAAGTGTGTTGTTCCTGCGTGTTGTCCGGGTAAACGGTGCGAGTAAGCCGTCCCATCGAGTCGTACTCAGACGTGGTTCGCCTTCCGAGACGATCAATCGCTTCACTCGGCTTACCAAGATTGTTGAAGACAGTCTGAGTAGATGTTCCGTCCGGATAGGTGGCGCGCGTAATTCGTCCGGCGCGATCGTACTCATAAGTAGTCGTGAGCGTCTGGGTGACACCAGCGACAATGCGCGTGGTCGTTTCGCTTAGACGATTGTTATTGGCGTCGAAAGTTGAAGTGGTGATGTTACCGGCGGGATCGGTGACCTTCGTCTGATTGCCGGCGGCATCGTATTCGAACGTAGTTGTCTTGCCGAGTGGATCTGTCTCGGTGAGCGCTTGTCCCTTGGCGTTATAGGTCGCACCGGTGGTGTTGCCTTGCGGATCCCTGACCGAGGTGAGGTTGCCCTTTGTATCGTAAGTGTAGGTCGTCACTCCATTTCTTGGGTTGGTGACGGTCAGGATTTGCCGGCGACTGTTGTACGTAAAGCGCGCCGTATTACCCTGCGGATCGGTCTCGCTGATCCTGTTGTCCAAGGCGTCGTAGGTGTAAGTGGTAGTGCGACCCTGAGGGTCGGTCTCGCTTAACAGATTGTCCCGACTGTTGTAGGTTCGCGTGATCACGCCACCCGACGGATCGGTGATGCGCACGACCTGGCCGCGTGCGTTGTATTCGTAGACGGTGACCTTGCCGTTGCGATCCGTGACAATCTCTTGTCGTGTGTTCGGATCGCTCGCGTAGTTGATCACCTTGCCGAAAGCGTCAATCTGACGCACGAGACGCCCGTTGTCGTCGTACTCGTTGCGTAGTGGTTGAATGCCGCGCGGATCGTTGAGCGTCAACAGTCCGTGACTCAAGTTGTAGGTAAAGGTGGACTTGTTGTTCTCGCGGTCTTCGAACTCGATGAGATCGCCAGCCGCGTTGTAGGTGTACTTGAGCGTCGAGCCCGCCGGATCAGTGATCTGCGTTATCCGGCCCAGCGAGTCGCGAGTGAACGTGACGTTCTTACCGCTCGTGTGGAAGATGCCGTTGTTGTTGATCGTGAGACTGTTGCCGTTGGCATCAGTCAGTTGCTTGAGTCCGTCCTGCTGGCTGATCAGCATGACGTCGCCATTCGGCAGCGTTAACTGATACTGATCGAAGTCCTTCGTGTCGAAGGTGCTCCAATCGAGCAATTGCGCATCACCGGGGAAGCCGGCGTTGACAAAGGCTGTTGCATCGCCGACAGGCACAAGACTGCCATAGGTGCCGGACAGCGGACGGAAAGTGATCGTCGTATCCCTTAACGGGAAGAGTACGCTGCACTCCGGACTGAGCACCGCTTCGAAACGATAAACCTCTCCGTCCGGCATCGAGATCGATACCAGATGCGAGCGGGTGGCCCTGACGCAGAGACTTGGGATGAAACCGCCGGTCATAAAGCCTTCCCAACCCGTCCCCATATCGCCGCTCTCTTCAACGCGGACGTTGCGCAAGCCAAGCCGCCAACCCACGCCGAAGTCGCCACGACGCTTGTCGCGACTGTCGTAGGTTCGTGTAACGTCGATAGCCATTCCCGGCATCGGGACCTTGAGATCGGTGAAAGCAAGACTGAAGTTACCGACCTTCTGATCGCCATCGACGATTGCGCGCACGGAGGTTGTTGTGGTTTGACCGGAGGCGTTGGTAGCGACGAGTTGGACCGTGTAGATGCCGTTGAGCAATCCGCTCGGGTCGAAAGTACCAAGCGTGCCGTTGGTCACTGGCGTGTTGCCCGAAGCAAACGCGATCCAGGTCGGCGCCACGCCTTCTTCGTTGAGGCTGTATTCGAGTCTCCAGGTACTTCCCGCGCTGACGGTGCCAACAAACGTTGTGCGACCTGTAAGAGTCGAACCTTCGGCCGGGCTGTTGATTCCTGCCGTTGGTGGAGGCGTCAGCGTGATACTGAGTTCATCAAAGCCCGACAGTGCCGTGTCGCTGGCCGTCAGACGCAGGACGTAAGTTCCGGCCAGGCTGAACGAAGCAGTTGTCGTCAACGCCGAGGCGTTGCCGAACGTCACCGTGCCTGGACCGGAGATCTTGGTCCAACTGAACGTGAGCGTGCTGTCGATCGGCAGGCCATCGTCATTTACTGTGCCGATGAGGTTGACGATGGTCGGATGAGCCACCGTTTGATCTGCGCCTGCATTTACTGTTGGCGCTTTGTTCGTGCCGTTGATCGTGATGCGAACGTCGTCGCTGCCGGACAACTCAGAATCGTTCGCCGTCAACCGCAGGATGTAGACGCCCGTTTCACTGAACGTCGCGTTGGCTGCCAACGCAGTCGGAGCGCTGAAAGTGACGTTCCCCGGTCCGCTTACCTTGGACCAGAGATAAGTCAGAGTGCTACCCGGAGGTTGACCATCGTCGTTAACGGTTCCTAGTAAAGCGGCCGACATCGCGGGCGGTTGAATGACCTGATCCGCTCCCGCATTCACTGTCGGCGCCACGTTCGGCGGAACCGGATTGACGACGATTGTGATCGTGTCGCTACCGGTGTACTCGCTGTCGTCGGCCGTCAGTCGCAGGACATAGGTACCCTCAATGCTGAAGGTCGCCGTAGTGTTCAGCGCATTTGCGTTGGCAAACGTAACCGTGCCCGGTCCACTGACCTTGGACCACGTCGACGTAACGGTCACACCTGTAGGCTTGCCGTCGTCAGCCACACTTCCGTTCAAAGAAGCATTCGCAGGCAGTGTGATCGTCTGATCCGCACCGGCGTTAACGACTGGAGCGAGATTGGCAGCTTCGACCGTGACCGTTACGTCGTCAGTGGTACTGAGTTCGGAATCGTTGCCCGTGAGACGCAACACGTAGGTACCGGCGATGGTAAATGTCGCCGACGTCACGGCGGCATTTGCATTCGCGAAGGAAACATCGCCAGGGCCAGAGACCTTGGACCACGTGGCGGTGAGCACACCTGCCGCCGGTAGACCATCGTCAGTGACGCTGCCGTTGAGTTTGACTCCCGCGCCCGTAACTGGACGGAACGAGATCGTGTCGAAGTAAGCGTCGTTGGTCGTTCCGGTCTTGCGCGTCGCGATCAGGCGGATGCGAATCCAACCGGTTCCCGCCGGAACCGCGCGTGTGTCTTCAAGCAGGTGCCACGCACTCGTTGAAGTGATCTCACCCGAATCGAGGCGAGCGATCATCGTGGTGTTCGCAGCGTTGCGATACTCGAGGATCACACGTGCTGAGTCAGGTATGGCTTCAACACGCAATCGTTTACGTTAAAGGCTCACGCACG
>JBIOVO010000170.1:0-37481 GCA_044867735.1 Pyrinomonadaceae bacterium | reverse complement strand
CACGACCGTTGGCAAACTGGTTTTGCACAATCGCTTGCTGCGGCACGATGGCGCGTTGTCGATACTGCGCAGTTTCGACGTAATTGTTGCGGGCGGTGGTCCGGCGGGGTCGAGTGCGGCGATACACCTGGCCCAGAGCGGTCTGCGCGTGTTGCTCGTCGAGCAGAAGAAGTTCCCACGCGCGAAGCTGTGCGGCGAATTCATCTCTCCGGAATGCGAACGCCACTTCGCAAGCCTCGGCGTCGCAGATGCGATTAGCTGTGGTGGTCCAGCAAAACTCACCGAAACAGTCTTCTACTCCACGCGTGGTCATCGCGTCGCCATTCCCAGCCGCTGGTTCGGCGAAACTGCCGCACTCGGATTAAGCCGAGCAGTCATGGACAACGTCCTTCTGCGCCGCGCGCAAGACTGCGGCGTAACAGTGCTCGAAGGCGCCACCATTAATGAACCGCTCCGGAACGGAAACGAAGTCCTCGGTGTAAAAGTAAAAATTGACGGCGAAGAGCATGAATACCGCGCGCCGGTGACGATCGACGCCACAGGCCGCGCTCGCATCCTGACGCGCAAGCTCGACGATGGTGAACGACGCTCTAAGCGCAAATTGATCGCATTCAAAGTGCATCTGCGAAATACGCGCGTCGCTCCCAACACGTGTGAGATCTACTTCTATCCGGAAGGCTACGGCGGCCTGAGCACGATCGAAGGCGAAATCAGTAATCTCTGTTTCATCATCTCCGCACACGAAGTAAAACGTCACTATTCGAATCCGGATCTGATAGTGCGCGAGATCGTGATGAAGAACCAGCGTGCCGCCCACACACTCGAGGAGGCCCAACCCGAGTCGGAATGGCTGAGCGCTTCTTGGGAACGCTTTGGTCGCCAACAACCAAGCCCGGCCAAAGGTCTGCTCGCCATCGGTGACTCCGCCGCGTTTATCGATCCTTTTACCGGCAGCGGCATGTTGATGGCCTTCGAAAGCGGTCAACTCGCCGCCGACGTGATCATCCGAAATCGCAACAACTTAACCAGCGAAGCATGGCGCTCCGACTACACCGCCGCCTACATCCAAAAGTTCGACTCACGCCTGCGGATTTGTGGTCTGCTGCGACGCGCGGCCTTCCGTCCTCGCCTCGCCGGAGTTGGTATCGCTATCTGCGGGGCCAGCGAACTGTTTCGCAGCCGAATCGCGCGCGCCACCCGCTCGCGCAACCGCGACGATCACACCCCCTTGCGCGCTGGTTAAACTGCTTGCCCGTTTACACTTTTTAGAGTAAAAAGGCTGAGCCAGTGCTGGTCTCTCTGTCAGCGTTGCTATCTCAGGGCACATGACAACGGCGTACAGTTCACTCCCACGCGTCGCAGCAAATCGGAGCGATCTCCGAATCTCGTCCACTTGGTAAACGTACGTAAACAAAAGAGTCTTTAGTGACTGCGCGAAATTCCAGAGCCGCGAAAACCAGTTAAGGAGAAAACGACGATGTTTTTATCGTTAAAGTCCCGGCTTGTCGGATTTGTTCAAATCCCCTCGATACTAACGGTCCTACTCCTGTGCGCACATGTGACTTTCGGACAGGCACAGTCGAACGCCGCTGATTTACAAGGCACGGTGAAAGATTCGACGGGCGCGGTCGTCGCCAACGCCAACGTCACCGCCCGCAACCCAAGCACGAACTTCACGCGCAGCGCAACGTCTAATGACGAAGGTTTTTATCGCCTCATCAACCTGCCACCGGGTGATTACGAGATCACTGTCGAAGCGGCGAACTTCAAGAAAGCTGTCTTAACGAACGTGACGGTCACGGTCGGACAGGCTGCGCAAAGAGATATCACTCTCGAACCGGGTGAGATTACCGAGAGCGTAACTATCTCCGACGCGACGTCGGAAATTGTGGAAACGTCGAAGACCGCAGTTTCAACCACGATCGAACAGCAACAGATCAACAATCTTCCGATCAACGAACGAAACTATCTCTCGTTCGCGCTCACGACTTCGACAGTCGGCCGCGACAATGGCCGTCCGATTGGACCAGCGCCGACGACAGGTTTGAACTTCGGCGGGCAGCGTGGACGTTCCAACCTTGTCCAGGTTGACGGCGCGGACAATACAGACAATTCGGTCAATGCTTCGCGCTCGACCGTCAGTCAGGAAGCGGTGCAGGAGTTTCAGGTCGTTACAAACTCCTTCGCGGCTGAGTTTGGACGTTCCGCGGGCGGCGTGGTGAACGTGGTGACGAAGTCAGGAACGAACGAGTTCAACGGAAACATCTTTGGTTTCCTGCGGCACCGCAGCTTCCAGGCCCGCAACGCTTTTGCGCCGGTTGAAGACCCAGCGTTCACGCGTGCGCAGTATGGATTCACTTTAGGTGGTCCACTTGATAAGGGTCGAACGTTCTTCTTCTTCGCGTTCGAGCAGAGGAAACGTCAGGAGTCGGGTTTCTTCACGAGCAACGTAGCGCAGGGATTGTCGGGTTCCGTGACTATTGGGGCGCCTTTCCTGCCGTTTACGCAAACATTCAACAATATCACTCCGCAACAATCTTCTACGGTGAGTGGACTGCTTACTCAGGCGGCGACACTCATAGGAAGCGGCGTACCTGCCAACATTTTGTTGGGACAGCAGATCGCAAATGGCGCGATTCAGTATGTGGCACTTGCGTCGAGTGGTGGTAACACCGCGCTGAACGGAACGAATCCCCTTAGGAGTGTGGGCGGCGCTATTCCAGCAGGCCAGGTCATTGGACCGCGGTTCTTTCTAACCGGTGCGCCGGTCCCGACTGGAACGACAAACGCTGCGGGCCAGTTCATAGCGTTTAGACCGCTGAACAGTCTGCAGCGAATATTTCCCGTCACTGACGACACGACCTTTAACTCGTTCCGTTTGGACCATCTGATTACCCAGGCGCATCAATTCACTTTCCGGTTCGGTTACAACCCGAGCGAGATCACCGGTATTCAGGTTGAATCGCAGAACCAGTCGTTGGGCCAGAATGATTTCTCGCGGACCGGTATTCAAACGTTGAAAGACTATTCCGCGGTTGCGACGCTGACTTCTACGCTCTCGAACAGCATGGTGAACGAGGCGCGCTTCAACTTTGGTGAACGCCGTGCGACGTTCAAATCACAGAACGGCGATGCAGTTGCATTCAACATCTCCGGTACCGCGTTCATTGGTCGCGAGCTCTTCTCGCCAGTGTTCCGTACCGAGACACGTTATGAATTCACTGACAATGTGAACCTCGTTCACGGAAATCACAGCTTCAAGTTTGGCGGCGACATTGCTTTCATTCGCATTCCCGAAGCGATCTTCGAGCTGAACTTCGCCGGTCTGTTCAACTTCGGTGGACTCTCAGCAGCAACGCTGAATCCGGGATTTGCTGGCCTGCCTGACTTCACGGCCGTGCAACAGTACGGTCTCGGATTTCCGGCGAACTTTATTCAGGGCTTCGGCAATCCGGTCAGTAGCATCGGCAACAAGCCGATGGCGTTCTTCGCTCAGGACTCGTGGAAAGTACGTCCTAACTTAACGCTCAACTACGGCATTCGTTATGACTACGAGTTAACCGAACAGATCCCGACGCTTCCGCTTCGAGATCCACTTTCGGGCATCACGCTTACTGCCGATCAGGTACTCGCCGCGCAGGACGCGATGGGCGTACAGCAGGGATTTCCGCGGGATAAGAACAACTGGGCGCCGCGCTTCGCCGTGGCGTGGGATCCCTGGAGCGACGGCAAGACGTCCATTCGCGCAGCCTTCGGAATCTTCTACGATCACCCACTGCTCGCTATCGCATTTAACTCTGACATCGCCGACGCCGTGCAACAGCAGCAAGGCATCTTGACGCCGGGCAGTCCGTTGCAAACGGCACTGCTCAATGCGGTGCAAGTGTTTCAGGGCACGGTGTGTCCTCCGGGTGGACCAATCACGCCAATTTGTGGACCAGGCGTCGTTACACCTGGCGTGGCTGTTGGTTCGCAATACCAGTTTGGTCGACAAAGATTTAACGATCAGACGTTCCCGGGCTTTGGTCCGGTTTTGCCGTTTACGCTACACGTGCAGAAGAACTTTGAATACGCGTACGCAAATCAAGGCAACTTCACGATTGAGCGGCAACTGACTAAGGACATGACTGTTTCGGGAAGTTACATCTATGTCGGTGCTCGTCATCTCCCACATCCACTCGACGTAAATGCGCCGCGTACGGAACTTCAGATCCAAAACTTCAGTCGTCTCTCGGGACGCAATCCTGTCAGTACCACGGAAGCGGTCGCATTTTCGATCCCGAGTATGAGCACACCTGCGATACCCTTCTTCCCTTGTCCGGGAGGAGTTCCACTTCAATGCTTCAACATGGTGACGCCCGCTGGAGCGCCCCTTTATCCGACACAGGGCCAAATCTTCGCAGTCATTGTGCCGGGTATGGTTACCGCTCCTCTAACAAATCTCGGTAGTCGCATCGTGAACGCCGCCGTGGCCAATTTCTTCCGGCCGAGCGCGCCAAACTACTTCCTGGCCCAGGCGCTTTCTGGCGGTCTGGTAACTCCGACAGTGTTGAATGGAGCTCTCGCGGGTTCATTGAGAACGCCGGGAACGGTTTCGCCCTTCGGTTCGATCAACGCACAGACTTCGGATGGCAATTCGACCTACAACGCGTTGAATCTCGACGTGAAGAAGCGTTTCTCGAATCACTTCCAGTTTTTAGCTTCTTACACCTGGTCACACTCGATCGACGACTCGTCCGACCTGCAAACGCTCCTTTTGCCGCAGGACAATCGAAACTTCGGCGCCGAGCGTGCCGACTCACTTTTCGATCAGCGTCACCGCTTTGTGTTCAGTGGTGTGATCGCGTCGCCGAGTAGTTGGAATCAGGCTGGCGGCTTCCATCGGGCGCTCTCGAACTTCACGATCGCGCCGATCTTCGAAATATCGTCAGGCCGGCCGTTCAACATCCTGAGCAATCAGGACACGAACAACGACCAGTCGAACCAGACAGATCGCCCGGCAGTTCTGGCGGATGGGCTTCTATGCGTTCCGGGCACGACTGGCTGCGCGCCGTTGATTACAAATGGTCAGTTTACGAGCGGAAGCCTGGCTCGCAACTTTGGTCTCACGCACCGGTTCGTACAACTCGATCTGCGCGTGTCGAAGCTCGTTCCGATTGGTGAGAATCTCCGGCTGGAGCTGATCGCTGAAGGCTTCAATCTCTTCAACCGCTTCAATGAAGCCGCCGCGTCGCCGTTCATCGACGACGTCCGCACTTTCAACCAACGCGCCGGCAACGGTCGATACTTCAGCCGCGCAACCGCGGCGTATGATTCAAGGCAGTTCCAGTTTGGTCTGAAGTTGAATTTTTAGACTACTCGCGCAAAGGCGCAAAGACGCAAAGGAGGACCTCCGGGTTCGGAGTTTAGAGTTCAGCCTTTTAGGCTGCCTTTCCGAAGGCACAAGCTAAAGCTTGAACTCTAAACCCCGAACCCGGAGGTCCTCCTTTGCGTCTTTGCGCCTTTGCGCGAGTCGTCTCTGAAACATTTTCCTCGTTATCTCCATTTAGATTGTACGGGACTAACTCAACCCTCAAAGGCAATCTGAAAGGAGAAATACGGTGGCAGCAACTAAGAAATCAAAAGCGAAGCGCGCCGGCAAAGCTTCTACAAAAAAGACCGCCAGCGCTAAACGAACAACTGTTACGGCAACAACGGCTGCGAAGGCTACGAAAGCGAGCAAAAAGCCGGGACCGCCCGTCGAACCACAGACCGAAAGCGTTGGAGCCGGCGCTCTGGCGGCAACCAGCGCCGTGCTTATTTGGGAAGACGACCCAATCTCGGCTCCAGACCGCCAGCCCATTAAAGTGCCAAAGCCGGCCCTGCCCACTGGAGCACTCGGAATTTCCATCGTTGATACCGCACCGCCAGCGGGCGTTCATCCGCCCGGTACAAGTCGCTTCCGTTACTGGGTGGCCGTGGAGTCGCTCGAACGTGGAATGCGGTTCTGGTCCAGGTTTCTGCCCTCCGGCTTAAGATGGGCCACACCTGATAAACGATTACGAGTGCACCTCGACAAGGGCGTGGACCTCAACGCCTACTATCGCCGCAGCACAAGCACGCTCGAGTTCTTCCACTCAACCGTCAGCAGCGAAACCGTCTTCTCGGGAGAGAGCCCTAACGTCGTGTGCCACGAGTTGGGTCACGCTGTGCTCGATGCATTGCGGCCACAACTGTTTCATACGATGAGCGTTGAAGTGGCAGCCTTTCACGAATCGTTCGGCGATATCAGTGCCATCCTCTGTGCGCTCCAGCTCAACTCGCTGGCGCGATCCGTTTTGGATGTGACTGGTGGAAAGCTCTATCACTCAACATTTCTTTCGCGGATCGCTGAAGAACTCGGTTGGGGCATTCGTCAGATCAGACCGCAGGCAGTTGATCCCGATTGTTTGCGCAATGCTGTCAACTCGTTCTTCTATCGCGATCCGGCAAGCTTGCCGCCCGCAGCGCCGGCGTCACTGCTTTCGTCAGCTCCGCACTCCTTCTCGCGCGTCTTTACGGCTGCGTTCTACGACGCTTTGGCCGGTATGGTAATGGCCGATAATCAGTCACCAACCCTGCAAAGCCTTCAGCGAGTGACACGTGATGCAGGCCGGTTGATTGTTGATGCGATCAGAAACGCGCCGATCGTTCCCAACTATTTCAGCCAGATCGCCGCGCAGATGATTGCAGCAGACGAGTCGCGGTTCTCACGTAAGTATCGAGACGTGCTGAAGGGCGCATTCGTGCGTCATGGAATACTTTCCCTGGAAGCAGCTGCCACTATCACGGGCCAGGCGGCGCCGCTTGCACCCGCCGGAATGATGGGAATGACTGGCGCCTCGTCGACGGATCTTTCGCTCGTCGCGGTTCCGACAGTCGCGATCGGAATAAAGGCGCAGTCAATCTTTTGTGCGGCGCCGGCCGAAATGGGCGGATTCACAGCGGCCGCTTCGGCAGCGACTGACGTGGGTTCACTAACACCGCCTTTGCAAATGGACGCCGTGCGCTCCTTCCTGGAAGATCTACTCCGACTGGGTAGAGTCGATCTTGCCGGACATGGTGACGCGGACGCAGAGATCGCACAGCCGAACGTGAGGAAAACGCACGTCGTCCAGGACACGGCGACCGGACCCACTCTGTTGCGCGAGACTTTCGACTGCGGGTTTGACTAGTTCTCATGCGAGGCATACCATTTTTACCCGAGGGTTAAAAAGATGCCGAGCAAGACTAAGAAAAGATCCTCTAAGTCGCGACAGTCTACGAAGAAGACTGGACGGTCAAGCGCCAAGAAAAAGGGCACGGCGGCTACTCAAGCCACGAAAGACTCTGACCGGTTCGTCAAAGACTTGCTGATTCGCGGAGAGGCGGCCATACCGACGGCAGACGGAGATCTGCCGCCGGGAGCCACTCATCGGATTGTGGATGAAGATGAGGGCACGGTCGAACGCGAACGATTCTCCATTTGTTGACACCGCAAAGACATCCGCAGATTACGCAGATTAATATCTGTGTAATCTGTGGATGACCAACTCGGCGCCACCTTCCCGCATCCGAACGTTGGTCGTGAAACCTGAAGTCTGAGCTTTCAAACCAACCCTCTCCCGCATACAATCATGCGCATTATGTGTAGATCTTCGCTTGTTCAACGTTTCTTGAGTGTCGGTGCGGTGTTATTGGTCGCCGCTGCGGTAACTCCGGCCCAGTCGACCAGGCCAAGGCGCACGGGCAAAACAGCCGCAACCACGAAGACCACGAGCAGTTCGCCCGCTTCGGATCCCCTTCTCAGACCCGAGCCGGCTCCGACGCCCGCGCGCCGCACGAGCTCGAGTGATTCGTTGCTCGACGTGCAGCCAGTAAGGCCGGTGGCGAACACAGTTGGCGCGGCGGACACGAAACATGCGTACCTGCTGCTCGAACAGAAGCAGTTTGCTGCGGCAGCCAAAGAGGCCAAAGAGCTCACGGTTTCATATCCCAACGACCCGGAAGCCTGGAAGATTGCGGGCTTCGCTGAACTGAACTTGAAACAGTACGCGGAAGCCGCCAAGGACCTCGAAAAAGCGGTCGAATTGCAGCGACGTTCGAAACAACCGGATCCGAATACTGAGAGCGCACTCGGACAGGCGTACGTGCTTGCCGAAAGGTATGAAGAAGCGCTGCCTTATCTGGTTGAAGCAACGAAGGGCGGCAGTCAGCCGGACGCGATGTTGATCTACTATCGCGGCATCTCCGAATACAAAACAGGCAAAGTTGCAGACGCGGAGCAGAGTTTCAACTCAGTCATCAAACTCAATGCAAAAGATTCCCTCGCGCTCTTCTACCTCGCACAGATCTCACTCTCGAAGAACGATCTCGATGGGGCGATCGCGACGTTGAATCGCGCGACTGTGAACGATGCTCGAATGGTGGGCGCGTGGACACTGCTCACGTCAGCTTATCTGCGCCGCGCGGCAGCGAGTACTGATCCAGCGAAGATGGAGGCCGATTATCTGAACGCAGTGCGTGCCGGAGAGGGTTTGATAAAGGTCAGAACTGACGCTGAAGCGGTGACGCTCTTTGGTCAGGCGCTGATCGGTTCGAAGCAATACGCGCGCGCCGCAGCCGCACTCGAACGCGCCACCACTGCGCCGGATGTAAGTGCAGCGACGTTCTATCTTTTAGGTGTAGCACACTCGCGCGCGACCAATTTTCCGAAGGCTATCGCGGCGCTGGAGTCAGCCGCGAAGAAGTCGCCGGACGACGCGAATATTTATCGCGAACTCGGCTACGCGTTTGAAGTCACAAAGCAGTATGCTAAAGCCCTCGCGGCATATCAAAAGGGTGCCACTCTTGCCCCCTCGGATGCAGATTTCAAAGAATCGATTGAGCGTGTGAAGCCACTAGTTAAATGACGGGCTTACCCGGAACAGCCAGGGCGTTCGCGACTTATTCGTTGGTGCCTTACCTTGGCATCCTCTTCTGTCCGGGCGCGGTGGTAGTGGGAACGGTGGGCGTAATCAGGTCATACCGAGCGGCAAAACCTGACAGAGAACCAGCGCGAAAAGTCTGCTACGTAAGCGCGATCGTTGGGGTGGTAGTGCTCGCGATTCAACTCCTGCTCTGGTGGGTGCTTTATCAAGCGCCAACATGGGCCAGCAAATTCTGAGTTTTTAGTAGACGGTCATTCGGAGGTTTCAAATGAAAACTATCGTCACAGTACTCCTGCTCGGAGTATTTCTAACGGGCGCATTTGCGCAGCGTCCGCGCTCGATGGAGAGCGACCCGACCAGACCCTCGACGGCTCGGGCACCGAGGACCGTCAAAGCGAAATATGAGGGCGGCGTCTTTGGTTACACGAAGACGATGGAAGGCACACTCACTTTCGACGACGAGAACAGTCTTCTGCTGTTTAAGGATAAAAAGTCACCCAAGGAGATCCACATTCCGTATCAGGCGGTAACTTCAGCCTTCGCTGATACCCAAAAGAAACGGCCAGCCGCCGCGACCGTCGCCAGCGAGATACCTGTGATCTTCACGATGCCGGCAAAGTTCATCAAGACGAAGGTTCGCTATCTCACGTTGCAGTACATGGATCCGGATTCGAAGGTCAACGGGATTACCAGTTTCAAGCTCGAGAATAAGGAAACGCTTGACTCGGTGCTCGTGATGCTTGCGGAAAAGACGGGCATGACGCTGCGTGGGGATATTTACGTCAAGAAGAAAGACGACGATTCGAAGTAGGACATGATTTCAGTTCAGAGTTCAAGCTTTAGCTTGCTTGTGCACCACAGCAACCTAAAGGTTGAACTCTGAACTCTTATTTTGCTTGCTGGCTTTTTGCAAGAACGGTATTACCTCAGACGTGTAGTAAGGCTCCTCCGTACACCAAAACACGTAATCGACCTTCAACGTGCTCGTCGCGAATTGCAGCAACTCCGCAATCGTCGGCCGCTTGCCATCCGCCGGGTTCGGATCCGCATAATTCCCATCCTGGACCGCGACTCCAGTCGGCACCGTACCTGACGTCTCTTTGATCAACGGATAACTGTTATTCAACTGCCCTTGCCTGAACGGCATTAAATCAGGACCACCAACCCCAACCCCGTTCTCGCGCGCTGCCTGATACACCGAACGCAGATACCCTTTGTCATCAACGGGACGCCACTCACCCGGCATGAAGTTGGCATACTGAATCACGACCGACTTTGGAAATGCTCGCTTTAACTCCTTCATATTCGCTATTACAGCGTCGCGATAGAGCGCGTGAGTAAAGCCCTTCGGAATGCGATCGGGCCGGCCAAACACGATCGCTGTTTCGGCAAGATTGATACCCTCGATCTTGCCGTCAAACTCTTTGCCGAGTGCGGCAAACAACTTGTACAGTCGATCCTGAACCAACGGATCCCAACGCCTCGCCACCCAGCCCTGAATACCATCCTTGGCCGCATCGTTGTCGTATTGTGGAGCGACGCCGCTGTTGAATGCCTCTGACCGTAAATATGGAGGCACCGGATACCAGCGCGCGCTAAACGTAACGTCCTGGAGTTGAATGAATAGTTTCTTGCCTTTCGAGTTGAGAAACGCCAGATCTTTGCGGATCGCGCTAAAGTCGTACTGGTCTTTCTCCGGTTCCAACTCGCGCCACATGTACTTCAGTTGCGCTCCTTCGAAAGCCTTTGTTTGCAGAAACGACTCCTCCGTGATCCGCTCGCGCTCATTGTTGAAGAAGACGTAGTGATGAACAGTCTTGGCGAAAGCGCCTGCGTGAGAAAGCAGGACGAGAAGCAATATCCAGATGTATCGATTGAGTGTTCGCATGATTCTCCCTCGACAGACTAACACCGCCGAGGGGAGAAACATGCACCTTAGCCACAAAGAGGGCACAAAAAGCACCAGAACCGATTAGAGCAACCGCATGTGCTTGGTTCCAATTGCGTAAGACGTAGTCATCAACGAGCGGCAGAGCTTGAGGTTGTGAGCGGCGTCGTTGAGCGAACCATCTGATTGTTTCAGCGCCATGACAAACTGTGTTTCAGCTTCCCGTAACAGGCCAAGCTGCGCGAGCATCACGCCGAGGTTGTTGTGACTCGCCGCTCGATGCTGACCATCACGCGCAGCGGCGTCTCTGAAGAGACTCGCGGCCTTCTTGAATTCGCCGGCCTTTGCTTCGAGCACTCCAAGCTTATAAATGGCCGGGGCGAACTCCTGGCGCGAAGCTCTGATCGCCTGTGCGTAAGCCTGCTTTGCTTCAGTCAACTTTCCTTGATCTTCGTACGCAACACCGAGGGCGTGCGATGCGCGCGGATAGTTGCCTTCCTTCAATTCGATCGCGCGTTTGTAAAAACTTATCGCTTCCTCGGTCTGCCAGAGTTCGTAATAGCAAACTCCAATGTTGTAACTGGCGCGCGCGTACGACTCGCCTGCTCCGCTGGAAATCTTTTCGTATTCCTGAATCGCCGCTTTGTAATTCCCCTCCGCTACCAGTGCGTCGCCGCGCTTAAGAGCGGAGCTTTGTGCGTTAGTAAGAATGGTAGCTGAAACGATGATAAGTGTTGCAAATAAATAGTTTCTTAGTCTCACCTTACACCTCCAATTGGTTCTGCGAATTGAAGATGGAGTGTGCGCGAGAAGTGGACCAGCGGTCTTCCAATTTCTTGCTAACTTTGACGAATCTTGCTGGAACTCTGGTTTATCCGTTGCCGGTTCTTGCGACGCGGTAAGAGTGAGGCGTGGTCCCGGTGAATCTACGGAACAGTCGTGTGAAATGACTTTGATGGCTGAAGCCTGATTGCAATCCGACCTCGATTAGCGGCAGATCGTTTTTCGCGAGCAACGCTTTTGCCTGCTCGACGCGAAGCTTCATCAGGTATTGATGCGGCGTCGTTCCGGTGGTCCGTTTGAACTCGCGTGCAAAATGAAAACTGCTCATGCCGGCAACCTGGGCCATCTCGGCGAGCTTTAGATCGCGGCTGTAATTCTCATCGACAAACTCTTTAACCTGCCGCAGCTTGTTTGCTGACAAGCCTCCCGTAAAAGTCACTGGATGCGACGTCGCAGTCGCGTAGTAACGAAGCAGGTGCACGGCCAGCACATTGCCCAGTGACTCGGTATACAACCGGCCACTCAGTCCTTCCGAATCCAACTCGTCCAGCAACGCCATACCGATGCTGCTGATCACCTTATCGGAACGCGTGTATCTCTCCTCGACCTCAAAACCGCCTGAGAGATTCGCTTCTGTAGCCGCTTTCGTAACGAGTGCTGGTTGAACGTACAACGCGAGATATTGTGAGTCGCCTTCGAGCGCTGCCTGGTGTTCGAGTCCCGCAGGCAGCACGCAGATATTTCCTCTTCTCTGCGTGCCGCGAACTCCGATGCCGCTCGAAGTAACCAGTTCACCTTTACAGCCGTCGGTCAGCGAAATGAGGACGACGTGTTCGGAATGACGATGCGCGGGTAGTTCGCCGCTGCGGAGTTGGCAGTGTTCGAGCCGGATGCCGTCCCAGGCGGCTTTACGTTTGAGCACAAGAGCCGACGTCTGATTTGAGTTGACGTCATCCATAGCGGTTCAGGCTCGGGCTTTGCGGGTTCGCGGTTTCGCAAGCGCCAGCATTGGAGCACCGGCAACGGTTGCATACCGGCTAAGCCGTTCACGAATGGCTTCACGGGCGCGTTTGAAAGCACGCAGATCGCCGTAGAGCTGGTAGGCCCAGTTTGCTCCGAGTTCGAGCGAGTTGAACTCGAATGCGAGCTGCGTGGCGTCGATATCTTTCTTGAGTTGGCCCGCCTTCTGCGCCTCAACGATTGCGTTGCGTAGAGTTGCGAGCCATTCCTTCATGATCTCGGCGATGCGATCGCGCACCGCGCCGGGCCGGCTATCAAACTCGGCGGCGGCAGCGGCAAAGAAACAGCCGCCACGAAAGACGCCGGACTGCACATAGGCGAGCCAGATGTCGCAGAGTTTCCAAAGCCGCAGCAGGCCCTGGGTGGAGTCGAAAGCGGGTTTGATGACTTCGCGAATGAAGATTGCACGAGCGGCTTCGACTGTGGCGACTTGCAGATCTTCTTTCGAGCCGAAGTGCGCGAAGAGGCCGCTCTTACTCATGGACAGCTCGAGCGCAAGGCGCCCGATGGTTAGACCCTCAAGGCCTTCCGCGGACGCGATGTGGACCGCGGTTTCGAGAATAGCTTTGCGCGTGCGTTCGCCCTGGGCTTTGCGGCCTTTAGTCACAGCGCGACAGTATATAGCACGAACGTTCGTGTTACGACAAGATTTTCCCGCAAAGACGCAAAGGCGCAAAGCTCAGACCCTCCGGAAGCCGCAGGTCTTCCTTTGCGTCTTTGCGCCTTTGCGGGGAAAGTCCTTGTCGCTATGAAAGAAACGAAGCCTTCCACGCGCCAGCTAGCCTCCGGCGAAAAACACGTCGAACGCGTCCGTCGCCTCTGCCTCGCGTTCCCCGAAAGCTGGGAGAAACTCTCGCACGGCGAACCAACCTTCTTCGTCAAGAAGCGCGTCTTCGCGATGTGCTCAATCAATCATCACAACGACGGACACGTCGCCGTCACGATCCCGGCCGCCATCGGCGTGCAGGCCGCATTGATCGAATCGGATCCGAAGAAGTTTTATCGGCCGCCTTACGTCGGCGTTGCTGGTTGGGTTGGTATTGAACTTCCGCGGGTGAGTGATAAAGAACTTGCCGGGCACTTACGCGAAGCGTGGAAGCTGATCGCGCCCGAGAAACTTCACGATTTGCTCTCGTGAGAAACGCCGTTCCAAACCATACGGTGAAACAATTCATCCATCTTCGCCGGCGGCTCGCGCATGCCTTTGTCGAGCCACCACGTCAACAACGACAGCAACGCACCCGCATGCGTGAACGCAATCGCCGGTAGTTCACTCGCCGGAATCGATTTCCCACGCGGTATTTCTGCGAGCCGGCGCTCGATCCCGCGCGCGAAGTGTCCGCGTGCGAGTTCCATGTTCTCCTGAAACTTTCCGGACTTCACCAGCGCCTTAAAGAACGGCTGCACGTCGGCGAGGTGCGCGAAGAATTCCTGCACCGGAAACACACGCTCCGACTTGTCACCACGCTCTGAGAGCGCCATCGAGATGTGTTCGAAAAAATCCTCAGCGTCGCTCATCAGCAGATCGTCCTTGTCGCTGAAATGCGTGTAAAAAGTTGAGCGACTCACGTGCGCACGATCAAGGACGTCCTGGACCGTGATCGTTTCGAACGGCTTCTCCTGCATCAATGCGATCAACGCGTCGCCCAGCGCATCACGCGTGCGCCTGACGCGAGCATCCGTCTTCTTCTTCCCCGGAGCAAGATGCACCGGATCGTTCTCGGACATTCCTCACCTCTTTGTTCGATTACAACAGCGGCCAGCATGATACCGCTGGACAGTTCGTTCGCGATCTGAAAAATAGGCAGCCTTATGATCTCATTACGCCAGGTATCCAAAACTTACGAAACGCCGGCGGGAAAGTTTTCCGCCCTCAAAGAAGTCCATCTCGAGATCGACGCCGGCGAGTTTGTCGGAGTGGTCGGCAAATCCGGAAGCGGTAAATCGACGCTGCTGAACATGGTTGCAGGTATCGATCGACCCACGTCCGGTTCGGTCGATGTCGCCGGCACCGCGGTCCACTCGCTCTCAGAAAACAAACTGGCCGTTTGGCGTGGACGAAACGTCGGCTTCGTTTTCCAATTCTTCCAACTGCTGCCGACGCTAACCGCCGCCGAGAACGTCATGCTGCCGATGGACTTCTGCAAAAGCTTTCCACTGCGTGATCGGCGCCAGCGTGCTCTTGAACTACTCGATCGCGTCGAGGTCGGAGCCCAGGCCGACAAACTGCCTGCTACGCTCTCCGGCGGCGAGCAACAACGCGTGGCGATCGCGCGTGCCCTCGCAAACGAACCTTCGCTTGTGCTTGCTGACGAGCCGACAGGAAATCTCGACTCTGTCACCGCGAAGGCCATTCTCGATCTCTTTCGCGACATGGCAAACCGCGGCACGACGGTGGTTATCGCTACTCACGAAGCTGACATCGCACGCGTAATCGACCGCAGAATCGAGATTTCAGACGGCGCACTTCGATGACCTCCATTTGGCGTAAGACCATTCGCGATGTTTGGAACGAACGCGCTCGCACAGTGCTAGTCGTGCTGGCGATCGCGCTCGGTATCTCCGCGTTCTTCGCGGTCCTTTCGTCTTACTCGATTCTCACGCGCGAGCTGGACCTCGGTTACCTCGCCACTAATCCGGCATCGGCAGTGCTTCGCGTCGATAAGATCGACGACGAACTGGTCAAAGCCATTCTGGCGAATCCGGAAGTCAGCGACGCCGAGCCTCGCCGAACGATCAGAGGTCAGATCAAGGCCGGACCTGCGCAGTGGCGCAACCTGACGCTGTTTGTCGTGAAGGATTACGGCGACGTGCGCGTCAGCAAGCTGGTACCTGAAAAAGGGGCTTGGCCGCCGGCGACAGGCGAGATTCTGATCGAGCGCGATGCCTTTCAGGTTGCGAAAGCGAGTATCGGCGACGCAGTCACGGTCAAGACGGCGGACGGCGTCGAGCAGCCACTCGTGATCTCCGGTCGCGTTCACGACGTGGGCCAGGCGCAGGCGCGCATGGAAAACATCGTCTACGGCTACATCAATCTCGACACGCTGGTCCAGCTCGGTGAAGAGCCTGAGTTCGACCAACTGAATGTTCTCGTCGCGCAAAATAGATTTGACGAAGACCACATCAAACACGTCGTCGCCGACGTTGAGCGGGTGATTGTCAGTCGCGGAAAGCAGGTGCGGCGGATCGATATTCCCACACCCGGCAAACATCCGCATTCGGATCTCACCGGTATCCTGTTGTTGGCGATGTCGAGCTTTGGCATCTTTGTTTTGGTGCTCAGCGGGATTCTGGTCGTCAACCTTTTAACAGCGATGATGGCGTCGCAAGTGCGTCAGATCGGCGTCATGAAAGCGATTGGCGCGACGCGTTGGCAGTTGGCGCGAATCTATCTTGGGCAGGCGCTCTTTCTCGGTGTCGCCGCGGTCATTGTTTCGATTCCGCTTGGGATCATTGGCAGTCGCGCGTTGTGTCGCTACATGGCGTTCTTTCTCAATTTCGATATCAACAGTTTCTCCGTGCCGCTGTGGGTTTACTTGCTCGTGGCGATTGTCGGAATTGCGGCGCCCGTGATCGCAGCGGCTTATCCGGTTTGGAATGGAACGAGAGTGCCGGTCAGAGTCGCACTTTCTGACTTTGGTTTGTCGCAAACGACTTTCGGCGCCAGTCGATTCGATCGCGCGCTCGCGCGAATCGGCGGCACGTTTAGTCTCGTCGTGCTCGCGATCCGAAACAGTTTCCGACGGCGCGCTCGGTTGGTGTTGACACTGTTAACACTAGCGGCCGGCGGTCTCTTCTTTTTGGCTGCGCTCAATGTGCGCGCCTCGATGGTGAACACGTTAGACCATCTGTTCGCCGGTAGAAAATTCGATCTCACGATCTCACTAGCGAACCCCTCAGAGTTAACAAAGATTGAGAAAGCTCTAAGCAACACACCGGGGGTCGCTCGCGCTGAAGGCTGGTTTGCGACGGAGGCATCCGTGGTTGGTGAAAGCGCCGCGTCGTCTGCGGACTCACACGCGGGCGGACTGCATGGTGGCGCGTCCGACGTCAATCGTTTCAACGTCGTCGCGTTGCCGGTTGATTCACAGCTACTGGATTTCGAAATCATCGAAGGCCGAAAGCTGCAACCCGGAGACAAAGACGCGATCGTAATCAACAATTCATTGGCCGCACGAGAGCCAAAGTTGCGGGTCGGCGAGACGGTCGTGCTGCGCATGGGTCCGGCGGAGACAACCTGGCGCGTGGTCGGTTTGGCGCGAGAAGCCTTTTCGCCTTCCGTGGCCTACGTTCCGCTGAGTCTTATTCAGGAGCGCCATCCGGGACTGGTAAACAGCTTGCGAATATCGCTCGCCGACGCCAATCCGGACGCGATCGCAACATTCAAGGCGAACCTGGATCGAAATCTCGAACAAGAAGGCGTGCGCGCACGTGGAAGCGCGAGCAAAGCTGAAAGTCGCTTCGGCTTCGATCAGCACATGCTGATGATCTACGTCTTTCTGATCGTCACCTCAGCGATCATCGGCGGCGTCGGCGGCCTCGGTTTGATGACGACGATGAGTCTCAACGTTTTTGAGCGACGCCGAGAGATGGGCGTGATGCGCGCACTCGGCGCAACGCCGAAGATCGTTTGGCTAATGATCGTTGCGGAAGGAATCGTGATTGGTGTTTTGAGTTGGACCATCGCCGCCCTGCTGGCCTGGCCGATCAGCAAGGCTCTGGGCAATCTGCTGGTTAGAGTGATGTTCAGAAGTGGCCTCGACTTCACTTTCGAACCACTGGGACTCTTGATCTGGCTGCTCGTTTCGATTAGTTTGAGCGCCGCGGCAAGTTTTCTTCCGGCGTGGAAGGCATCGCGAGTCACCGTCCGCGAAGCGCTGGCTTACGAATAGCTACTGACCGTCTATCGCAACCTCCACGTCCCCTCTCACGTACTAGCCTGCGGAGGTAACCCGATGTATTGCCAGACTTGCGGTAGCGCACTAACCCTGCACACAAATTTCTGCAATCGTTGTGGGACCCAACTGGCACCCGCTGTTGATAAGAGCGTGGAGAAAACGGCGTCGGAGAAGCGGCTTGACGAGTACCTGGACGGGTTGTTTTGGATCAGCGTTTTTGGGTTGGCGTTCATCTTCGGCGGGATGATTGTGCTGACGCAGGTTAACTTTAGCAATCTCGTCGTAATCGGTTACGTGATCCTTAGTTCGATCGTTTTCCTGATCAACTTTGGGTTGAGCTTTTGGAAAGTGCTGGCGATGATGAAGAGCGCGAAGCAGGATAGGTTGGAGATGCAGCGAGGTCCGCAGACACGGGAGTTGCCGCCGCAGCGCGTTGAGCCGATCAGTGTTACAGAAAACACGACGCGCTTGTTAGAAAAGACAGAATAAGCCACTTTGACAGGATTACAGGATTGATCAGGACAGGAAAGACATCTTGTTCATTCCGTTAATCCTGTCCCTTCTTTTTGACAGGATTACAGGATTGATCAGGACAGGAAAGACATCTTGTTCATTCTGTTAATCCTGTCCACTCTTTATCCTGTCCGATGCAGGATGAAGTCCGCGATCCGTCGCAGGACGTCTGTGTCACGATCGATCTTCTCCAATGCGTTGCACGCATCCTGATGCGCCTGAACGGCGGCGGCCCTTGTCTCTTCCATGCCATACAACGCCGGATAAGTCGCTTTGTTTGACTGCGCATCTTTCCCCGGGGTCTTCCCTAGATCCTCAGCCGTAGCAGTGACATCGAGGAAGTCGTCGGTGATCTGAAACAACAAACCGAGGTGTGCTGCGTAACTCGTCACCGCCGCAAGTTCACTCTCACTAGCGCCTCCAATAATCGCTCCACCACGCGCGGCAGCGACGATCAAGGCGCCAGTCTTCAGACGATGTATCTCCTCGAGCTGCGTGCCGTTCACTTGTCGCGTTTCCGCTTCCATGTCGAGCGCCTGACCGGCGACCATGCCTTCCGGCGTGCCGGCCGCGCGCGCCAACTCCGACATCAGAACGATCCGAGTTTGAGCCTCAAGACGATCATCTTCCGCGATCGATCGAAAGGCGAGAGTTTGCAGCGCGTCGCCGGCCAGAATCGCGGTGGCTTCGTCAAAGCGCACGTGACACGTCGGACGCCCGCGTCGCAGATCGTCATCATCCATCGCCGGCAAATCGTCGTGAATCAGCGAGTAAGTGTGAATCATCTCAAACGCGCATGCAGTCCTGATCAAAGCGTCAACCGGCGCGCCAAACGCTTGACCGGTCGCAAGTAACAAGGCCGGACGGAAACGCTTGCCGCCTGCAAACACGCTCCAACGTATTGCCTGGTGAATCTTGGCCGGCTCCGACGCCGACGAGGGCAGAAGGTTGTTTAGTTCGACTTCAACGAGAGCCCGGCTACCTGCCAACAAACTGTCGAGTTGTAGTGAGTGCTTGATAAAGACTTCAGACGCCATTTTCGTTTTTGCCACCCGCTGGAGGTTCACCCGCCGGAGCCTTGAACGCCTTCGCCACCGGTCGTCCCTGATTGTCGCGCAGCAGAATCTCTATTCGCCGCTCCGCCTGGCCCAACCGTTCCTGACATTCTCTTGACAGTCGAATCCCTTGTTCAAACAACTCGAGACTCTTCTCGAGCGGCAAGTCGCCGTCTTCGAGTTGCTGGACGATTCGCTCCAAAGCTTCAAGCGAAGCTTCGAATGTCCGTCCTTCTTCTTGACCATTGTTCATGTATTCGATCCTTTGGCTTCAACGCCGCCGCCGTGGACGATTCGGCCGCGCAAGCTGCTTTAGCAACGAGCTGTCATCAGGACTTCCGATCGCCGGCAGCTCTTTCATCACACTATCCACCACTCTTTGCACCACCACGTCATCTTTAAACTCGGTCAACTTCCAACGATCCGCATCGCGTCGCATCGTCAACTCGATCGGACGACCGAGCAGTGCGGTCGTCGCTTTGGCAGAGTCGCCTTCGGTCGTTACGTTCACGAGCGACGAAACCGTCGCAGCAAGAAGTAAGAAAGGCTTTGGCTCCGATCTGGAAGCAAGATCCTTCAACTCCTTCGCGACTTCATCGTTAATCGTTTGCTTCATACGAGGTGTCAGTGAAGACAAGACACCATCGAGCCGCTGCTGCATCGAACCATCAAGCGCTAAGCCATAACGACCGGCAGCCTTCTGGCTGACGCTAGCGAGCATGTTCTTCGTGATCGCTTCATCGTCAATACGCTTCTGAAACTCAGCCAGGTCGTTACGCTGCGCGGCGTCGACGATGAGTGCGAGCGTGTAAGCCGGAGTCGATTGGTAATGCCGCCACCAAAAGAATGCACCGGCCGCCAGAGCAATAACGACAACCAACAACAGACCAAAGATGATTGCCAAAATCTTTGGCCAGCGTCGGGTCTTGGCGCGCCGCACTCGATCACGCTGATTTGCTGATGCTTCAGGCGAGTCGAGGTTGATTACTATCCGCTTGCGCATCTGTGTTGTCCGTGCTCTCTACGCGCGCGCTCAGCTTTCCCTTCGCGAGGCGAACGCTGATCGAGTCGCCCTGGGCCACCGCGGCTGCATCGCGCAACAGTTTGCCGGATGCATCCTGAGCGATCGCGTAGCCTCGTTGCAATACTCCAAGCGGAGACAGAGCGTCAAGCGACGCCGCCGCGAGACCCAATCGCTCGCGACCCTCCTGAAGTCGTAAATCCATCGCCGCACCGCACGATGCTGAGGCTGCATCGAGACGCGCCCGCGCGTTGTTCAATCGCGATTTTACTTCGTCGAAGGCTTGCGAAAGAGCTTGTTCCTGAACTCGCGCACGCAGATCGACGACGCGGTAACGCGTTAGGCGCACTAGTTGACGACTGAGGTTATCGAGCGCCGAGCAGATCTGATCTTCACGTGCGGCGACGATCTCAGCGGCGGCTGACGGCGTGGGCGCGCGGAAGTCGGCAACGAAATCAGCGATCGTAAAGTCGCTTTCATGGCCCACGGCCGAGATGACGGGAATTGCCGACTTGCGAATGGCGCGCGCCACTTCCTCCTGATTGAAAGCCCAGAGATCTTCCGTCGAGCCACCACCACGCCCGACGATCAGCACGTCAACGAGATCCGCATCGCGTCCGTCGCGTAGCGCGCGTTCGTGATACTGGTTGATGAACTGAATCGCACGTGCGATCTCCGGACCGGCAGACTCACCCTGCACTCGCGCCGGCGAAAACAACACGTGGACCGTCCGCGTGCGTCGCGAAATGACGTTGAGGATATCGCGAATCGCGGCGCCGGTTGGAGACGTAACGATGCCGACGCGGCGTGGAAAAACAGGTAGCGGACGTTTTAACTCTTTAGCAAATAGGCCTTCTTTTTGCAGGCGATCGCGAAGTTGCTCAAACGCGATCTGCAAGGCGCCGGCGCCGACGGGATCGAGTGAGTCCACGACGAGCTCATACTCGCCGCGCGGAGCGTAGACCGAAAGCTTACCGCGCGCACGCACGTGCAGGCCGTTGACAGGACGAAAGCGAATGCGCGTGTTCGTCGAGCGAAAGCACTTGGCGCGGAGTTGGGCGTTTTCGTCTTTGAGGGTGAAGTACCAGTGACCGGACGAGTGGTCTTTGAAGTTTGAGATCTCACCTTCAACCCAAACAGAAACGAAGCGCGACTCGAGCGCGATCCGGATCGAGTTCGTTAGTTGCGAGACAGATAACGGTTTTCGTTCTGTTTCATCGAAAAGTGCGTTGAAAAGCGGTTGATTCATTTAGTGCTCTGCGTTTGTCTCTGCGTGCTCAGCGCCTCTGCGGTGAGCCTCTTTTGGCGACCTAGTCACCGCAGAGGCGCGGAGCACGCAGAGACAGACGCAGAGATAACCTCAAGGCGTGTTGTTCAAACCGACTACTGGGCTCAACCGCACGGAAGCGCCATCGCGGTTCGTGCGCACGCGCACGCGCGGAGATGCCGAAGCTGAATTTGACGCGTATGTGATCGTGTAAGCCGATCGAAGCTGCGCAACCACGTCGTCATACGCTTTTTGCAGATCCTCGAGCCGGCGAATCGGATAGTAGATCCCACCGGAAGCGGTGGCCAGTTTGCGTCCTTCGTCATCGGCGCGAGTCGTCAGCGTCAGGTAGCGTGTGCGCAAAGGATCGATCGTGATCTCCGGTTTCGGCACGCTCGATTCCGGTATCAACCCCGAAGGCACATACAACGGATAAACGAGCGCGCCCGACTCGAGCAGCGCTTCAAGAATCGCGGGAAACGGCAGGAACGACTTGTTATCGTCGCCATCCGACATCACGACGATCGCGGTGCGTTCGCCGCGAAGCGTCTTCAACGGCTCACTCAGAATGTAACCAAGCGCGTCGTACAGCGCCGTGCCGCCACCGGCGTCGATCTCGTCCAGCTTGCGCGAGAGCATGGTGCGATCCGTACTGAAATCCGAAATCACTTGTATGTCGTCGCGAAAACTGATGATGGAAATGCGATCCTGCGGACTCGTCGTGCGCAGAAAGTCGCGCGCTGCTTTGCGAATGAAGTCCATTCGCTCCTCGACGCTGCCCGATACGTCGAGCAGCAACACGAGATTGAAAGGTTCATTCGCGGGAGAAACGTCCGTGACGCGCCTTTCGATTCCGTTTTCCCAAACCGTGAAGTCCGATTCACGCATGCCGCCGATCGCGCGGCCATTGCGATCGGTGACGCTGGCGTTGAACCTCATCAACTGCGGCGCCACAGAGCTCACGATCTTGCCCGGCGGTGTACGCCGCAGAAGCGAAGGCTCTTTCTCCGGCGGCGGCAACGTCTTCGCATAGTCGCCAAACATTTTGGGTGAGACTTTGCGAATCGCCTGGACCAACTGACTATCGCCACTGCGAACGATTGCGCGTGCCGCTTCCGTCAGTGGTCGTTCACGGAGATCGGCGGGCGCCATTTCGGGATCGACGTTCAAGAGCACGACGCCGCGTTGCGTGCGAAAGTCGAGCGCGACGAGTTCTTCCTTCTTTACATCTTTCTCGCCGAGCCGTCCGGAGAGTTTGAATTGACCGCCAGCTTTTTCCTGAATTGGCGGCAGCTCGACGTCGCTCATGAAGCGAGGCCTGCTCGCTTCCCAGACGAAGTTGAACTTGACAGCTTCGAGCGGGACGTCGGCGTGAATGGTTCCGGTGTCGGTCTTCACGACTGCCGATTCAACGCTGCCGATAACGTCAACGGCACCTGCCTGACCTTCAACCTCGACCTTCGAGCGCGTGGGAATCGTGACGACGAGATCGATGCGATCCTTTTCTCCTCGTTGCCGCACGTCGATCTGAACCACAGCGCCCTTCGATACGACCTTAACGTCATCAGGAGCGATCGCGGCCCCAGACGAGCGCGCATCAATCGTCACCTTTTTCTCCTGCTCGGTAGAGGCGATCACGCTCACGCGGCCGTCGAGATTTTTGACGATCAGCGAGACTTTTTCGGGAGCTTCGAGTTCCTGTTTGAAGCCCTGGGCGAGGGCAGATGAGCAGAGTCCTGCGAGCAGTAAAACCAGTGGTACAAATTTCCTTAACAACATTGCGCGAGCGATCTTGCCCGCATGGACGCGGATGGTCAAGCGGGCCGGTAGATCTGCACATAGAATCACGGATTTGTGTCGTTGCGTGTGGATCTGAGACGTATGGGCTATGATGTTTCGACTGTGGCACAGTCAGAACCCATCCGTGATACCCGACTGTACATTCACAGTCTGGTCAAACGAGATCCGCTTGCCGGACTGGCGGAGGACGTGCGGAAGGGACTGTCGGCTCAGCCTAAGCGCTTCCTCCCCAAGTATTTTTACGACGAACTCGGCTCTCAGCTCTTCGAAGCGATCTGCTTGTTGCCGGAGTATTACTTAACCCGGGCCGAGAACGAGATCCTCGAACGCTACTCAGACGAGATCGTCTCGGCGGTCGAGGGCCAGAAGACACTCGTCGAAATGGGCAGTGGTAGTGCCTCAAAAACCAGACTCATAATCGAGACCCTGCTCCGACGCCAGGGCGATCTGCTGTTCATTCCGGTTGATATTTCGGCGACCGCGCTGGAGAGCAGCTCGCGCATCCTGCTTCAGTCGTATCCCCGACTGCGGATCGAAGCCTATGCGGCTGATTATTTTGCCGGGCTCGCAGAACTCTGCAAGAAACCACGCCGGCGCACCCTCGCGCTCTTCCTCGGTTCCAACATCAGTAACTTCGATCTTGAAGAAGCACTTCGCTTTCTGCGCGCGCTTCGTAGTGTGCTGCAAAAAGGTGATGGGCTCTTGCTCGGCGCCGACCTAAAAAAGGATCCGGCCGTGTTGGAAGCAGCTTATAACGATGCGCTCGGCGTGACCTCGGCTTTCAACCTGAACGTCCTGGCCCGCATCAATCGCGAGTTAGGTGGCAGTTTCGATTTGCGCGCGTTTCGTCATCATGCTTTTTACAACGAGAGTGCCGGACGCATCGAGATCTACATCGAGAGTCTTTTAGACCAGAAGGTGCGAATTGAAAAACTCGATCTCGAGGTAGAGTTTGCTGCCGGTGAGTTGATTCATACTGAGAACTCTTACAAGTACGACATGTCAGGCATCGCCAGGCTCGCGGGCCAAACGGGTTTCGAACTCTCGCGAACCTGGCTCGATTCACAGGAAAGGTTTAGTAGTAATCTGTTGCTCGCGAACTGACCCGACAGATGAACGAGACGTCCGATAATCCCCTCGTCGAGTTTCAAAACGTCAGCCTCTCACTTCAAACCCGCGGCAAAGAATCAACCATACTTTCAGATCTGAACCTCACTGTTGAGCGCGGTGAAACCCTGGTGCTCTTAGGTGAGTCGGGTTGTGGCAAAACGACCACGCTCAAGCTCGTCAACCGTCTGTTTGAGCCGACGAGCGGCTGGGTGCTGGTCGAAGGAAAATCGACGACCGCGTGGGATGCGATCGCGCTGCGACGGCGGATCGGTTACGTGATTCAGGAAGGAGGGCTGTTTCCCCACTTCACGATTGCGCGCAACGTCGGGCTCGTGCCTTCGCTTCTCGGTTGGGACGAACCGAGGAAGAGCGAACGCGTGCGAGAGCTGTTGAGTATGGTCGGACTCGAGCCGGATCGGTTTGCAGCGCGTTATCCGCGCGAGTTGTCGGGAGGGCAACGTCAACGCGTTGGAGTTGCGCGTGCGCTCGGCGCCGATCCGCCGCTGCTCTTACTGGACGAACCGTTTGGCGCACTGGATCCACTCACGCGTGCGAGTCTGCAACGCGAATTTGCGGACCTGACTTCACGATTGCATAAGACGGCGATTCTCGTCACGCACGATGTGCGCGAAGCCTTGATCCTCGGCACGCGAATCGGGTTGATGCACAAGGGACAACTGGTGCTGATCGAAACACCGGACCGTTTTCTCAAGTCCAAACATCCGCAAGTTCAGGCTTACCTCGAGACACTCGAGATCGACGAAGCCGCCGGAGGTGACGATTGAGCTTCTGGCAGTTTCTCCAGCTCAACTGGTCCGAACTGATGGTGCTCGTGCGCGAGCATGTGGTGCTTGTGTTCGTAGCGATTCTCGTCGCGGTGATTATCGGCGTTCCGACCGGGATTGCCGTGACGCGTTATCGTGCGTTGCGTGGTCCAGTCCTCGGGCTGGCGAATGTGATGCAGACGATTCCGAGTCTGGCGCTGTTTGGTTTTCTGATTCCGCTGCCGTTCATCGGTGGCATCGGTGCGCGAACGGCACTCGTCGCGCTCGTGCTCTATTCGCTGCTGCCGATCATTCGCAACACGGTGACTGGTGTTCTCGGCGTCGATCCAAACGTTCGAGAAGCCGCGGTTGCGATGGGAATGACGGACAGCCAGGTCTTGCGTCAGGTCGAACTTCCTTTGGCGATGGGCGTGATCGTCACTGGCATTCGTGTAGCAACTGTGATCGCCGTTGGCGTGACTACGATTGCGGCGGCGGTCGGTGCAGGTGGCCTGGGCGTTTACATCTTTCGCGGCTTGCGGCAGTACGACAACAACCTCCTGCTCGCAGGCGCTCTTTCAGCGGCGTTGCTGGCGCTCGGCGCCGATTTCTTCTTGGGCCTGCTTGAGCGCCAATTCAGTTTTGACGCGAAGCGCAGGTTTTCGGTGAAGCATTGGCTTGGGATTGGTGCGGTGGTGTTGTTCGTGGTTCTCGGCTTTTTCGCACTCTCGCGCGGTGAAAAGGGAGAATCGTCGTCCGCCGCTCAGGCGCGCATTGTGGTCGGATCTAAAGACTTCACTGAATCGGCGTTGCTGGCGGAGATCGTTGCTCAGATGCTCGAGGCACGCGGCGTCGCAGTTGAACGACGGCTCGAACTCGGCGGGAACCTGCCGCACGAAGCGCTCGTCAGTGGCACTTTCGATATCTATCCCGAATACACAGGCACCTCTTACACCACGATCTTGCGACACGAGCCGATCAGCGATCCGCGAGCTGTTTATGAGCAGGTGAAACAGGAGTATGCGAGCAAGTTCAACGTGGTAGTGAGTGAGCCGCTCGGATTCGAAAACACGTTTGCGATTTTGATTCGCGGAGAAGATGCGCGGCGGTTGAATCTCAAAACGATCTCCGACGTGGTGCCGCACGCACCGCAGTGGCGTGCCGGCCTGGGCCAGGATTTTAAGAATCGCGCCGATGGCTATCCGGGCTTCTCGAAAACTTACGGACTGAGGTTCGCGGAAGTCCGCGAGATGGACCTTTCGTTGACTTACATCGCACTCTCATCGAAGCAGGTTGATCTGATCGCCGGCAATTCGACTGAGGGGCGCATTGCCACATTCGATCTCACGCAGCTCGTCGACGATCGTCATTACTTTCCGCCGTACGAGGCCGTTTATCTCGTGAGGAAGGAATCGCTGGCGCGCGTGCCGGCGCTGGCGGAAGTGCTGGCGAAGCTCGCGAACGCGATTTCGACAGACGATATGCGCCGGTTGAATTATGAGATCGATGGCAACAAGCGCGATCCGAAGGAAGTGGTGCGAGAGTGGATCAAGGGCAAGGGTTTTTGACCACAGATTTCACGGATAAGAACAGATTCTCACAGATATGAAATAGAAATGGGGCGGCCATTTCTGCGCCGCCCCTGCTGTGCTGAGTATTTAGTTGTCGATTCAAGTTGTGGGAGCCGGCAGAATTTAGCCTCCGCCGCCCGCGGTGTCTGGTGGATCTGCTGGTTTCAGAGGTGGCGCAAAAGCGGTTTTTGCAGTATCCAAATCAATGACCTCCTCGGGCTCCGCAGTTAGAGTTTTACGACCTTTTCCTCCAGTGTCATCCGGATCCGGCGGATCGGCAGTTAGAGAGTTATCTTCTGGGTCTAACATGTTTGATCTCCTTGCGGTTTGGGAGTTGAGCCACTTGGATCAACTTTGGTTATTGAGAGTATGTCTGAATGTCGGGCCGTGAAAAATATTGCCTGAAAGCGTCTTTCCACAGTCCCTCTAATCTGGAACGCGTATTCTGGGCGTTTCTTAGTTGCTCATCAGCGCTATTTTTATCACTTAACTGCTGACTCGCCCGTGAAGCAACCATCCAGGCGCGCCATTCAGACTCTAGTTGCGTTCCGCGAGAGAACCTCGTCTGGGCCTCGGTGGCCAGATTCAAAGCCGTTTTGGCATCTTTGCTCAGCAGTGCCGCCTCGGCTTTGGCCAATATGGCTCGCGAGTGCATTCCGAAATCGCTTGATTTGGATGCCATTTGGAGCGCCTCTTCGCAGAATTTCAAGCCTTGTGTCGTGTCGCCAGAGCGCGCGTAGGCCAGGCCCAGCGTGTATCTGGCATCGATTGCAACCTCCGGGTCATTGGCGCCAGCACCAGTAATCGCCTCTTTGCTGAGGCTGATAGCTTCCGGGAAGTTTTGCTGGCTAAGACGCGCTTGCGCAATCGTTACTTGGACCAGGGGCCGCAATTGCCCGAACTTACCTGCCGGCCCGGTCATCACCAACAACTCATCAAACAACGATTGTGCCTCAATATAGTTGCCTAATCGCCACGAAATGTTTGCGCGATTCACTTTGTTATAAGCAAGTCGCATCTCATTCTTAACTGACTCATACACCGCCCGAGCTTCGTTGTAATGACTCAACGCTTCGGGCAGGTTTTCCTGATCCATGTGGGCCGCGCCGAGTTCGCCTTGCGCGTCGGCGACAGCGACCGGACCAGTCTTCTTCGCTAAGTCGAGCTTTTCATTGAGGGCTTTCAGAGCAGCAGCGTAATCGCCTTTGCGGCGATTGCCCCGGCCAATCTGGGTCAGGCAAAGGTTAACAGTCGCGGGATAGTTTCCCTGGCGGAAGAAGTCGAGGGCCTGTTGGACAAGTTGCAGTCCCTGGTCAACACGCAACGTTGTTATATACATTCCGCCGAGATTCAGCATTGCGCTCATCTCGATGAAGCGGATCTTATTTGCGCTGGCCAACTGGATTGTTTGTTGAAAATACTTCTCCGCGTTGGGATAGTCCTGTTTGCTGTAATAGGAATTCCCGAGCTCCAGTAGACCGCGTGACGCGAGATTCTCCAGTTGCTTCTGCTGCGCGAACGCTACTGCCTGCTGCGCATAATTCGCGGCGTCGGCAGCTTTTCCGGTTCGTGAGGCGTTGTAACTCAGATCAATCAGAGCCTGTATCTGCTGGGCTTCCATTCCCAGGGCCCTGGCAGACTCGAGACACTGTTGAAACTGCGCCTGGGCTTCGTCGTACTTACCCTCGGTTCGGAGCAGGATGCCACGCCGTCTCCGCACCTCATTCTGCCCTTCCGTGTTTGTAGCCACCGTGTATAACGGTTCGGCCTTATCAAACATCTCGCCGGCCTTTTGCGCCTCGCTCTTGCGCGTGTAAATGATTCCTGCCCGGAGATAGGCGGTCGGGTACTGGCTGTTATTCAGCGGAATGGCTTTCAGGTAATTCTCGAGGGCTTTATCGGGATTATCGGCCTTTTCATAAGCGTATCCGAGATCGACATAGACGTGAGGCTCGTCAGGATGTTGTTGAGCGATCTCGGTATAAAACTTGATCGCTTCAGCGAAATCGCGCCGCGCCAAAGCCGTGATTGCATCGACGTAAAGCGAGTCCTGAGGTGAAATCGCCAGGCCGCTTCGAAGCAGGCTGTTGACCTCGAGCAGTTCATCCTTGCCACGATCGACGTAATCGAGCTCATTCCAGGCCTGGGCCAGGTGGGCCCGCGCCAGAACGAAATTCTTGTCGAGTTCGATGGCCTTCTGGAAGGCTCTGCTCGCCTGAAGATAAGAGCCGTTTCGTAGAGCGGTCGTGCCGATCTCGTAATAACTCTGCGCGGCTGATGGTGGTTGGTAATAGGTGCGTGGCCAAAAGTAAATGATGGCCCAGATCGCGAGTCCTGCAACAACGAAAGCAGGAATCACCGAAGCCAGCGAGAAGCGCTGGCGGCGAAGCTGCATGGTCAGCGTCGCGAAGGCATTCGTGGCCCGGTGGAGCCCGGCAGTTTTGTCTGACTTACTCGAGACAGGAACGCCATCGCTGCCTAATGACGACGAAACACTGTTGAGGTCCCTGAGTAAATCACCAGCCGACTGGTAACGATTCTCGACTTTCTTCTCCAGCGCCTTCATCGTGATCCGATCGAGCGCCGGGGGCACTTGCGGATTCAGCTTCGAAGGCGCCTCAGGCGTCACGTGAATGATCTGCGCGCCGATCTCCAAAACACTCCCGCCGGAAAATGCTGACTGACCAGTCAAACATTCGTAAAGCAGAGCACCGAGTGCGAAGATATCGCTGCGTCCGTCGATCGCTTTTCCGGTTGCTTGTTCGGGAGAAAGATACAGGGGAGTTCCCACGATGACGTCGCTGCGCGTTTGTGTCGCGTGGATCGTTCGCGCGTCGAGATCGACTCCGCTCGTCGGAGGTTCAAACAAGTGCTTCACGAGACCAAAGTCGAGCACTTTAACGTGGCCCCGTTCGCTGATGAGCACGTTTGAAGGTTTGATGTCGCGATGCACGATGCCGTGTTCGTGCGCTTCACCGAGCGCTTCCGCAATCGACGATACGATCGAGACTGAACGACGCAGCGTCAGACCCTCGTCGAGCAGATCGCTCAGCGACTTTCCTTTTACATACTCCATCACGATGAACGGCTGACCTTCGTCAGTTTCGCCGTAGTCGTGGACCATCGCGATGTTTGGATGATTCAGTGCGGAGACGGCGCGAGCCTCACGAATGAAGCGGGCGCGATAGTGATGATCGGTTGAAGTGAGAAACTTGATGGCAACGCGGCGTGCAAGATGCAGATCTTCAGCGAGGTAGACAGCTCCCATACCGCCTTCGCCCAGTTTTTCGATAATTCGATAATGGGAGACTGTCTGTCCGATCATAAGCCACAAAAAAGCACAAAAAGCACAAATGAGCTAGAGAACAAGGTTTTCTTTGCGTCCTCCTTTGCGCCCTTTGCGCTTTTGCGTGAGAAATCTTTTTCGAGGGCTAGACTAACACTGTTTCGCGGATCTTTCTCTCCTGCGCCTCTCGAAACTCGTGCAGCTTCTTTCGCAGCGCGGGACGGCTATTCGCCAGAATCGCGACCGCAAATAGCGCCGCGTTCACGGCACCGGGCTTTCCGATTGCCAGCGTCCCGACCGGAATTCCACCCGGCATCTGCACCGTCGCCAGCAGCGAATCAAGCCCATTTAGGGCGTCGCTTCGCATCGGCACACCCAGCACCGGCAGTGTCGTGTGTGCAGCCATCACACCTGCGAGATGCGCCGCACCACCAGCCGCAGCGATCACTATCTCAAGCCCGCGCGCTTCCGCTGTCGATCCAAACTCCGCCGCCAGCGCCGGTGACCGGTGCGCCGAGATGACGCGGCACTCGTGATTGACACCAAACTGCGACAGCGTCTCATCCGCATAACGCATAGTTTCCCAGTCAGACTGGCTGCCCATGATTACTGCCACCAGCGGATTGTCGGACTTCGCTTTCTTAGCTCCCTGCTTCTTCGCCATCGTTATTCTCCCTGGTCCAGCGAGAAGCCTCGCTCGCCGTCGAAAGTGTAAAGTCCTTCAGTCTTGATGAAATCGTAACCTTCATTTGCAACGCGCCCCAGTAGCGAAACAACCTGCGCGTGCGAAACCTTGCCGCCCTCTGACTCCGGCAGGAAGCGACAACGCCAGTGATCGGAACAGAAAGTTTCCGAATGACCACCCGGCCAAACTTTCACACCACGATTACTGATCATCGTTAACCTAACGCCGTCGCCGTTGACGTTGCTCAGTGCAGCTCCGAGATCGTTCGCCGAACCCCTGGTCCAATCGAGAAACACATCGACGCCGACCAGCTCCTTCGCAGGCGCTGCCTTGGCGGGTGCGCCGGCGCGGGCAACCGCATCGTCGCCTTTACTGTATTTCCGAGCTTTGAGAATTTGCGGCGTTTGGCCCAGGCGCTCGATCACGGCCTCAGCAAACTCTTTCGTGCCGACTTTCTGTTTACTGACTTTCTCGTCGTAGATATCGTAAGTATGAATGCCATCTTCGATCGTACGCAGCCAACCGTTATGAACGCGTTCAGCATGTTCGGTTAGACCAACGTGGACCAGCATCATCACCGCGCCCAGCAATAGTCCGGATGGATTAGCGAGATTCTGTCCCGCGCGTCGCGGCGCCGAGCCGTGGATTGCTTCGAACATTGAAACGTGCTCGCCGATGTTTGCTGAACCTGCGAGACCAACCGAACCAGCGATCTGCGCGGCTACGTCGGAAAGAACGTCGCCGTAGAGATTTGGCATGACGACGACGTCGAACGCCTCAGGCGTGTCGGCGAGTTTGGCGGCGCCGATATCGACGATCCAATGTTCGTTTACGATGTCAGGATATTCGGCGGCAACTTCGTCAAAGACCTTGTGAAACAGACCGTCGGTCAGTTTCATGATGTTGTCTTTGGTAAAGCACGTGACCTTCTTGCGATTGTTGCGGCGAGCGTACTCAAACGCGTAGCGGACGATCTTTTCCGAGCCCGGACGAGAGATCAGCTTCAGACATTGCACGACCTGGTTCGTCTGCCGATGCTCGATGCCCGCGTAGAGATCTTCTTCGTTCTCCCGGACGACAACTACATCCATTACCGGATGTTTCGTTTCGATGAACGGGTGATACGAAACGCACGGACGTACGTTGGCGTACAAGCCGAGCACCTTGCGAACGGTGACATTCAAACTCTTGTATCCGCCGCCCTGCGGTGTGGTGATCGGCGCTTTGAGAAAAACTTTGGTTCGTCGCAACGACTCCCACGAACTCGGCTCGATGCCGGAAGAGTTTCCGGCGAGATAAACCTGCTCGCCGATATCGATAGTCTCAATATCAAGAGGTGCGCCGGCAGCTTCGAGGATGCGGAGCGTGGCTGCCATGATTTCGGGCCCGATGCCATCGCCATTGGCGACGGTTATAGGGATGCGTTTCGACATTTTCCAACCCTTTCACGATGATTTTTAAACGAGGCACAGATTACACGGATTAGACGGATTTTGGCTAATCTGTGGAATCTGTCCCCAAAAGTCAAAATTGGCCTTGACGCTTTTCCAAGGGCTCCTGCATACTTTTGCCTACCAGTTACCTGCTCTCCGCGCGTCAATGGTGATAAGCGCCTGTCCGGGATCGTAAAGCGACGAGGTTCGGCTGAATAGAGAGAAGGCAGTTGTCAACCAGTTAGAAGCCGCTCTCTGATTTTTTAGAGCACCGGGTTCGTCGCAGCTCGCCGAAAGTATCGGTAGTCCCCCCCGAACTGGATCAGCGAATTCCAGCAAGCCCGCGCTTCCCTTCAATTAAGGATAGTTAGAATGGCTACAAAACTCTATGTAGGAAACCTCTCGTTCCGTACCACGAGCGAGGAACTGCGCGAAGCTTTCGCGTCGGTAGGGACAGTTGAATCAGCTTCGGTGATTGAAGATCGAGAAACCGGTCGATCACGCGGCTTTGCTTTTGTGGAAATGGCAACCCCTGAAGAGGCAACAGCAGCAATCGAGGCTTTTAATGGCAAGGATTTTGGCGGTCGTAATCTAACCGTCAATGAAGCCAAGCCGAGAACGGATCGTGGCGGCGGTGGCCGTGGCGGTTACGGCGGTGGGCGAGGCGGAGGTCGTGGTGGTTACGGTGGAGGCGGCCGTGATCGCGACAACGATCGCTTCGAACGCGAACCACGCTGGTAAACAAGAAGGGCGGCCACAACGGCCGCCTTTTTTAGCATCTCTTTGAAATAAAATTCTACTCGCGCAAAGGCGCAAAGACGCAAAGTTATGACCTCCGGCAACCGAAGGTCATAACTTTGCGTCTTTGCGCCTTTGCGCGAGAAAACCTCTTCAAGTCTTCTCACGCCACACGCCCCTGAGCCGCTTCTAGTTTCTCGACGTCGGAGTTACTTTCAACGACAACTTCTCCGTACCGCGCATCACTTCAAACACATACTCCTGGCCGGCCTTCATCTCTCCGAGCGCATACGTGTAATCGTAAACGTTCTTAATCTCTCGTTCGCCGATCTTCACGATCTTGTCACCAGCCTTGATTCCTGCTTTCTCGGCAGGTGAGCCTTCACGGACGCCGTCGATCAACAGACCGCCGGTTCCTTCGGCATAGTTCGGAATCGTTCCGAGATAGACTCTGAACCCACCGGTACGTGGTGTCGCTTCGGCTTTCACAGTCGCGTACGTCGGCCGCTTGTCAGCACTGTCGACGTCTCTGACGATGCGCGCCACCAAAGTCAGGATCCGCGCCTCGTCGTTGTAGTTGATCTTGTCGAAAGTGTCGGACGGTTTGTGATAGTCGGTATGCGTGCCGGTGAAGAAGAAAAGCACCGGAACCTGCTTACCGTAAAACGATGAGTGGTCACTCGGACCATATCCATCTTCGTTGAGCGTTAAGTGGAATGCTCCGCGCGGATCGACCGTCATGATCGGACGGCCATTCGCCGACACCACGATCGGCACGCCCTTGGGTTGAGAGCCGGCGTTTGCACTCACATTCAACGACGCTGAGGAGTTTGCCTGCTGAATGATGTTGCGCCACTCCGTCGCCGTACCCACGCCGCCGATATGCAGCTTGTTCTCCTTCATTCGTCCAATCATGTCCATATTGATCATGGCGACAGTATTGGCGAGCGGTGTGAGCGGATGATTGACGTAGTAGTTCGATCCGAGCAGTCCTTCTTCTTCACCGCCAAAAGCGATGAACACTACCGTGCGTTTCAAGCGCGGGCGCTGTGCGCTGAAGACGCGGGCCAACTCAATCAAACCGGCGGTGCCTGAAGCGTTGTCGTCGGCGCCGTGATGTATCTCGCCGGAGCGTGGCGCAAGGCTGCCGCTTCCTTCACCACCACGGCCAAGATGGTCGTAGTGAGCACCGATGACGATGGTTTCTTTCTTGAGAACCGGATCTGAGCCTTCGAGAACGCCGACGACGTTGTAGGCAGGCACTTCCTTGCGAACGACGTCAGTGGAAAGTGTTAGTGATCGATCCCTTGGTGGCAATCGATCCAGCGCCGCCCTGGTAACGGGATTAGTAATGGTGGCGTTAGGGTGCGTCATATTCGGTTCGATAGTGGGAGTGGGCGTTGGATCTGGTTTGAGTTTACGAGCGTCAGCAGCCTCCTCGTAATGCGCAAGCGGCCTGTTTGCTTCCCCCAGAATCTTAGTCGCGGCGTTGCGTGAAATAACGGCGACTGGAATGCCTGCCTCACCGCCGTGGTCGTAACGCATCCTCGTCCAGTTTGTGCCGGTGAGATCATCTTCCTTGGCGATTATCAAGAGTGCCCCCACGCCGGCGTTACGTGCGGCGGTAACTTTGAACCGCAACTCCGCGTGACGTGCGAATGCGCTGTGAATCTGATCGCCGTCGGGACTACCGGCGAAGACAATCGCTACCTGGTCCTTGGTGTGATTACTGTAGTAATCGTTGTAATTGAGTTCCGAAGCCGTGATACCAAAGCCGGCAAAAAAGATTTTTCCCTTCTCGATTTTTTGACTAGCAGAATAGCTAAGCGGGATCCAGTCAACGCCGACTTTGAGATCCTGCGTTTCACCAGACTTCACCACGGCCAGGGTGTTCGCTTTTCCGAGTTCAACCTGCCCTACGTAGGGAAACGTTTGCAGGTAACTTGCCATGAGCCGGCTGGGACGACTCGAGCTCGCACCGCTCGGTGGCCGCAAACCGAGACGCGCAAATTCGCCCGCGATGTAACGCGCGGCGTCGTTTGCGCCCGCAGTTCCGGTGCGCCGTCCATCGAGCGCGTCCGAAGCAAGATAGCTGACGTGTTGCTGGAGTTTCTCAGCGCTTGCCTTCTGATCCTGCTGTTGCGCGCTAACCGCGAAACTAGCAGCTAGCAGCAGAGCGACGACGAGATTGTATTTTTTGTGCTTCATTTGCATCTTTCGTGACCTCACTCAACCCAGTCAGCGATAAAAACATTCGTCTCACCGGTAGCCTTCGCATTACGGTTTGACGCGAACACTATCTTCTTCCCATCGGGTGAAAACATCGGAAACCCATCGAACGTCTCGTTAAAGGTCAGGCGCTCGAGGCCCGTGCCGTCAACGTTGATCTTGTAAAGATCGAAATTCCTGCCGCGCGGATCGTCCATGTTCGAAGAAAAGATGACTCGTTTGCCGTCAGGAAAGAAGTATGGGCCAAAGTTGGCCTTACCGTTTTTCGTGACCTGACGCTTGTTTGAACCATCGGCATTCATCACCCAGATCTCGAGCACGGTCGGCCGGATCAGGTTCTGTTTCAGCAGACTGGTGTAATCGGCCTTGGCCGTGTCCGTTTGCGGATGGTGAGCTCGATAGACGATCTGCTTGCCGTCGTAGGACCAGAAGGGGCCACCGTCGTAGCCGAGTTCATTCGTCAAACGCTTCACGTTACTGCCGTCGGCATTCATCGTGTAGATGTCGAGATCGCCGTCGCGCATTGAAGTAAAGACGAGTTTCTTGCCGTCGAGCGTGATCGTCGTTTCGGCGTCGTAGCCGGGCGTCCTGGTAAGTTGCTTTGGGTTTGAGCCGTCGGGGTTGGCCGTGAAAACGTCGAACGTGTCGTAGACGGCCCAAACGTAGCCGCGCGAGAAGTCGGGCTTTGGCGGACACTGTTTGTCGCCAAGATGAGTCGACGAATAGAGAATCTTCTTCCCGCCTGGATAGAAGTAAGAACAAGTCGTACGGCCGTCGCCGTTTGAGATCATCTTCACGTTCGAACCATCGACGTTCATCGTGTAGATCTGATCGCAACCACGGCCATCGCGCGTCGATTGAAAGATCAACTGTTTGCCGTCAGACGAGAAGTAGGCTTCAGCATTCTCGCCTCCAAATGTTAACTGCTTCAGATTGCGAAAGTGCTTTTCGTTCGGAAGCAACAGTTCGTCGGCCGGTTGCGACTGCGACGAAACCAGCACGGGTCCAGACACCATTACCAGGAGGGTGAGTAGTGACGCAAGAATCTTCATATGTTTTTAAGCGCGGGCGCCGTTTGCTACCAGAGAATCAGTCTGTTCGATTTGCTGCGCGCGCCGGCGTCGGACGATCAAGATGATTAGCGCGCTGATGCCGATGACGATGCTAATCATCTGTGAAGTTGAAAGACCGGTCAACGCGGTCAATCCCAGAATGTCACCACGCGGATCGTCGCGCACGAATTCGATAGCAAAGCGAATGACTGAGTATATCAATGCGTAGGCAAGAATCACCTGACCACTAAAGCGCTTGCGTTTGTGCAACCAGAGTAAAAAGAAAAACACCACCAGCATCGCGAATGATTCGTAGAGTTGTGTTGGATGAAGATGCGCGTCTGTCGGAACGCCGGTGATCTGGTGGCCCAACTCCGTAAACTTCACGCCCCACGGAAGGTCAGTCGGTTTACCCCAGCAGCAGCCGGCGGCGAAGCATCCTTGCCGGCCGAAGAAGTTTCCGAGGGCGATTCCGGGTGCACAGGCGTCGGCTGTTTTCCACCAGGGAAGCTTGTAATGCCTGATGAGCAAGTAGCCGGCCAGCACGGCGCCTAGCAGACCACCGTAAAAAACGCCACCGGATCGGAGGAAGTCTAAAGAAAGTAGCTGTAACGGCTGCTCGCGATACTCGGGCTCGGTGAAGAGCATCAGGATCTTCGAGCCGACGAGCGCGGCCAGAAGCATCCACAGGCAGAGATCCCAGATCTTCTGACGCGGCAGGCCGTCGCGTTCGGCGAGCCTCGCCGTGATCAGGATCGCGGACAGAAATGCGAGCGCAAGAAACACACCGTAGGTGTTGATGGGGAAACTGCCGATTCTGAAAAGTTCTGGGTACATCAGTTTGATTCAGCCACAGACTTCACCGATCGGTGGCTGAAAATAAGATCATATGCGAGCAACAACGCTCCGATCGTGATGCTTGCATCGGCAACGTTGAAGGTCGGCCAGTGATAGTCGCCGGCGTGTAAGACGATGAAATCGATCACATAACCGAGGCGGGCGCGATCAGTCAGGTTGCCGACAATCCCGGCCAGCAGGAGCGCGCAGGCTCCGAGCACGCGATCGTCGTTTCTTGGCGTGCGCATGAAGTAGTAGACGACAGCGATCGCGGCAAGGACCGCGAGGACGACGAAGAACCAGCGCCCAAAGGAGCCGCCTTCCTGCAACTGGCCAAACGCGATGCCCGGATTTTCAGTGTAGCTAAACTGGAAGAACCCGGGAATGATGACGATCTCTTCGCCGAAACGAAGCGCCCTCACCGCCCACGCCTTTGAAGCCTGATCGGTGAGATAGATGCCAAACGCCGCCAGCAGATATCCGGTTCGCCACGCGAACCGCGCGCGCAGTTCTGATGCCTTGTTTATGCTCGTATCCATCTTTTGTAGGGGCGGCACTCCGTGGCCGCCCGTTCGAGACATTTCTAAAACGACTTCATTCGGAT
>JBIOVO010000169.1:0-9361 GCA_044867735.1 Pyrinomonadaceae bacterium | reverse complement strand
CTGCTCTTGCTTCAGTGCTCGACCTGGTTCAGCTCTATTTGAGCGGGTATGCAAAGAGCAAGTCAGGAAGAGGGGCTTGCCCCCGCACTTCTTGGCACGAGGAAAGTCTTATCTCTTCTTCTGTGATAAATTCTCACCGCTTTTTTGACCCGATCGGTTCTGAGGTCCGAGTATGGACGAACCTGGGGCTCACGAACTCACCGAACTATTAGTGGCCTGGGGCGACGGCGATGATGAGGCTTTGGCCCGTATCGCACCGCTCGTTCATGCCGAGCTATACCGCCTCGCGAAGCGTTACATGAGCCGGGAACGCCCGGACCATCTGCTCCAAACATCCGCCTTAATCAACGAAGCCTACCTGCGCTTGATCGACTGGAAAGCCGTGCGTTGGCAAAACCGCGCGCACTTCTTTGGCGTCGCCGCGCAGATGATGCGGCGCATTCTGGTTGACTTCGCACGCCGCCGCCCGCGAGTCGATAAAGCTGTCGAAGCCGTACAGATCTCACTAGACGAAGCCATGACTGTTTCCACCGAGCAGGATGCCGACTTGATCGCGCTCGACGATGCGTTGAAAACTCTCGCCACCTTTGACGAACGCAAGAGTAAGATCGTCGAGCTGCGCTTCTTTGGCGGGCTGAGCGTTGACGAAACCGCGGAAGTCATGAAGCTTGCCCCCATCACCGTCATGCGCGAATGGTCCAAGGCCAAGGCCTGGCTTTACCGCGAACTCACCAGCAAGTAACTCAATGGATCCCGAGTTTTGGAAAAAGGTCGATGCGTTACTGGAAGAGGCTTTGGCCCAACCTCCCGAGCGGCGCGAAGCGTTTGTCACTGAAGCAACCGACGGCAACACAGAGTTGCGAAATGAAGTGTTGAGTCTGGTCAGGGCGCAGGCCGAGGCGTCGAACTTCATGGAGCACTCGGCAATGAAAGTCGCTGCGGCAGCGTGGGCGCAGGATTCAAATCTCACCACTTCGTTTTCGCTCGTTGGCAGGGAACTCGCCTCGTACAAGATCGAGAAACTCCTGGGCGCCGGTGGCATGGGTGAAGTTTATCTTGCTCGCGATAGCAAGCTGGATCGACTCGTAGCGCTGAAGATTCTGCCGTGGCATTTCGTCGCCGATGGGGAACGCTCGACGCGTTTCAAACGTGAGGCCCGCGCGCTCTCTTCACTGAATCACCCGAACCTGATCACGATCTACGAAGTCGGCGAAGCCGCCGAGGGGCTGCACTTCATCGCGATGGAGTTTGTCGAAGGTCAAACGCTGGCGTCACTGCGTCAGAGTTTGAGTTTGCGAGAGCTGTTATCAGTCGTGGCCCAGGTGGCCGAAGCTTTGTCCGCCGCTCATCAGGCGGGCATCGTTCATCGCGACATCAAACCTGAGAACGTCATGGTACGCCTTGATGGTTATGCGAAAGTTCTCGATTTTGGCTTGGTAAAGCTTAGTGAGGTCAACAAAGCGTCGGATAGTCACAACACTCAAATTGGCGTCGCGATGGGAACGCTCGCGTACATGTCTCCCGAACAAGCAGCAGGCGAGCCGGTCGATCATCGCACTGACATCTGGAGTTTAGGTGTGCTGTTGTACGAGCTTGCGACCGGGCGCAGGCCGTTCACTGGTGAGACGCGACAGGCGACGATTAACGCGATCTTTTCGCACGATCCCGACACTCCAACCACGATCGACGCTACCTTGCCGTCAGCCATCGACAAGATTCTCGAGAAGGCACTCGAGAAGGATCGCGAACTCCGTTATCAAAGTGCTTCAGACCTTCGCGCCGACGTCCGTCGTCTGTTGCGCCTGATCGACTCCGCGGCCACTGCTTCGAATCCGCGAGCGATCACCAGCTCTTTTCCACAGTTCGCGCGACGTCGTTGGTTCTGGCCGGCACTGGTCGCTGGTCTTCTAATCTGTGCGGCGATTCCAGTCGGATGGTACTTCGTCCGAGCGAAAGCGAGTGGACCTGATTGGTCCAAGGCGGCACACGTTCAGCTCACCGGTTACGCCGGCCTGGAGCATTTCCCGGTTTTCTCCCCTGACGGCAGAGACTTTGTTTACGCGCGTGAGAATCCGCCCGGCAACTTTGATCTGTACCTACAGCGTGTCGGAGGCATGAACGCGACGCCGCTTACCCCGAACACACCTACCAGCGAGAGCCACCCGGCGTTTTCTCCAAATGGTGAACTGATCGCGTTTCGCTCGAATCGTGCACCTGCCGGTATTTATCTGATGGAACGCACCGGCGAGAACACGCGGCTTCTGGTTGAAGGTTGCAATCACCCTTCGTGGTCTCCCGACGGCAAAGAGATTGTTTGCAGCACGCATGGTCAGAGTCTCCCGACGATTCGTAATGCGCGGCCGAGTAGTTTGCTGATCGTCGACGTTGCGACGGGCGCGAAGCGTTTGCTTTGTGAGAACGACGCGATGCAGCCGTCGTGGTCACCGAGTGGGGCGCGCATCGCGTTTTGGTTCATGCCGCCGAGCGCGGGCCGGAGCGATATTGCGACTATCTCGAAGACCGGCGGCGAGATCGAAGTTGTTACGAAAGACGCGTCAACAAACTGGAATCCCGTTTGGTCACCCGACGGAAAGTTTCTCTACTTCGTCAGCGATCGCAGTGGCAACATGGGGTTCTGGCGAGTGCCAATCGACGAGCAAACTGGAAAGGTACACGGTGAGCCGGAACCGGTGTTGACGCCTGCAAAACTCAATCGACATCTGAATCTTTCGCATGATGGACGGCGATTGATCTATGTGCAGACGGAACAACAGGCAAACGTCCAGGGGCTTACTTTCGATCCAGTCCAGGAGAAAGTTGTGGGCGAGCCGTTTTGGATCACGCGCGGCGATCAGCAGATCACACGTCCTGAACTGTCGCCTGACGGCACTCAGTTCGTGATGCGCGTGCAGCGACGCACGCAGGACGACATCGTCGTGGTCCAGCGTGACGGTTCAGACTGGCGCGACATAACCAACGATAAGTATTTCGATCGTTATCCGCGTTGGTCGCCGGATGGAAAGAGAATCGCGTTTGCATCGGATCGGAGTGGTCGTTACGAGATCTGGACCATTAACGCGGACGGCACGAACCTGCGTCAGGTCAGTTTTGACAGTGGCGGCGCGAGTTCGTTTCCGCAGTGGTCTCCGGATGGCTCTCGCTTAGTTTTTAAACGCCACGACGTGAATGTGATCATCGAGGTAAACAAGGGCTGGCACGAACAGACACCATGGCAACTGCCGGTCCCGGAGCTTGCTTATGTCGTGTGGGATTGGTCACCGGATGGAAAGAAGCTGCTGGGCACTTTTGCTGACGGGTCGGTAGCCGTCTTCTCGTTCGGGACAAATCGTTACGAGAAGATCTCCGACTTTGGCTCCTATCCGATGTGGCTGCCCGACAGCGTGCGTTACGTCGCGATCGCGCGAGGCAAGATTTACCTGGGCAACACGGCGACGAAAGAGGTGCGGGAACTGTACACGGTCGAAGAGAACCAGCTCCGCAGTGCCGCCATTTCGCGTGATATCCGGATGATCTACTTTGCTGTGCAATCGACGGAGAGCAATATCTGGTTACTGGAGTTGGGCGACGACAAATAGATTACTCGCGCAAAGACGCGAAGGCGCAAAGTTCAGACCTTCGGCAACCGCAGGTCAGAACTTTGCGCCTTCGCGTCTTTGCGCGAGTATTTCTTAGGCTACTCTTTGAGCCACTTACCGATCTGGTGCTCGAGCTCTTGCAGGTGATTAAACGAGAACACGTAATCAACGTGCCCGTAGTCCGCCCTCGAGTTGATTGTCACGTCGGCAGATGTCATCAAATCAGCGGTATCGAGCATCGCGTTGCCGAAGCCGTGTCCCGCCACAAACATGATCACCGGTCCATCAAAGGCACCGAGGTTGTTTGTGAACGTCGTGTCGCCGGCCAGGCCGCAATTCAGATCTCGGATTGAACGCACCGGCGTGTAGTCGTTGAATCCCGCGAGACTCCCGTGCACCAGCGATTCGTTTGCGAAGAAAAACTGATCCGAAACGAAGTCGCCGGCGATATTGAAGTAACCCGGCCGCGGTGTTAGCGGTGACACGGGCGGCGCACTGAGTGCCAGCACAAATACCTGGTGATTTGTCAGTCCCGGTGGAAAGCCGGGAAGGACCGACGGCGCGCCAGGTGCAACCTGGGCCAGTTGACTTACGAGCTTTATGAATGGACCGCCCGTTCCGTCGTAATACACGCCTCCGGCAAGCATCGCGTCGAAGCCCGCACAGAAGTTTGCATTGATCGCCTGGACCGCCTCATCTTCATCGTAGATCGTGCCTTCAATCAGAATCGCGCCCTGGTAGTCGGTGGGATGAGCGTTGATCGATGCCAGCGCGGCGATGCTGCCCATCGATAACCCGCCGACAAAGACGTCAGTGCCCGGAAACTGCGCGCCGATCTGCTGACGGATGTAGGCAACATCGTCGACGATGGTCTGCAAACCCCAGTCAGCCATTGGCGAACAATCGATTGCGCCACTTTCACAACTACCCGCTACCAGACCGTGCTGGCGAAATGAATAACCAAAAACTATATAGTTTCGGCGCGCGAAGTACGCGACGAAGGAGTTGTTGTAGTCACCGTTTTCTCCGACTTCATAGTTCTGAAAACCGCTGCCGAGTGGCGGCAAAAGAAAGATCACGCCCTTGAGCGCGTTGATTGGCAGGGGCTTCGAAACTCTCGTCATGCGAAAACGGTTGAGAGGATTGTCGCCTTCCTGAATGGTTGTAATTGTCTTATTGAGATCGCCTCCGACTACTGAATTTTCGGTGGTAATGGTTTGATAAGGTTGGGCTTGCGCAAGGTTGGTGATGAGCAACAGTTGCGCAGCTAAGAAGAGAGCGAAGAACATTCGCTTAGCAATAGTGTTCACTTTTGAAAGATCTCCTTTTTCAAATGAATGTGAGTCTTTGTGGGCTCATTCATCTAAAGCGGAGAAATGAAGAAAAAGATATCATCCGAGACAAGAATTTCTCACGGTCAACGAAAGATTACTCGCGCCTTTGCGCGAGATGGTTTTTATGTTTGTGGCTGAGGGCGGCTGATTCCGAGTTTGCGCATGCGGTGGTTTAGCGTGGTGCGGTTCATGCCCAGGCGGGCGGCGGCGCCGGTTGGACCGCCGATGACCCACTTCGCATCACCAAGCACCTTGAGAATGTGATCGCGCTCTACAGTCTCGAGGGTGGAGCCCCCGTTGCTTTGGGCCCTGGGTTTTGTTGACTGTTTCAGTTCGCCGAGTGGGACTTCGAGCGTCGTACTGCGCGACAGGATCACGGCGCGTTCCACCAGGTTCTGCAACTCGCGAATGTTGCCCGGCCAGTGGTAACTGACGAGCGCAGACATGATGTCCTTCGACACGCTCTCAATCGGACGCTTCATCTGTTGCGCAAACTTGTTCGCAAAGAAGTGGACCAGGAGCGGAATGTCTTCCGTCCGCTCGCGCAGCGGCGGCACAGTGATCGGAAACACATTCAAACGGTAATACAGATCGCTGCGAAACTTCTTCTCTTCAACTAGTTGCGCCAGGTCTGCATTGGTTGCAGCCACGACGCGAACATCCACTCGAAGCGTTCGCGAGCTTCCCAGTCGCTCAAACTCCTGCTCTTGAAGCACGCGCAACAGTTTCGATTGCAAGTCGAGTGGAATGTCTTCAACTTCGTCGAGAAAAATTGTTCCCTGGTGTGCGAGTTCGAACCTGCCCACGCGTCGATCGATCGCGCCCGTGAACGCGCCCTTCTCATGACCAAACAACTCGCTCTCGAGCAGCCCCGTCGGAATCGCGGCGCAGTTTACTTTAACGAGCGTGCGTTCGCGGCGATCGCTCAAATTGTGGATCGCGCGCGCGATCAGTTCTTTCCCGGTGCCGGTCTCGCCGTAGATCAGGACCGTGGAGCTGGTAGTCGCAACTGTCTCGACGTTTTGCAGTACGCGTCTGAGGACCGGACTACTTCCGACGATCTCTTCGAAGTTGTACTCGCTGCGAATCTCTTCTTCGAGATAGAGCTTCTCCTTCTCCAGCTTGTTCTTCAAGGTTTCGATCTCGCTGTACGAAAGCGCATTTTCGACGGCGATCGCCACCTGGTTCGCGACCTGTTCAAACAACTCGGCGTCTTCCTGCGAGAAAGCGTGTGGCCGCGTGCTCTTGATGCCCAGCACGCCGAGTACGCGATCGCGGAAGATCAGCGGTGAAGCACAGCCTGAAGCCATCTTCAGGTGGTTTGCTTCGCAAGGTTCGTAGTCGATCAGGACTGTGCGCCGGTTCGTAAAGGCCTCACCGATCGGATTTCCTTCAAACGGAATGACCTTGCCCGTGGCACAAGTTGTTTCGTGCTCCGGAAAATCGAAAGCGGCGACGCGGAGTTCATTGAGCGTTTCGTCGTAAAGAGTTAGCGCTGCTGCTTCGTGTGGCATTACCGCTCCCAGCGAAGTTGAAATCGACGACAACAGCTCGCGCAGATTCAGATTCGTTACGAGTGTGTTGTTGACTCTTAGCAGCAGTTGCGAACGATCGCGCTCGCGCGCCAGCTGTTCGCGATAAAACTGCCCTTCAACCGCGACTGCGATTTGAGCGGTCACCAACTGCGCAAAACTCAGATCAAACGAATCGTAAGCGCCAACCTGATCGCTCCACAGGTTCAGCGTGCCGAGATTCTGGTTAACAGTGGTCAACGGCAGGCAACAAACTGATTTTACGTTCTTGTCGCGCAGGATCTGCGCGGATGAGAAGCGGTGATCTTCGTCCAGATCACTGATGATCATCGCCCTCTGTTCACGCCAGACGTGACCGTTGATCGAGTCGTCGATCGGTACTTCAGTTGGTTCCTCATTCACCCACTTAGTTGAATCACACCCTTCGAAGAAGTATGAGCGCATTACGTTTCGCTTTCCGTCGTGCAGCATGACGGCGAGATCGCGAAACGGAAAAAGATTGCGCAGACGGCAAGCTATATCGTGGAAAAGTGCTGATAAATCCCGGTGAGAAGTAATCGCTTTCGAGAGTTCGAGCAGCGTCAGGTATTTCTGCGTTTGCACATCGACGCTGGGGACTTGAGCGGCGTTGCCTTTCACTTCCTACCTCCCGTGACCATTGGGCCTAGCATACTTGACTGGTTGCCTACGAGCAAAACGCGCCTCCGGTTCCTTCGCTTTGCGGCAAGCAAATTGCACATCGCCGCGCTGCATGGCTTATGAAGTTATAAGAATTTCTTGTCACAACGAATCCGCAATGATGCGGCTTGTGCTCGAGGGGAAGTTAGCCGGTGCTTGCGTAGACGAATTGGACAAGTGCTGGCAACAAACCTCATCAAATGGCGCGCCGCTTCTGGTTGACCTCACGAGTGTTAGCTACGTGGACGAACGCGGAAAGCAACTGCTGAAGCGAATGCACGATCATGGCGTAAAACTCTTTTCACGCCGGCTGCTCAGTAAATGCGTCATCGCCGAAATCGGTGACAAGGATTAACTACAAAGACACCAGGACACAAAGGCTCATTTATCAACTCTGTGTCTTGGTGTCTTTGTGTCTTTGTGGTTCAAAAAGATCTGACGAAATGTGGTCACGTGACGAACAGTTGTCACCGTCACTGGTCACAACTGATCGAAATCTCGTGAAAGACGAAGTGGCAAAGATGTTGCTTGTGTTGCCCGGACATGACCAAAAAAATCGCCCAATACTACGAGATAGTTAAGAGACGTAAAGTCAGTGTTTCTCTGATCGTGATCGCCATTGCAGCGCTCGCTGTGTTGTTGGGATTTACGCGCTCGAGCAAACCCGCGCAGGCTGCGCCTCCGGTGCTTGAAGTCGGCGTGGTCACAGTGGAGCAGAAGAATGTGCCGATCTACAGCGAATGGATCGGAACAACTGAAGGCATGGTGAACGCGGAGTTAAAAGCGCAAGTCACCGGTTACCTGCTACGACAGGATTACAAGGAAGGCTCTTTCGTGAAGCAGGGCCAACTGTTGTTTGAGATCGATCCACGACCTTTCCAGGCCGCACTCGATCAGGCGAACGGTCAGGTGGCCCAGTATCAAGGTCAGTTAGAGCAGGCCAGCGCACAAATCACGCAGGCGGAAGCGCAACTCGCACAAGCTAACAGTCAACTCTCGCAAGCACAGGCGCGCCTTGCCCAGGCTGAAGCGAATCAGGTCAAAGCAGATCTCGACGTGAAGAAGTACCAGCCGCTTGCCGAGCAAAAGGCCGTGACACAACAGGAGCTCGACAATGCTTTGCAATCAAACGTAGCGGCGAAAGCACAAGTGGATGCGGATAAGGCGGGGGTTGAAACCGCGCGAGCGCAGTTAGCTCACGCGAAGGCTCAAATCGGCGTCGCCAAGGCGGGTGTCGCGACTGCGAAAGGCCAGCTGGAGAATGCGATGGCAGCAGTCAAGACGGCGGCGCTGAATTTGAGCTTTACCAGGATCGTGTCGCCGATCGACGGCGTTGCCGGCATGGCCCAGGCGCAAGTGGGAGATCTGGTTAGCACGAGTAGTAATCCATTGACGACGGTTTCGACGCTCGATCCGATCAAAGTCTATTTCACGTTGAGCGAGCAGGAGTATCTGCATTACACGAAACCGTTTCTCAGTGAAGCTGATCAAAACGGGTCGCTCGATCGGCTGGAGCTGGAGTTGATCCTTTCGGACGGCAGTACTTATCCGGAGAAGGGGAAGTTTTACTTTGCGGATCGTCAGGTGGATCCGAAGACGGGCGCGATTCGCATGGCGGGAATCTTTCCGAATCCGAACAACGGCTTGCGGCCCGGACAGTTTGGGAAAGTGCGCGCGGTCACGCAGGTGCAGGAAGGCGCGCTGATGGTGCCGCAGAGAGCCGTGTCGGAATTGCAGGGCACGTATCAGGTGGCGGTTGTCGGTAAAGACAACACGGTGAGCTTTCGGACGGTGAAAGTCGGTGAGCGAAGCGGAGCGATGTGGGTCATCGAGGAAGGTCTGGCTGCGGGCGACGTGATTGTTGCGGAAGGCACGATGAAGGTCAGGCCCGGGATCGTTGTGAAGTCTGTTGACTATGAGGCGAAGTGACAGGATTCACATGATTAAACAAGATGAGCCAATCCCGTGAAATTGTGAAAATCCTGAAGTGACAGGATTCCTGAAGTGACAGGATTCACATGATTAAACAAGATGAGCTAATCCTGTGAAATTATGAAAATCCTGTCTACGAAGATCTTGTGAAAGAGCTGGTTCGATGATTTCAAGATTCTTTATAAATCGGCCAATCGTGGCGATCGTGATCGCAGTCATCACGGTCATTGGCGGGCTGATCTCGATGTCGGGTTTGCCGCTGGCACTGTTTCCCGAAATCCTGCCGCCG
>JBIOVO010000168.1:0-10040 GCA_044867735.1 Pyrinomonadaceae bacterium | reverse complement strand
CCGTCGGTGACCAGCACCAGCATGTCGCCCGAGGCGAGACAAACCTCGGTACCCTGACCGTACTTCACGCCGGGAATCATTCCCAGCGGGATTCCGTGGGCTTCCAGATTTTCGATGTAGTCGCTCGCATACTTGTACCAGAGTATTGGACCGTGACCGGCCGACATCACTTTCGCATGAGAATTCTCCGGATCGAGAAACGCGACCGCGAAGGTCACAAACCGGTTGGACGACAGATCTTCCGCCAGCAGCCGGTTCAGGCGATCGAGCAATCCGTTTTGCCTGCCTCCGGCAAGAAAACTCGCGCGCGCATACGCGCGGCACGAGGTGCTCACCAAAGCCGGACCGATGCCGTGTCCCGTGGCATCGCCGAGACTGATCGCGATCCGTCCATCCGGCAACGCCTGCCAATCAAAGTAGTCGCCGCCGGTTTGATCGGCCGGCTTGTTCCAACCGGCAATATCAAACCGGTCTAACTGCGGAGCTTTTGCAGGCAGTAGTCCTTCCTGAATGGAGCGCGCGATGTCGAGATCGTGTGTGACGCGTTCGAATTCTTTTTGGAACTCTGCTTCGCGCAACGCAGCGACCACGTGTCCACGAATCTGCGACGCGACAATCGCGGCGATGATTCCTGCGGCGAGTATTGAAGCAGCAAAAAGAAAGTAAACAACTAAAGGAAATGCGGCGAGCCTGGCTTCTGAGTCCTGGAATCTCCACTCCGTGTAGAGCACGACCTGGAGGTATCCGAGCGCTGAGAGAATCCCGGTGATCGCCGAGATGGACGGGCTTAGTCTCAACGTCGAGAGCGTAATCAACAGGAAGTAGAGCGCCATCACCGGCGCGACCAGCACCTGGTACGGATTCAGCCAATCGCCGGCAAGTAACAGGAACAGACCGACGGTTGGGATCTGACTTTCGACAAAGACATTGAGAATCCAGCGATCCGGTTGTACCTCGACCTCGTGTCGCAAGGCCGCGTTGACGGTGCGCAGCATGTAGACCTCGTGCGCGATCACAAGCGCCAGCACGAGGAATTGCGCCGTCAACAGAAGCAACTCTGTCGTGACGATGGCCCTTGCGATTACAAACAACACGAGCCCGCCGAGCAGAAACAGCAACCCGGTGAGGCGATACACTTCGCTTCTCAGCGCAGCGTAGTGAAAGGCACCTGACTGTATCTCAGCAGCATGCATGATAATCAGTTTTCTTTTGTGCCCTTGTGCCTTTTCGTGCCCTAGTTCCAGCCACCGCCGAGCGATTTGTAGAGTTGGACCACGGAGAGCAGTTCGTCACGCCTCGCCTGCGCCAAACTCAATTCGGCATCAAACAGACTTCGGTCGGCGTCGAGTGCGTCGAGCAGCGTTGCAACTCCACCGTTGTATCGCAGGTAGGACAGTCGCACGCGATCTTCGAGAGTCTTCACAAGCAGCTCGCGCTGATCGCGCACTTCACGAACCTTACGATAGGCAATCAGCGAATCAGACACTTCGCGGAAAGCATTCTGAACTGTTCGTTCATAGTTGATGAGAAACTGCTGCTGTTGCGCCCGGGTCAACCGAACGTTTGACTTCAACCTGCCGCCGGTAAAGATCGGCTGAGTAACTTGCGGCAGAATCCCCCAAACACCCCTCGAGGCGCTGAACAGATTCGAGAGCGACGTGCTTTCAAAACCCAGGAAAGTGGTGAGCGTGATCCGCGGAAAGTAGGCTTTCTTCGCGACTTCTATTCGCGCATTCGCAGCGATGAGAGCTTGCTCGGCGGCGCGAATATCCGGCCGTCGCTCCAACAGATCGGAAGGCAGTCCCGCCGGAACCGTCGGTGGCAAAACGTGATCGGTCAAACTGAGTCCGCGAATGATCGGTGCAGGGTTCTTACCGATTAGGAAACTGAGAAAGTTTTCCTGTTGTTCGATCGCTCTTTCGAGCGCAGGGATGACTTCGGTCGCGTCGTAGACGAGCTCTTCGCCCTGCCGTACGTCGAGCATCGTCGCAACACCACGCTGTTGCCTCAGGCTGATCAGACGCAGTGATTCCTGGCGCGAGGCGAGTGTGCGTTTGGCAACTTCGAGTTCGAAATCCAGCTCGCGCAGAACGAAATAGGACGTAGCGACGTCGCTAATCAGCGTCGTTATCACGGCGCGGCGTCCTTCTTCAGTGGACAGCAGATCGGCCTTTGCCGCAGCCGTCGCTTTTCTGAGACGACCCCAGATGTCCAGTTCCCACGTGAGCAGGTTCAGCAGCACGCTGCCAAACGTGCGTTTGTTATCGATCGGTTCCGGAAGATCAAAAGCGCCACTTCGCGAACGCCGTTCATGGGTAATGTCTCCGCTGCCCACGATGGTTGGAAACTGATCCGATCGAGTGATTCCGTAAGCGGCCGCAGCCTCGTCGATGCGCGCAGTGGCTTCGCGTAGATCATAGTTATGAATCAGTGCGGCATTGATGAGGTCCTGAAGTTTTTGATCCTTGAAGACTTCAAACCACTTAACCTCGCCGAGTGATTGCGTATCCGTTGGCGCGCCCGTCGCGGTACCGCGAAACACAGTCGGCGTTTGCACCTGCGGTGTCTTACTTTTCTGCTGGGCCAATGCGAAACTAAAAGCGTTGCAGACGATCAACCACGTGGTCACGATGCGCTTCATACGTGTTCGCCTCCCGGTTCCGCTGTGACTGGGATAGATGGAGTCTCTGCCGGATGCTCGACCTTTTTACGCCATGGAAAGCGTAGTGATTCGATGAAGGTGTAGTTGCCGGGAATAATGAATACGCCCAGGGCCGTTGCGATCAACATGCCGAAGAACACGCCTGTGCCCATCACGTTCTGTGCGCCCGCGCCGGCGCCGCTCGCCTTCATCAGCGGTATGACGCCGAGAATAAAGGCGAACGCAGTCATCAATATCGGACGGAAGCGTAGTCGTGCTGAAGTGAGCGCAGCATCTTCGAGTGAAAGCCCATCCTGTTCATGCTTGGCTTTTGCAAACTCAATAATCAGAATGGCATTCTTGGCGGCCAGACCGATCAACATTACGAGACCGATCTGCACGTAGACATTGTTGTCGAAGCCAAACAGCCAAACACCAAACAACGCACCGAGCGCCACCAGCGGCGAGCCGAGCAACACCGCCCACGGTAATCGCCAGCTCTCATACATCGCGGCGAGTAGCAAGAACACGACGATGATGGCCAGAATGAATGTTGGGCCAGGTGGTGGCGCGATCTTTTCCTGATACGTCATTTGCGAGTAGGCATAGCTCATCTCCTTCGGCATCACTTGTGCAAAGGTTTCCTCGAGAGCCGCCAATGCCTGACCAGATGTATAGCCTCGTGCCGGCGCACCCTGAAGCTCAACTGAACGCAGCAGATTGAAACGCGTAGTGAGCTCCGTACCCGCCACGTCTTTAACTGTTACCAGCGTTGAAAGCGGAATCATCTGGTTAGTAGTTTTCGATCGGACGTAGATCCTGCCGATGTCTTCCGACTTGAGTCTGCTCTCGGGTTGCGCTTGCACGTACACGCGATAGAGGCGGCCGAAGCGGTTAAAGTCGTTTACAAACGCGCCGCCCATCGTGGTGGACATCGCCTGGAACACTTCGTTGACGGGCACACCCAGGGTTCGCGCCTTCTCGCGATCGAGATCCACTTTGACTTGCGGGTAATTGGGATCGAACGACGTGAACACATTACCTAACTCGGGCCGTTGCCGTGCGGCGGCAATAAACTTTCTCGACTCTTCTCCCAACTGGTCCACCGTCATCGATCCGGAGCGATCCTGGATCAGAAAGTTAAATCCTGAGGCGGCGCCAAATCCGGAAAGAGTGGGAATGTTGAATGGGAAGACGATCGCTTCGGGAATGGTGACAAAGTGCTTTTGCAGTTCGCCCATGATGCCCTTGACGTGCAGCGCGTCGCCGTGCCGATCGTCCCAGGGTTTCAAGCGAGCGAAGATGGTGCCGTAGTTGGGTTGGTAAGTGTTGGTGACAACTCCATAGCCACCAATCGTCTGATACGACTCAACCCCTTCCGCCTTGCTCAACATCGCTTCGACTTCCTTCAAAACTTCACTCGTCCGAACCAGCGAAGCGCCTGGCGGAAGTTGCACGTTGACACCGAAAATCCCCTGGTCCTCGTCGGGAATAAATCCGGCAGGTATCATTTTCGCGAAGAAGCCTGCGCCAAGGACCACGACAGCCACGATTGCGATCGTAATGATTCCGCGTCGCACGAGTATGCGGCAGGTGTTTACATAACCGGTGGTGGTGATGTCGAAGATCTTGTTAAAGCCACGGAAGAAAGCTCCGATTGGTCCCCGGGCCGGCTTCGGTGGTTTGAGCAATAGAGCACAGAGCGCGGGAGTCAGCGTCAAGGCGTTAAATGCCGAAAGGAGAACTGAGATCGCGATCGTGAGGGCAAACTGCTTGTACATGCTGCCGACGAGTCCGCCGAGGAGCGCAACCGGGACAAACACTGCCGACAGGATCAGCGCGATGCCTACTACAGGTCCTGAAACTTCCTTCATCGCCTGAATGGTGGCCTCCTTCGGAGTCTTGCCGTGCTCAAGGTGGTGGATAACCGCCTCCACCACCACAATCGCATCGTCGACGACGATTCCGATTGCGAGCACCAGGCCAAACATCGAGAGCGTGTTAATCGAGAAACCGAGGATCGGGAAAAAGATGAACGTGCCGATCAGAGAAACCGGGATCGTAAGCAGCGGAATTATCGTGGCCCTGATGTTCTGCAGGAAGATGTAGACCACCAGCGTCACGAGTATCAGTGCTTCAACAAATGTTTTCAGAATTTCGTGAATGGAAGCTTCGACGGCGGGCGTCGTGTCGTAGACGATCTTGTAATCCATGTCCGGTGGAAACAGCGATTTGGCGTGTTCCATCGCCTCGTAAATCGTCTCGGCTGCCTTGAGCTGGTTAGCGCCCGGAAGGAGATAAACAGCCATAGCGCCGGCAGGTTTGCCATTCAAACGACCAAACGAGTTGTAATCCTGCGAGCCGAGTTCTACGTGACCGACGTCTTTCACACGAACGACGGCGCCGGTTCCGGTTTGACGAATGATGATGTTTTCAAACTCTTCAGGCGTGACCAGGCGGCCGGGCGCGCTCAGCGTGGTCGTCATCTCCTGGTCTTTGGGTGTGGGCGCGCCGCCGATCTTGCCCGCGGGCGCCTGGATGTTCTGCTCCTTGATTGCGGAGATGACGTCGTTGGGAACGAGGCCGAGTTTTGCGAGCATGTCGGGCTTGATCCAGACACGCATGCCGTAGTCAGTCCCACCAAACAGATCGACTTGCGCAATGCCGGGAATGCGCAGCAGTTGGTCGCGCAGGTTGATGCCGCAATAGTTGATCAGGAAGTTCGCGTCGTACGCGTCTTTGGGTGAGTAGAGTGAAATAACCATGAGGATGCTGGGACTCTGCTTCTTCACAGTCACACCCTGCTGGTTCACTTCCGCCGGCAACCGCGCGGCTGCAGTAGATACGCGGTTCTGCGTGAGCACGTTTGCAGTGTCCTGATCGGTTCCGACTTCGAAGTTGACGTCAAGCAACATGCGGCCATCGCTCGTATTCGACGACTTCATATAGATCATTCGATCGACGCCGTTTACTTCCTGCTCGATGGGAACCGCTACTGACTGCTCGACCGCTTCCGCGGACGCTCCCGGATAGGTGCCGGTGACGCGAATGTTTGGTGGCGCCAGAAACGGATACTGTTCGACTGACAGCCCGCGGATCACAACAACTCCGAGCAGCACCGTCAGGATCGAAAGGACGATCGCAACAATGGGTCGCCGTATGAAAAAGTTCGCCATCGTTAACTCCCGGACTTGGTTGGCGTCGCCTCAGTTGCGACCGACTGCGCCGTTGCAGGTTTGACTTCGCCTCCGGGTCTCGCCTTTTGCATTCCCTCGACGATCACCCGTTCACCCTTGCTCAGCCCCTCGAGCACGATCAGGTTGTTTTCAGACTTGTCGCCAACCCGTATCGTCCGCAGTTGCACCTTATTTTGAGCATCGACCACCATCACGGTCTTTGCGCCCTGCAACTCCTGAACTGCTCGCTGCGGCACCAGGATCGCGTCCTTGCGTTCCGCAACAGGCACTCGCAGCCGCGCAAACTGACCTGGCCGCAAATAGCTTCCCGGATTCGGAAACACAGCTTCGACTTTCATCGTGCCCGTCGTCGGATCGACAGCTCTGTCGACGACTTTGAACGTTCCGGGACTTGGGTGAACGCTGTCGTCGGAAAGAATCAGTTCAAACCTCAGATCGGAAGCGCGGGTGTTGTATGTTTCCGGATCGGTGAGTTTAAGGAAGTCGATCTCGCTCAAGTTGAAGTCAACCAGCAGTGGATTCGATAACGACACCGTCGCCAGCAGCGTCGCTTCATTCCGGCCGACGAGGTTTCCCTCGTCGACCTGGATGAAGCCGATCACGCCGTTGATGGGTGACTTAATGGTGCAATAACTCAAGTCGAGCTCTGCCTGGATGACGCGCGCCTTGGCAGCCGACACTTCAGCGTTGGCACGCTCTATCGTGTACTTAACTGCGGCGTCCAAATTGGTGAGATTAGCCCGGCGCGCGTCTACTGTAGCCTGTGCAGATTTTTCAGCGGCGATGGCTGCGTCGAGATCGACTTCAGTGACGGCCTTTTGTTCCGCCAGTGGCCGGAGGCGACGCAGGTCCTGCTCGGCTCTGCTCAGCACGGCCTGCGCATCTGCCAACTCGGCCTGCGCCTGAAGTACGTCAACGCGCTGTCGCGCCTGCGCCAAATCGGACTGGGCTTTGGCCTGAATCGCTTTGGCAGACTGAAGTGCAGCGGCAAAAGGTCGTGGGTCGATGGAAAAGAGTAGTTGATCCTTTCTCACCGGCGTGCCTTCCTTGAAGTAAATCTTTTGCAGCGTTCCTTCAACGCGCGCACGCAACTCGACCGTTTCCTCTGCGCGCGTCTGGCCTACGAATTCGCTGTAGATCGGAACCGTTTTCTGCTCGACCTCAACGATCACGACGGACGGTGGCGGTGGCGCTGCGGCGACATGTGCATCTTCTTTTTTCCCGCATGCGATGTTACTGAGCAGCGCGACAACCGAAATCACGCCAAACACTGAGCGTTTGAAGCTGTGGTGAATGTTCATCATTACTCCTCGTCGTGGCGAACCAACAGAGAGTTGTAGTTTCAAGCCCAATTCTAGGAACGGCCTGAGAGGTCGAGTACTGGCAAAATTGACAGTTTTGCCAATGTGAATAACAAACGACTTTGAGAGGGCGTTTTAACGGCGGTTTAGCTACAGCTATGTTGAAGCAGGTCGTTATTGCCTTTTTCCTGATGGGGATCTGTGTGGTGATTCACATCGCGGGCATCGTGTTTGCGGCGGAGCAATTGGTCTCTCGTGAACGCCAAATCGAAGCACGGCATGAGAGTGCGTCGCACATCGGCCTGCTGTTGATGTCAGTCTTTGTGTTTATCACCGCTCTGCACCTGGTGGAGGCGTGCATCTGGGCGGTCTTTTATTATGCGGCGGGACTTTTCGAAACCCTGGAGACCACGCTGTATTTCTCACTCAAAACTTATTCGACAGTCGGCTATGGCGATGTTGTGTTACCGGAACACTGGCGCCTGCTGGGCACGCTTGAAGGCATTTCGGGAGTGTTGTTGTGCGGAGTTTCGACGGCTTTTCTATTCACCATTATGAATGCGCTGTTTCGGTTTCGGATCGAGCGGGCCAGAACAGGAAAAGGTTTAACAACGAATTTTCACAAATGAACACAAATCAGAAGTCACCTTCCGATTCGTGTTCCTTTGTGAAGATTCGTGTTTGTGAAAATCGATGCGACTAATCTTCCTGTTTACGTTGCTCATCGGCTTTCGTTCCGAGATACTCGCGCAGGACCTCGACCCGCGAGCGTATTCGCGTTCTCCGATTGGAACAAACTTCATCGTCTTCTCTTATGGTCACCACAGCGGCGATGTCCTCGTAGACTCCGCACTACCGTTAACCGACGTCAGCGTAGGACTAAACACGATGGCATTCGGATACGGCCGCACGTTTGGTCTTGCGGGACGGCAGGCAAATGCGACTTTGGTGCTACCTTACGTTCAAGGCACGGTGAAGGGAACCGTCTTTGAGACGCAAACGCAGGTACGTCGTTCCGGCATGGCTGATTTGCGCGCGCGATTCTCGCTCAACCTGATCGGTAGTCCAGCGATGTCTCCGAAAGAGTTTGCGACTACAAAGACCAAAACACTGCTGGGCGCGAGCATCACGGTAGTGGCGCCAAACGGACAGTACGACCCGAATCGTCTGGTGAATCTGGGAGCGAATCGCTGGTCGTTCAAACCCGAAATAGGTTTGTCTCATCCGCTGAACCGTTGGACCTTTGAATTCAACGGTGGCGTCTGGCTGTTCACAGAAAACAAGGATTTCTTTGGTGGTGCGCGTCGCAAGCAAAAGCCGGTCGCATCGTTTCAGGGTCACGTGATCTATACAGTTCGTCCGAGAATGTGGGTCGCCTTTAACAGCACTTACTTTCAAGGCGGGCGAACTGTCACCAATGGCACGATCAATCAAGACTTGCAAAAGAATTCACGCGTCGGCGCAACCTTTTCGTTGCCCCTGAGCCAGCACCACTCGGTAAAGTTCTTAATGGCCAAAGGACTAACTACCCGCATCGGTGGCGATCTAACGCTGTTCTCCGTCGCCTGGCAGTACTCATGGTTCAGTAAACAAAAGTGATCTTCCCTTTTCTCGGAGCCAAACCTGTTAATACTGACAGTTTTGGTCCAAATCTTCAGCCGCTAAGCTGCAGTCAATATCTTTGCACGCGGAGGAAAGGAGATCTTGAAGTGAAACGATTACTGGCAGTCGCGACTTTGTTTCTAGTTATAGCCCCGACAGCTATGGCCCAGGATGATTACTACCGCCTGGAATTCTTCGGCGGTTATTCAGCGCTGAGCTTCGATAACCTCGGTGGTGATACAAGCAGTCCGGCAGTGAACGATCTACTCAATGAGAAGAACACGCTGCGCGGGTTCAATCTGGGACTGACTTACAACTTCAACAAGTATTTCGGGGTGAAGGGCGACTACTCGCTTCATCTGCGCGAGGATAACTTCTCACGGCCGGCCGGAAGCGGAACGATCGATTCGACGGTCCAAAACTTCCTCGGTGGAATCCAGGTCAAGAATAATGCGCTGGACGGACCACGGTTCAAGCCGTTCGGACATGCGCTCTTTGGAGTCGCTAATCAAAAGCTCGACGTCGATAGTCCACAATTGGGCACTGTTCTTGGCATCAGCGACTTCCACGTGAATGAGACCAGCTTTGCGATGGCCTTCGGCGGAGGCATCGATATCAAACTCACGGATCGCATCGACATACGCGCGGTCCAAGTCGATTGGAACATTATCAGGCGCGGTGATCAGCAGTTGGGAATAGTGTTGCTGCCGACGCCGTTCCAAACGGTCGGCCAGCCCTTCGTTCTGCCGGGCACTCGTCAGGACAATCTTCGTTTGGGCGTCGGCATTGTTATTCACTAGCACGAAGGAGGCTTAGTCCGATGAAAAGTTACCGCAGAGAAATAGCTGTCGTCAGCTTGCTTCTTTCACTGTTGTTTCAAATGCCATCGGTCGCGATGGCCCAGGAGACTAAGCTTCTAACTTCCGGCAATGGGGACGGTGTTATCAAGGTTGGGCGGGAACAGTTCAAGCTTACGTCGGTGGTGATAAAGCTTCTGGATGATCGCAGGGCCGAGATAACGTTGGTTTCAGAGATAACGATCTTTGTCACTGGCAACTGGTCGGAGCGACCCGGTGAACCGAAAGCGATCGATTTACAAATCACCGGTGGAGCAACGGGCCGTGACCTCGAAGGCAGCGGCAGACTCCTGCTGCGCGACGATCAAAAGTCCATCGATTCGTTGAAACTCGAAGCGGTGAATCGAAACACGAAGAGAAACATACAAGTCAGTTTCACGGCAAAGTAAACACTTCAACACACACACTGGCACAAGCAGCACGAAGGGCGGAATGATCCCGA
>JBIOVO010000167.1:0-10524 GCA_044867735.1 Pyrinomonadaceae bacterium | reverse complement strand
GGAAATGTTTTACAATTAGCCCTCTTTCGTAGATAGAGATGTTTCAACCATGGAAGAATACTCAGACAGAACCCCCGCCGACGTAGCCTGGTACCCGATGGTGCCGATTCGCGACGTCGTGATTTTCCCCTTTACTAAAGTCGCATTCAAAATCGGACGCTCCGGATCTGTCAGAGCACTCGAACAGGCTCTGGCTACCGATCGCACCATTTTTCTTGCCACTCAGCACGACGCCACCGTTGACGAGCCGTCCCCCGAGCAGATCTATGGGATCGGCACACTCGGCCGCATCCTCCAGTCACAAAAACAGGAGAACGGTCAGATCAAGGTCGTCGTGGAAGGACGCGAACGCGCCACGACTGTGCGCGTCGAAAACACGGATGGCGCCTTCATGGCCCTCGTGCGTCGCGCGCCCGTGGTCAGCGAAGAAGGCACGCGTCTGGATGCACTGATCCAAAAAGTGGGGCAACTAGTCGAGCAACACCTACGCCTCGCGCCCGATACGCAGACCGACGCTCTGCAAACTGCGCTGCGCAATCAAGAACCTTCGCATCTCGCCGACGCACTCGCTTCGCAACTCAGAATCTCAGTCGAAGACAAACAGGGACTGTTGGAGATCTTCTCCACGCAGGCTCGTCTGCAACGTCTGATCGAGTTGCTGGAAACCGAGATCGAGAAACGTCAACTCGATCGCACGATCCAAACACGCGTCAAGCGCCAGATGGAGAAGGCGCAAAAAGAGTACTACCTCAACGAACAGATCAAAGCGATCCACAAAGAGCTCGGTCGCAAAGATGAGAAAGCCGAACTCGAAGAGCTGAAGAAGAAGATCGAAGAAGCCGGCATGACTGACGAGGCCAAAGAGAAAGCGATGCAGGAACTGCATCGGCTCGAGGCCATGCCGCCAATGTCAGCCGAAGGTACCGTCTCGCGAACTTACATCGACTGGCTGATCAGTGTGCCGTGGAAACAGAAGTCGAAAGAGATCAAAGATCTCGCGAAGGCGGAAGAAGTTCTCAACGACGATCACTTCGGCCTGGAAAAGATCAAGGAACGCATACTCGAGTATCTTGCGGTTCGTCAGTTGGTGAAAAACCCGAGAGGATCGATTCTCTGTTTCGTTGGACCCCCGGGCGTCGGCAAGACGAGCCTGGGCAAGTCGATCGCGAGAGCCACGGGACGAAAGTTCGTCCGGCTTTCGCTCGGCGGTGTTCGTGATGAAGCGGAGATTCGTGGTCATCGCCGGACGTACATCGGCGCCCTGCCCGGTCAGATCATCCAGATGATGAAGAAAGCAGGCGCGGTGAATCCGGTGCTGCTGCTGGATGAAGTTGATAAATTAGGCGCGGACTTCCGCGGCGATCCGAGTGCGGCCCTGCTGGAGGTGCTCGATCCGGAACAGAACCACACGTTCCAGGACCACTACCTCGACGTTGAGTACGATCTCTCAAAAGTATTTTTCATTGCTACTGCAAACGTCCTGCACACGATTCCGCCAGCCCTGCAAGATCGCCTCGAAATACTTCGACTCTCAGGCTACACCGAACGCGAGAAGCTCGAGATCGCCAAGCGACACCTGGTGCCAAAGCAGGCCGAAGGCAACGGGCTGAAGTTGGAACAGTTTGACTTCACCGACGAAGGCATACTGGAAATAATCCGTCACTACACGCGCGAGGCCGGCGTTCGCAATCTCGAACGCGAGATCGGATCTTGTTGCCGGAAGCTGGCGCGAAAGTTTGTTTCGGAACCAGCAACGGAAGAGACGGCGAAAGTAATAGTTGACGCCGAACGCGTGCGTGAGATGCTCGGCCCGATCAAGTTTCGCCAGCAAGGCATCGCGGCGGAGAGTGAAGTCGGTCTCTCAACCGGTTTAGCGTGGACCGAGATCGGCGGTGAAGTTCTCCAGATTGAAGCGACGCTCGTCAAAGGCCGTGGTGGCGTAACGCTCACCGGAAAACTCGGGGACGTGATGCAGGAGTCGGCGCAGGCCGCACTGACTTGCATTCGCGCGCGTGCGGAACGTTTGGGAATGAGTCTCGACTTTATTCGCAAACGCGATCTGCACATCCACATTCCGGAAGGCGCGATTCCCAAGGACGGACCTTCTGCCGGTATCACGATGGCAACCGCCATGGCATCTGCATTGACGCGCGTGGCTGTTAAGAAAAACGTCGCGATGACGGGCGAGATCACTTTGCGAGGCAAGGTGCTTCCGATCGGCGGCGTGAAGGAGAAGCTGCTCGCCGCACATCGCTTCGGCATCGACACGATTATCCTGCCGAAGGACAACGAAAAGGATTTGACTGAGGTGCCCGAGGAAGTTCGCGATGCGCTCTGCATCAATCTGGTAGAAACGATTGATGAAGTGTTGTCGCTCGCACTCGAAGACGCGCCCCCGACGCAGGCCGCGGCCGACGAAGGTCCACCACTGTGGACTACCGAGCAGCCGTCTCAGGGAATTCAAACAAGCTAGAAACTTTTCCAGATCAAAGCCATCCACAGATTACACAGATTCCTTAAGGGTAGTCTGTCTAATCTGTGTATAGGTCTACTTAAGGAGAATACAAATGAGCAAGTACAAAGACGCCGATCTGATCCTCAAGCTGTACGACCTTCGCCGTGAGACGACCATGCGCGAGGCGCGCAACTGGTTCTTCATGTTCGATCCGCAATCACCGCAGGATGTAGTGGATGTCTTAACGAGCGACAAGAGTGGCCTGCTGCGCATGGTGATTTCCTACTGGGACATGGCCTGCTCGCTCGTCAATAACGGCGCGATCGACCCGCAGATGTTCAACGATGCCAACGGTGAGCACATTTTTGTTTACGCCAAGATGGAGCCGTTTCTTCCGTTCATGAGAGACATGATGGGCAATCCACAGTTTCTCGGCCATCTCGAGAAGACAGTGAAGGATCTCCCGGAATGCGAAGCCAGGCTCGAGAAAGTACGCGAACGGGTTAAGAAGATCGTCGAAGCCTACAAGCAACGCGCCGCTGCGCAGGCTGCTGCGGCTTCGGGAGACTAGTTCCTTGAACCACAGATCTTCACGGATAAACACTGATCAGTGTTCATCTGTGAAGATCTGTGGTTAAGTTTTCTGATGAAGGTCACGAGCGCCGAGTTTCTCAAGAGCGCGTTTAAAGAAGCCGACTGGCCGAAAGACTCCAGGCCCGAGATCTCGTTTCTGGGACGCTCGAATGTCGGCAAGTCGAGCTTGATCAATTCCCTGCTTGGGGTTCGCGGTCTGGCGCGCACGTCGTCAACGCCAGGCAGAACACAATCGTTGAACTTTTTCCAGATAAACGATCGGTTTCGGTTCGTGGATTTTCCGGGTTTTGGGTACGCTCGAGTACCGCGTGAAATAAAATCGAGTTGGGGCGAGATGGCCACCAGTTACCTTGCCAACCGCCGTCAGCTTGTGCTATCAATTCACATCGTAGATTCGCGCCACGAACCCACAAAACAGGATTTGCAGCTTCACGAGTGGCTTGAGCAAAGCGACAAGTCGCGCTTAATTGTTGCCACTAAATCCGATAAGCTTTCGAACAACGAGTTGAGAAAGAACCTGGAGCACATTGCACGCGTGCTCGATCACGACAGCGTAATGGCCTACTCGGCCAAAAGCGGCCGCGGTCGCGAAGAGCTTTGGCGTGCGATAAAAAATGCCATCTCTGTGTAAACTGTGGACATTCCCAGCCAGAGATTACACAGATTTGCAACACTGAGCCTGTATCGTACGACAAAATCGGCAAACCGAAAGTCTCATCAGCCCCCTACTGGTCAACTTGAATTTTTGGGCCACGCGCTTGGAGTGGGTGGCATCAAAAACGATATCCGATTTGCTGCGCGCGAAAAGTTGAGTTACATTGCACGACACCGTTTGAGGAGAATCTGATTTATTGCCCCGCGAATGAAGTGGGAGGCTCGCGCGTCCTGCGTCTTGTCGCTCTACCGCACAATCGTACTATCCACCGTTTGTAGTTAATTGATAACGCTGAGAAACTGCGTAAAGAAATCTGAGAACAACTGACATGTCACAACGAACACGTTCACGCGCATCAAGCGCGAACAACGACGCCAACGGAGAAGACGGCGGCGCCACTGTCGCAACCGCCGAGGCTCCAGAACGAGAAACCAGAGAACCCCGAGACGGCAAAAACGAAGGGTTTCACAATCTGGCAGATCTGAAGGAGATGTCCATCTCCAAGCTCACGCAAATTGCCAAGAGCATGGACGTGCCCGGCGCCACGGGCATGCGCAAGCAGGAGCTCATCTTCAAAGTTTTGGCGGCACAGACCGAAAAAAGCGGTCTCATCTTTTCTGAAGGCGTGCTGGAAACGCTGCCCGATGGCTTTGGCTTTCTGCGGGCGCCGGAATACAACTACCTGCCCGGGCCGGACGACATTTACGTTTCGCCTTCTCAGATTCGCAAGTTTGATTTGCGCACCGGCGACACGGTGAGCGGACAGATCCGCCCGCCAAAGGAGGGTGAACGCTACTTTGCGCTCATCAAGGTTGAAGCGATCAACTTCGAGTCGCCCGACCAGGCGCGCGAGAAAGTCTTCTTCGACAATCTCACGCCGCTCTATCCGGAAGAGCAGTTGAAGATGGAAACCACGTCGGAGAACCTCTCCGCGCGTGTAATTGATTTGGTAACACCGCTTGGCAAGGGTCAGCGCGGACTGATCGTCGCGCCGCCGCGCACCGGTAAAACGATGTTGCTGCAAACCATCGCCAATTCAGTGACGCAAAATCATCCGGAAACAACTTTGATCGTGCTGTTGATCGACGAGCGACCTGAAGAAGTCACCGATATGCAGCGTTCGGTCAATGGTGAAGTGATTTCATCCACGTTTGACGAACCACCGACACGGCACGTGCAAGTCGCGGACATGGTGATTGAGAAGGCCAAACGCCTCGTCGAGCACAAGCGCGACGTCGTCATCCTGCTCGACTCGATCACGCGTCTTGCTCGCGCACACAACGCGGTCGTCCCGCCCAGCGGCAAGATCCTCTCCGGCGGTATCGATTCCAACGCGTTGCAACGGCCGAAGCGATTCTTCGGTGCGGCGCGAAATATCGAGGAAGGCGGATCGCTGACGATCATCGCCACCGCGCTGATCGATACCGGATCGCGCATGGACGATGTGATTTTTGAAGAGTTCAAAGGTACCGGTAACTCCGAAATCCATCTCGATCGCCGGCTGAGCGACAAGCGCCTGTTCCCGGCAATCGATCTGCAACGCTCCGGCACACGTAAAGAAGAACTTCTGATCAGCAAGGAAGACCTCAAGCGCATCTGGGTGATGAGACGAGTGTTGAATCCGCTCTCGCCTGTTGAGCAGATGGAAGTCGTGCTCGAGCGCCTCGAGAAGACGAAGTCGAACGCCGAGTTCCTTGCGTCGATGCAAAGCTAGTTTTTAACCACAGATTTTCACGGAGAAAACGGATCAGATCCGTGTTTTATCCGTGAAGATCTGTGGTTTCTTTATTTCCCTCAAATGCGCATCGCAATCCTGACTTCTGAAGCTATGCCTTTTGCCAAGACTGGCGGGCTGGCAGACGTATCAGGCGCCCTCCCAAAAGCACTCACAGAACAAGACGTTGACGCCAAACTCATCCTGCCGCTGTACGATCAGATCGATCGCTGGCTCTTGAATGGCGGCTCGCTCGAGAACGTTCGCGTCGAATGGCGTGGCCGGGTTCATCAGGTTCGTTTCTGGTATAGCGACGCCGCCGGAGCACCGGCATATCTACTTGAAGCACCGGAGTTCTTCGCCCGTCCCGAAATCTACGGGTACAAGGACGACCATATCCGTTTCGCTTTCTTCTCGCGCGCTGCACTCGCGCTGCTGAAAGCGCTCGATTGGGCGCCGGATGTGGTCCACGGAAACGATTGGCCCTGCGGCTTTGCGGCTGCCGAACTGCGCGCCCGTCGTCGTCATGAAGCCTTCTTTCAAAAGACGAAGAGCCTGTTTTCACTTCACAACGTCGGTTACCAGGGTTTGTTTGACGCCGGCGATCTCTGGTGGCTCGGCTTCGGCGATCCGCCCGAGAGTGACGACTTCCGACTCGACCGTCATGCCTCCGCATTGAAAGCCGGAATCATCACGGCAGACGCGCTTTCGACCGTGAGTCCACGTTACGCGCAGGAGATTCAAACTCGCGAACAAGGTCACGGGCTCGATTGGTTACTACGTTCGCGCCGCGATCGTTTAGTGGGAATCACCAACGGCGTTGACTACGACATCTGGAACCCGGAAACCGATCCGCACATTGCGGCAAATTTCTCCGCCGAGGATCTCTCAGGCAAGCGAGAATGCAAACTCGATCTGCTGCGACGTTTCGGACTGCCGGAAGATCCGGATCGGCCGATCATCGCGATCATTTCCCGGCTCGTTGGTCAGAAGGGTTACGATCTGATTCGACAGAATGCGAGCGCGATTCTCCAAACCGGATCGTTCTTCATCGCTCTCGGCGCGGGCGCAAAAGAGTACGAAGAATTTCTTCAGCGCTGGCACGACGCGGCCCCGAAGCAGGTCGGCATCTACAAAGGTTACGCCGGCGAGCCGCTCGCACATCAGATCGAAGCGGGCGCCGACATGTTCCTGATGCCGTCGCTGTACGAACCGTGCGGTCTGAATCAGATGTACAGCATGAGGTATGGGACAGTTCCCATTGTGCGTGCGACCGGCGGTCTTGACGACACAGTGCAGCACTTCAATCCGGTCGATGGCAGTGGCACCGGGTTCAAGTTTGGACCGTATGAAGCGGGTGCTTTGCTTGATAAAATTCGCGAAGCCCTTTACTTTTATGGCCGGCCCGAACAGTGGCAAAAGATCCAGCGCAACGGAATGTTGGTAGATAATTCCTGGGCGGCCGCCGCGAAGAAGTACATCGAGCTGTACCAGGAAATGGCAGATCTGTGAGTAACGCTGAAAGCGTTCGAGAAAAAGCAGATCTGTGAGTTAACGCTGAAAGCGTTCGCTAATTTCAGCCCAGGGTTGCTTCAACCCTGGGTCAATCGATTTTAGAAAGTTTCAACCCTGAAAGGGTTTCTGTGGCTAAAGTAATCGCAGTAATCGGCGCCCAATGGGGCGATGAAGGAAAAGGCAAGATCGTCGATCTGCTCGCCGAGCGTTTCGACATCGTGGCGCGCTATCAGGGTGGACACAACGCCGGACACTCGGTGCAGGTTGGTGACCAGTCGTTTGTCCTGCACTTACTGCCTTCAGGCATCGTGCACCGCGGCAAGACCTGCGTGCTCGGCAACGGTATGGTCATCGATCCGAAGGCCTTCTTTGTTGAAGCCGATCGTCTCACGCAACAAGGCATCGAAGTCTCGCCCGAGCGCGTAAAGATCAGTTCACGCGCACACCTGATTCTTCCCTATCACCGCGCGTTAGACCACACGAGTGAAGAACGTCTCGGCAATGAGAAAGTGGGCACCACGCTGCGTGGGATCGGCCCGGCTTACGAAGACAAAGCCGGACGCCGCGGCATTCGCACCGCCGACGCACTCGTTCCGGACGTGCTGCGTTCGCGTATCGAGCGCAATCTCGAAGACGCAAATCGCATCATTGAGGCATACGGTGGCGAACGTCTGAGCGCCGATCAGATATTCGATGAGATGTCAGTCTTAACTGAACGTCTCGGACCGTTCATCGCCGACACGACGCACTATCTCAACATCGCCGCGACTGAAGGACGTTCGATTCTTCTCGAAGGCGCGCAGGCCACGTTGCTCGACGTAGACCATGGCACTTATCCCTTTGTAACTTCTTCGACGACGGTCGCCGGTGGCGCGATTATCGGCACCGGCCTGGCACCTAATCGATTGAACGGCGTACTCGGAATTGTTCGCACTTACACGACGCGCGTCGGTGAGGGTCCGTTTCCGACCGAGATGCTTGAAGGCGAAGCGGAGTTGGGACAGATGATTCGCGAGCGTGGCCGTGAATATGGCGCCTCCACGGGACGGCCTCGCCGTTGTGGCTGGTTCGACTCCTTTGCCACGCGTTACGCGGCCGAGATTAACGGCTTCACTTCCGTGGCGCTAACGAAGCTCGACGTGCTCGATACGCTCGACGAGATCAAAGTCTGCACGGGCTACAAACTCAACGGAAAGTTATGTGAATCGCTTCCGGCAGTTTCGCAGGATCTGCGGCGCATCGAGCCTGTCTATGCAACGTTGCCGGGTTGGAAGAGTTCAACCGTTGGGGCGACGGAACTGAGTTCTCTCCCTACTAACGCACGCGCTTACGTCAATTTTCTCTCAGACCAGATCGGCGTCGAGATAGGTCTGGTGTCGACTGGCCCTGAACGATCGCAAACGATCATCGTTCATGATTCAGCGCTCGGCGGTTGGCTGCGAGAAACGTAAGCCTTTTTGAACCACAAAGACACGAAGGCACTAAGTCCGATTTAGCTTAGTGTCTTTGTGGTTAAGAATTGCCTACTTCGGACAGACCGGCCCGCCGGGTGGAGCACTCTTTCCATTCGTCAGGTTGTTCTCGAAGACATTTCCCTGACCACATTTATCCAGGAATCCGGCTTGCACGTTGATCGTCAATCCCGGACGAGAGCGGAAGTGGTTTCGACGGAAGGTTGTGTTGTGGACGTTTGTTAAGTGGATCGTGTAGTTCCCGCCTCCACCTGTTGACTCAAAGTCGTTGTCCTGGATCAAACAACCATTTAACGCATAAGCCTGAATCGCATTCTGTCCTGTTCGGAAGACGTAGTTGTTGATGATCTCACACTGCTTGAGGCCAACGAGGAAGATTCCGTTCGACATCCAGCGGGCATGCGAGTATTCGCCGCGCCCGCCGATCGCGATGTTGTTGGCAGCGATTACCTTGCCGTGGTTTGGTCCTAGGTAAGGATCCTGGAGGCAGAGAGCGTTGCCGGCCGAGTTCTGAAACGCGTCTTGATAATCAAACAAGTTGTTGTAGACGCCGATGTTCTTGGTGTGATCTGCGGCGGAGTTTGTTTCGAGATCAAAACCACAAACGCCACCACCGAACTTTGGATTGTGATGTCCCGGCCGGCGCGAGTAGTTTTCGATTACCAGTAAGTTTTCGGAATTGATGGAAGCAAAGTTAGCGGCGGCTACTCCGGATGCAACGTTGCGCCAAATCAAACCCTGGTCCGAGTAGTTGTTCTTCTCTAACGCGGAACCGCCGAACGTGATGCCGATGCTGCCTGTGTCTTCAAGGTAGTTGTACTGAGCGGTGCACTTCACACAGTTGCCAAACAGGATCGTTGAGCGCACGCCGCCGTCGTAAACTTTCTGCCGCCCCTTGATATGAAAACCGATGACCGCGATGTTGCGTGAGATTCCCGTGTGCGATGAATGCGAATCTCCGAGCGCCTGAAACACCTCGATCGCCGGGTACGGGCCTCTCACGTACGTAGGCTCGAGGATCGTAGTACCATTTCCAGCTAATTGTTCCGCGGTCAGTGCCTGAACCTTTTGCAGGTAAGGGTCGTTCCAGTTGTGGCCATTCCCTTTCTGAAAGTATTCGTTCAAAGCTTGCGGTGGACGCCACGTACCTTCGACCAATACACCATCGGCGACTAGAAACTGACCTTGATCCGTGATGCCTTCCATGTCGGCGGAATAGGTAGAACCATCAAAGACGGTGTGTTTGCGAAGCGTGACTTGCTTGGCGATAGAACCGCCGCCTGCAATCTTCACAGTGCCTACGCTCTCGTCGTCCTGCGCTGCCTGAATCTTGTCGGCGAGATTGTCGCCGCTCACAGTAACCGTTCGACCGCGTGTGACGGGAGGGATGTAACTCGCGGGATTGTAATTCGGCGTCGGATATGGAGTGGCCCAGTTTAGGGGAATATTCTGTGTGGCCGGCTCCATGGATCTACTAACGTGGAAGCCAAAGACAAGTAGGGCAAGAACGAGCGCTATGACAAATTTCATGATTCAGATTTCTCGCCGATAGTAGATAAGGATGTAAGCCGCCACCACCCAGTCAAAACCGATGCAGAAGATCACATAAGAGGTGGGAGCATAAATCCGTCCCGGTCCGAGATAGTGCAACGGGAAATCCCAAACTGGGTGTAGCACCCATGCGAGTGCGAGCCATTTAGCCGAGCCACGCCAACCGTACAAACCGAGGGCGCCGAAGGCGACGCACTGGAGTAGTTCAATCAACACCCAGATACTCGTTAAGCGAAAGCTAAACGCGAATCCAAAATAGGCGCCCGCCGCCGCAAACAACATTGTCGCCAGCAGCGTCCGCCCTACGATGTCTTTAAACTTTGAGAGGACCAAGGCGAGCAGTGCGAGTATCGCCCCACAGACCGCACCTTGCATCAACAGCTCCTGAATCATCTACCACAGATTACACTGAACTCACTGATTTATCAGTGTCATGCGTGTGACATATGTGTAGTGGGGGTAATGGTGTGTTGCTCCAACAGTGCCTGGGTCCCGGAGGGACCAAATGTTTCTAGTTCGCCGCCCGCCTCAGGGACCGCGCTCCAGCGGAGCGCGATGTGTCCGTGCA
>JBIOVO010000166.1:0-6568 GCA_044867735.1 Pyrinomonadaceae bacterium | reverse complement strand
GTTACGACGAGCGCGATCTGCACGATACTTTGCCGGGCCAGTATTTACAGGATCAAATGGGAATGCAGAAGGCGCAGCCTGAGTGTTTTCAGGCTGCTATGCGTGTTGTAATCGAGGCCGAGATGGAGGAAGAAGCCGCCGAATTCGAGGCGGCGACGGAGTTCATCCGGATCACCGACGAACATTGAAGTTGGAGCTTTGGACTTTGGTTTTTGGTCTTTGGTCTTTTTCGTCTAGTATCGAGACCTGAAAGCTCAAGACAAAGATCAAAGCGCAAAAATCAAAGACCAAAGCCCAAAACCAAAGCGCAATTCAACATGAAAATCTTCACCGTTCAGGAAGCTAACGCGCTGCTTCCTAATGTAAGGACCATTCTCGCGAAGATTCAGCGAGCCCACCGAAAACTCTCTCGTTACCGCGACGACGCCAAAAAAGCTTCAGAAGCAGCGGAACAGGGCGGCGGGGGGATTGCGGAAGGCGTCGCTTATGCCGCTGTTCTGACTGAACTCACCGTGCAACTTGCTGAATTGGAAGGCCTCGGCGTCCAGCTAAAGGATTTTGAGCGCGGTTTGGTCGACTTCCCTTCACTTCGTGACGGACGTGTCGTTCTGCTCTGCTGGCAGTTGGGCGAGGGCGACGAGCTGGAGTGGTGGCACGACGTCGACGCCGGTTTCGCCGGCCGCACACCTCTCTAAAGGTCCGACGGGCGCGGACCACAACCTCAACTCCTGCTTCATTTTCTCGTTGACGACTTAAAGTGATTGTTGATAGTATGCGGCCGAGATGGAAGCACCCCCAAACGCCTCAGCTCCAGCCGCGGAAAAGAAATCCACGCTAATAGAGTTTCCTGGTGTCGCGCGGAATTCTGTGCCTGAGTGGCGCAAGGAGTTGAGCGAAAGAGTGCGTGAAGTGCAGGAAAAACGTGCCCGGGAGGCGGCGCGTGAGGCTGCGGAAGCCGAACGCCAGCGGGTGGAAGCATTAACGAACCCGCCACAGTTGGAGTTGTTGCCACCAGCTCAGATGCCCACGATGAATCCGCTCGTGGCGGCTGCGCTGAAAAGAATCGAAAGAGCTCACCAAACAACGCCGTCTGACAATCACCCGCGAACGACGTTAGCGACCGCGGTCGCGTATGCACCCGAACGAGAAGAAAACGACATGAGCGAAACGGCTCCCCCCGACGCACAACTCGCGTTTGAAGCGGATCTCCCGGAGATAGACTCACCAGCTATTCCGGAAAAGCCGCATCACCTCGCGGTTGTGCCCAGCGAACCGATCGTAGTCAAGACAGAGACACTTAAGCCTCCGAAGCGTTTGATAAAGGATGATCCAAACGATCCGGCGCTTAACTATCTCGATTCAATTTCGAGAAATCTGCGCGTTGACGATCTCTCAACGAAGAGCGCGTCCGCATTTCGTCGCCTGGTTTGCGCGGTGCTCGATTTGATCTTTTGCGCAATGCTCAGTGCACCGATTGCGCTGGCGATGAACCTGACGGGAAACAATTTGCAGGACAAGCGAGTGATTGCAGTGCTGGTGGGAAGTGCGGTCCTGGTAACGTTCTTCTATTTGACGCTCATGACGGCGCTGACGGGCCGAACATGGGCCATGCGTTTGCTTTCGCTCCGTGTGATCGACACGAAGACCGGATTGATTCCAACGGGCAGCCAGTCGATCGGCAGGTCGTTCTTCTACCTGATTTCGTTAGCGACCGTTGTCGGGATCGTGTTCGCGCTCGTGAGCCGCGAAGGTTACACATTCCACGATCGCTTCACGCGCACCGCCGTCATCACCACCTAAGAATTTCTCGCGCAAAGGCGCAAAGACGCAAAGGAAGACCTCCGGAGCCGAAGGTCATAACTTTGCGTCTTGGCGCCTTTGCGCGAGAATGCTTTAAATGAACCAATTACTCATTCACCGAGTTGTCGAAGAACTGCAACCAATCCTGGCCGGCAGATTCTTCGGCAAGATCTTTCAACTCACACCGCTTTCATTCGCCTTCGATTTCGGACTCCGGGGCCACTTTCTTTTCGCCAGCGTAGACCCTTCAAGCTCTCGTCTTTATCTGATTCAGCGCCGCTTGCAAGATCTCGAAAAGCAATCGGTTCCGTTAACTGCTTTCGTGCAGGCAATGCGATCGAAGCTTGCCGGTGGTCATGTCAGCGATATCTCCCACGACCACGCCGATCGCATCGTACGGTTTACTTTTCGCATCGATGACGAAGCCAAAGGCGTGATTTTCAGGCGACTGGTGGTTCAGTTAACAGGCAGAACCGCGGATCTTTTTGTGCTCGACGAATTGAACCGCATCGTTGCTGTACTGCGCGATCAAACGCAGGAACGATTACACCAAACGTATCAACCACCGCCACGATCGCAAAAACAGTCGCGTGAGTCATTGTCGATTGGTCCGGGTCCGCCGTCGTCACAACTCGATGAACACTTCACGGCACTTGAAAAAGCCGGGGCCTTCGATTCACACGCCAAGAGTATTCATTCGAAACTAACGAAATCGATTCGACAGCAGCGCAAGTTGCGCGAACACCTGGAAGAAGATCTTCGTCGTCACGGCAATCCTGAAGAACACAAGAAGATCGGCGATCTATTGCTCGCAAACATCAGCACCGCAGTGCGCAACCGAAGCAAAGTCCGGATCAGCGATTACTACGCCGAAGGAACGCCCGCGATCGAAGTGGAAGTTGATGAGAACCGTTCGCTGCAAGAGGAAGCGGCGCACCGCTTTCGGCAATACACAAAGGCAAAGCGAGCTACTGAAGAGATCGCGGCCAGACTGAAGCAGATCGAGATCGAGATTGCGCGTCTCGAAACACGCGTGCGCGAGCTCGATCAAGTCATCGCGTCGCGGGACGAGAGCGCTTTGGAAGCGTTCGAAAAACCTGCGCCAGCGCCGAAAGTCTCGTCGAAGAAGTCCTCAAAGCCCGAAAAGATTCCGGGCGTACGCCGTTATCTTTCAACTGACGGCTACGAGATCCTGGTAGGACGCGGCTCGCGGGACAACGACCATCTCACTTTTCGCGTGGCCCAGCCAAACGACCTCTGGATGCATGCCGGCGATTACCCCGGCTCACACGTCGTCGTGCGCAACCCAACGCGAAAAGAGATTCCGCACCGCACCCTCATCGAGGCCGCGCAACTGGCCGGACGTTTTAGCCAGGCGAGTGAAGATACGAAGGTTGTGATTCACTACACCGAGCGTAAGTTTTTGTCGAAACCAAAAGGCGCCGCACCGGGCCTGGTGCGCCTGTCACGCTTTCGCTCGATTACCGTTGAACCGAAGGAAGGCGTTAACAGACTATGAAAGTTCAGAGTTCAGCCTTTAGGCTGCTCTCTCGCCACCGCAAGCTAAAGCTTGAACTCTGAACCTAATGCTAGAATGCACGCAAACTAATAGATGCCAGTGAACTCCGCTAAATCCGAACAACTCTTTGCTCTCGCTCAGAATCTGATGCCCGGCGGAGTCAATTCCCCCGTCCGCGCTTTTCGCGGTGTCGGCGGCACGCCACGCTTTATCAGTTCCGCGCGCGGCGCAACCATCACCGACGTCGATGGCAACACTTACATCGACTACGTCGGCTCATGGGGCCCTATGATCCTTGGCCATGCGGACGATGAAGTCATCGCGGCTCTTCAGGAGGTCGCGACCAAAGGCACGAGCTTTGGTGCACCGACGGAACTCGAGGTGAGTCTGGCCCAGGAAGTGATCGACGCGGTTCCCTCGATTGAAATCGTGCGCATGGTCAGCAGTGGCACCGAGGCCACGATGTCCGCCATTCGACTGGCGCGAGGCGTCACGGGACGGACGAAGTTGGTGAAGTTCGAAGGTTGTTATCACGGACACGGCGATAGCTTGCTCGTGAAGGCTGGATCAGGTGTTGCAACACTCGGACTGCCCGACAGTCCTGGCGTACCCGCGGCGCTCGCCGAAAACACCATCACCGTTCCCTTCAACCATGCCCACGCGCTCGAACAGGTCTTTGCAGAGCATAAAGACATCGCAGCCGTAATCATCGAACCGGTGGTCGGAAACATGGGCTGCGTGCCTCCGCAGGACGGCTATCTCCAAGCCGTGCGCAATCTGACGAAGGATCATGGCGCGTTGTTGATCTTCGACGAAGTGATGACGGGTTTTCGCCTCGCACGCGGTGGGGCACAGGAACGTTATGGCATCACACCCGACCTCACGACGCTCGGGAAAATCATCGGCGGCGGTTTACCAGTGGGCGCTTACGGGGGCAGCCGCGACATCATGAATCAGATCGCACCGGTTGGGTCGATCTATCAGGCGGGAACTCTCTCCGGAAATCCACTCTCGATGACGGCCGGTTTGGTCACCCTTCGCCGGCTCCGAAATAGGGCTGTTTACGATCAACTCGAAACCGCCGCCGCGCGACTCACCGCAGGTCTCGCATCTGCCGCACGAGAAGCAGGAATCAACACGGTCACAAACCGCGTCGGCTCTATGTGGACCAGTTTCTTTACGACTGAACCCGTTATCGACTGGGACACCGCCAACAAATGCGATCGGCAACTCTACGGCAGGTTCTTTCACGCAATGCTGAAGGAAGGGGTCTATCTCGCGCCGTCACAATTCGAAGCAGCATTCGTCAGCCTCGCCCACACCGACGAAGTCATCGATCAAACTCTCGCCGCCGCTAAAAACGCTTTCAATTCAATCCGCGTTAAGCCGTAAAATCTGCGGCTCAGATCGGCAGATCGATATTGAACCTCGATCCCTTCCCCGGTTCGCTGTTCACACTGATCCTTCCGCCATGTTGCTCCACGATCTGCTTCACGATCGCCAGGCCCAATCCCGTGCCCCGCTTCTTCGTCGAAAAGAACGGTTCGAAAATCCGGTCACGTGTCGCCTTGTCCATACCTTTGCCATGGTCCGCGATCGTGATGCGCGCGTAGTTCCTTGGCGGCTGACCGTCGCCATCGGTCTCAGGTGACACCAGCTCCGTCGATATCAGGACCTCAGAGTTTTCCTGACTCGCATCAACCGCATTGGCGATCACGTTCACAAAGACCTGCCGCAACTGGTACGGGTCCCACTGGCCCACGATCGATCCACCCGCGTAGACCTTTTCGATGTTCGTATTCTTCTCACGAATTCGTTCACTGACCAGATCGATGCTGCGTTCGAGCGATTCGTGCAGATCGACTGAAGACCGCTCCAACTCCTTCTGCCGCGAGAACTGCGTCACGTCAACGACCAGCTTGTTCAGGTGCTTGATGCCACGCTCGACGAGTTCGATCGTATTCAGTGCCTCCGGATCGTTCACGCTGTCGCGCAGCATCGAAACGCCGAGTCGAATACTGCCCAGGGGATTGCGGATCTCGTGCGCAACCTGCGTCGTTGCTTGTCCGACGGCCGCAAGCGATTCACTTCGCCGCAGCGTACGCTCAGACGCCGCAGCTTCGGTCGCATCGACTAGCGTGACGATCTGTCCCCGATCACCGTCGATCGCCAGCGGCGATGAATAAACGTCGAACGATTTGTCTTCCGCGTCCACCTGCGCGATTAGACGGCCATGATACGTCGCCTTATTGACACGAATCGCGGTCACGGCCTCCAAGATCTTCATCGCATCGTCAGGTCCGAGTTTTTCGAGTACCGAGGCGCCGATGGTCGCGAGGGGAAAGATTTTGAAAAAGGCAGCGTTCGCGCTCCGGATGTGGTCCTCTTCGTCGATGGCAGCAACGGCGCTGACCATTCCTTCGAGAAGTTGCGTGGTGAAGATACGTTCACGCCGCGCTTCCGAAATGCTCCGGCGCATCTCGCTGAAATGGCGTTGCACTTGCCAGATGGTTCCGAAAGTAACGAGACCGCCAACGATAAGAGCGAGAAGAGTCCACTTAATGATCCTGTCGCGAGCAGTTGCTTGAGTCTCACCGATCCGCTCGAGTACGTCGTCGCGCTCACTTTGGACTGATGCGAAAACAGCATTGAGATCTTCGTCAACCACACGGAAACTCTCGAAGCCCTCAAGACTGTAGCGTTTAGGATCGTCGGCGACTCTAAGATACGTCTGAAGATCGTAGCGGAGTTTACGCCACACCTCTTGTTCTGATATGGGCGGTGTGTCCAGGCGCCGGGCTACATTGCTTACTTCAGCACGCGCCGAATTAAAGCCCAATTCGAAAGGCAGCGTGAGCTCACGAGTCTCGGCCTCAGTTCGCGCGCGCGCCCGAGCTTCCTTATCGAGCTTATCGACGGCTGAGCGGAGATTCCAAAGTAGATTCATACGGCCCTGCCGCTGCCGTCCGATGTCGCGCGCCTCAATGCCTACCGTGCTCATTAACCTGACGCTTAACCAGCCAACAGTCGATATAAGTCCTAATAATAAAAGGAACCCGATCACCAACGGCACGAGCGCCGGGGCTATCCCGCGACGCCAGGATTCGAAGGATCTAGTTGGATTTGCCCCTATGCCGCCCTCTGGAGTCCGGCGGTAAACGACCTCGGGATGTTTTTGTCGCGTTGGATCCATCCGAAACGTATTTCTGAAAAACGCCGAAGGCGTTGGCTAATTTCAGCCCAGGGTTC
>JBIOVO010000165.1:0-9050 GCA_044867735.1 Pyrinomonadaceae bacterium | reverse complement strand
GGTCACGGACTTACGACGTCCGCTTTTTGCCGATGTCAACATGGCAAAGAGTGTTCTAAAGTGTTTGCTCAGCAATGAAACATTGGACCACCTGCGTTTGCGCGCGTTCACATTGATGCCAAACCATCTACACTTTATCGCCGGAGTACGGCAGCCGGAAGACAAGCTTCCAGACCTGGTCGGCGCATTCAAGAGTTACACAACTCAACAGTATTGGAAGCGTAGTCGCGAGGTCGCTACTGGCAGTGAGACGATTCTACCGTCGAGTTACGTTAACAAGTCCGCTGAAAAAGAACGCCGGTTAATGGAGAGCTTGATGGAATGGCGAGCAACGTTACGTCCTGAGGTAGTGCAGTTGAATAACTGGCCACGGGTTGAGCGGGGACACTTTCTCAAGAAGTGTCTCTGGCAAACAGGTATGTTTGATCACGTCATACGGAACGACTTCGACCTGCAAGAGAACCTCAATTACATCGTGATGAATCCTGTCCGCGAGGGTTACGTCACCATGCCTTACTACTATCCCTACACGGGACTCTTCTAGGTAAAGATGGGGTGGCCACGGAGGGCCACCCCTACAAATCATTCGGTGCGGAGTGCTTTATCGTTAAAGCTAACTCTTCGATTTCAGAGCGGTGAGCTCTTTGTCGAGGTTTTTGATTTCCTCTTCTATGGTGGCTTTGTGATCCGGGTTTGTGGTGGTGGTCGCTGACTTCTTCAGTGCCATCAAACGCGCAACCAGCAACGCCTGATCCGCAGGGACGCTGACGTCCGGCGTCACGCCCGTGCCTTCCCAATTTGTTTTTGTAATCGGACTAATCGCGCGTCCGGTCGGCACGAACATTCCAAAGTGTTCACTTATGCGGAACCCGCCGCCGGGATGTGCGCCGCCGCCGGTCGTCTCACCGATGATAGTCGCCCGCTTGAGATTCTTCAGGTTGTAAGTGAATTCTTCGGCGCCTGAGAATGTTCGCTTGCTGGTGAGCACATACACGTCTTTGTTCAGGTAACGCTTGCCGGCCAGTTCTTTCTTCGTCCAGAACTCGTCCGTGCGGTTGCCTTCGCGCCAGTAGAGATCGTTCAGATGCACCGGTTCGGGTCCGAACAAGTAGGAACAAACCAGCGCCACCATCGCAGGGTTTCCACCGCCATTGTTTCTCATGTCGATGATCAGCGCGTCAGTGCCGTTAACAAAGTTCATCGCTGCGGCGACTGTATCGGCGCCGAGTTCCTCATCCATGAAATTCAGGAATTCGAGATAACCGAGGTTGCCTTTTAAACGCTCAACTTTCGAGAACCCGTGATTTGTCCAGGTCAGATCGCGCTTTCTTTCCTCGCGCTCTTCAGCCGTTGGCTCCCGTCGTTGTCCGCGTTCGGGAATCGCTTTATGCGAATAGCGCACACGCAGGTGCTTGTCTTTGCTGATGGCCTGTAGATCTTCCGTCAACTTTTTCGCAAACTCCCTGGCGCTCGTGATCTGATCGTATTCCTTCTTATCCACTCGTTCGCGAAGCGAGACTTCCATCTTGTTCGCGACTTCCGGAAACACGTACGACTCATTAAGCCGTTTTAGAATTCCATCGATTACTTGTGTGCGCGTTGCAGCGTCGATGGCGAGATCAGGTTGCTCCGGCTGTGCACTACCGACAATCGCGACGGAGAGCGCGAGTGAGCAAAGGAATGCGACACGGAAAATGACCCTGGAGGCGGTGGTTATAAGCATTTGGTAGTTCTCCTTGAATTAAAGCTTCTTTGTGATCTCATTTGCGACTGAGCAGTCCGCGCAGCATCAGGTCAGCTACGTCGGTCGCTCGCTGTTCAACTTCTGCACGCTCGCCTAGTTCGGTTGTACTCAAGCTGTAAGGCAACAGACCGTTCGTCGCTTGCAATAGCGCGTGGGCGGTGGCGTGGTCGTCGTCAAAACTAAACTCGCCTGCGTCGCGTCCGGCCGTAAGCACCTCGGCGAAAATCTGTGCCTCGGCTTCGAAATACTGTGCGCGCCGGCGAAGTAAGCCCGGACGCAAGGCCGCGAGCAGGTCGTTTAAGCTTTGTGTGTAGTGCTGGATGCTGTCGAAACGAAACAGCACGCGAGTGAGCAACATCAGACGCAACCGTTCCGCCGCCGTGGCATCGGAACGGGCAATCTCTTTCAGACGCTCCCGCAGCCGATCGACGATTCGATCTATATGAGAGAGCACGACTTCTTCTTTGCTGCTGAAGTGCAGATAGATACTGCCTTTTCCGATGCCGGCCTCGGCGGCGATGTCCTCGACGGTCATTTTCCGGTAGCCAAACCGTGCGAGCAGCCGGTCTGTGGCATCCAGGATCGCGTCTTTTACTTCCTCTTTTGGCGCAATTGCAGCCATTTTCCCTCAATTGACCGCTGACTAGATTTGAATTTCAGTCATCTAAGACGCACGCGAATGGAAAAAGTTCCGAAGAATTTCACCTGATCCGTCTTTATCCGTTTAATCCGTGGTTAATTGCTTTGCTGTTTGGTTAGCTCGCGCCGAAAAGCTTGTTCCCGATCGTCGACAAAATTCTTGTATCCCACAGGATCGACGAACACAGTCTTCTCCCCTCGTTTGAAGCGTTCATACTTCGCTTCCATGTCGAAGTAAGCGCCATGAGCTCCAAGAAATAGATCGACAGGCATGGACTTCAGTACCCGGAACGTCTTTTCGTAGTCCGCGGTGATTTGAGGATACTTTTCGTTCCCGACAAGCTTGTAGCCGGGATTTACATTGGGGCTGCCGACGATTACGGCGTTGTACGTCTTCTCTCCCTCCTGAACTTTCATGGTCCAGGTGGTGCAGCCTTTGGTGTGGCCTGGCGTCAGACGTGCAGTCAGTACTGATCCTCCGAGCTTTACTTCTTCGCCATCACGCAATGCGCGATCGACCTTGGTCGGCTTGTAGAGCGACTCCGGATCGTTACCGTAGTAGAAGTCAGTCTTGCCGCCAGACTCGGTTGGATCCACGTCGGCCTCCATCACCATGTACTTCGCGCCCGTCAACTCCTTCACTAAGGCACTGCCGCCATTGTGGTCCGAGTGTGCATGACTGATGAGCAGGATCTTGATGTCAGTAAACTTGAACCCCAGCGATTCGACACTCTTACGGATGAGCGGAACACCCGCTTCAAGATTGCTGTTGATCAGAATGTGGCCTTCGGGAGTGGTGACTAAGTAGCTCGCCAGCCCTTTGCTCCCAACGTAGTAAAGATTTCCCGCGACGCGGAACGCCGGAAACGGCTCGGTCCAGTCGTTCTGCGCGCTCGCGTTGTTCCTGCTTAGCGGAGCACAAGTGAAACAAACTACCAGCAGCAAACATAAAACACCGCACTTGCCTAATATCATTGATTGCCTCAAGGGTTTAAGTTCAAACTGCTCGGTAACGGCCGCCCGGTGCCTTTATAGACCACGACGACCTGCGCAGCAACCGACAAATCTTCGGCGAAAGGATCTCGATCATGGCCATAAAGCTAGGCTGGGGCGGCTTTGTTACCACCGACCTGAACTTTTCAGAGTTTATCGGCGCCGAGCATACCATTGCTTTTCGCTTCATGCCGCAGTACCCCAATGCTTACGCTGGCGCTGTCCTTTCAAGTGTCGGCAGTCCATTTTATTTCGTCGGGCAAGGGCAGTTCCAGGCCCCTCCGGCGCGCAAGCCATCTTTTATCACACAGGTTGGCGACGAACGTCAGGACTACCCCATCGAGCTGAGCGGGAACGTCTGGCATTACGTTGCCGTGGTCAGGAAAGCAACCAAGTTTCGCACCTACTTTGACACTCAGGAACTCAAGCCCCGGATCAACATCCCAACCCATCTCCCGAAAGGGAAAGTCGTGATCGGGCGCTTCGACATTTGGCAGTTCTACGGCTTGATCGACGATCTGGTTGTTTTCAACCGAGCGTTGGATGAAGACGAGATCCTGAAGTTGACGATCAATCCGATCCCGAAGAGCTCGGCGACGAGCTTGCGGGCTGCATGGAATTTTCCGACTAGCGTGTCGCCTGGTCTACCAGCGAAATTTCGCCGGCCGATCAAGCTTAACGGCGCCGCCGAGCTAGTTGGGGTTTCGTCAAATCAAAGCTCGTTGGATAGCAAGCTGTTTGGACCACCGTCTCTGCAATTTACTCCACACCTCCCGTTCCCGACCGGAGAAATCTGGTCTGTCGGACAAGGGTTCGATGATCGGAATGGAAGCCATTGGGGACCTGCTGCGTTCTGCCTGGATCTGAATCGCGTCGATGGAGCAACGCGCGGCTCGCCGCTCTATGCAGTCGCGCCCGGAAAGGTCCTTGACGTGGTTGAAAGCTCGCCTTCCGGTCCGCTGCCGAAAGGCGTATCAGGAAATTACGTCTACGTGGAACACGCACCGGGTGAGAATTCGCTTTACGCGCACATCCTCCAAAACTCGGCGGCGGTCAGCATCGGTGACGAGGTCGTAACAGGTCAGCACCTTGGAGCAACCGGTGACACGGGCGCACCGGGTACCGGCAATGATCATCTTCACTTCGACACCTCGTTCGTTTTTGCCCACACCATCCCCTCAGCCTTTAAGGATTACGAGGCTTCAACGGACGGCGGCAAGACGTGGCGTCATGTCTCCTGGGGAACTCCGAAAAAAGGCGAACTGATTCGGAGTCTGCCCAAGTGGAGCCAGTGGTTCGGACTCGGTGGTGGGATTGAGGATGAAGTGACCGTCATTCGGCCGGAAGTCGAAACGCTGGATATCTACGCAAGAGGGATCGACAGCCGGCTTTACCAGAAGTGGTGGACGGGACAGGAGTGGATGCCATCAGATCTCGGCTGGGCCCTGCATGACGATGGTGATTTCCGTTTCACAAGCGGCCCTGACGTGATTGCAAGTGGCGGCAACTTCCGGGACGTTTACGTACGCGGCACAGATGGAGTTGTCTATCACAAGTTCTGGTTAGGCGACACCTGGAGTGAGTGGTTTAGTCTCGGCGGGAACATCCAGGGATCACCGGCTGTGACAAAGCCCTCGCCCGGGACGGTGGACATCTACGTGCGCGGTCCGGATGATCGGCTCTATCAAAAATGGTGGACCGGAAAAGAATGGATGCCGTCGGATCTCGGTTGGGCCATGCACGACGACGGCGATTTTCGTCTCGGCTCCGCCCCGTCGGTCGTCACCATTGGACCAGACTTCCGCGACGTGTACGTTCGCGGTAGTGACGGCGAGGTCTATCACAAATTCTGGGATGGTCTGAACTGGAGTGACTGGTTCCGGCTAGGCGGAAAGATCACAGGTGCGCCGTGTGTGGTCCTTGCGCCGGGTGGCTTGCCGGATATCTACGTGCGTGGCGAAGACGACCGCCTCTATCAGAAGTGGTGGACAGGGAATGGCTGGATGCCTTCCGAACTGGGATGGATCGTGCACGACGACGGATTTCTGCTCGGTTCAACGCCGGCCGTCGTCGTCAACGTTCCCAACGTCCGCGATGTTTATGTTCGCGGACAAGACGGCGCGGTGTATCACAAGATCTTTTCGTAAGCTGTCCAGGCAAATCCTCCACGCCTGCTGCGCGAGAGGGGCTAACCACAAAGACACCAAGACACGAAGGTCATTTTTCACCTTTGTGTCTTGGTGTCTTTGTGGTTCAAAACTTGATGACTTACAGACGCCTACTCGTTCCTTAGCGCTGTCGTTGGATCTAGCCCTGCGGCGCGGAGAGCGGGGAGCCACGAAGCCAGCACCGCAATGATCAGAAAGAGAACTGCGACCGATACGAACGTTACGGGATCGGTGGGTTTGACTTCCACCAGCATACTCGCAAGCACACGCGTGAGCGCGAACGCCGCGAGGAGTCCGATCGCGATACCAATCACGCTTAGATAGATTCCTTTTCCAACCATCAAACGGAAGATGCGCGACGGCGCTGCGCCGAGAGCCATCCGCACGCCGATCTCCGCAGTTCGCTGGCGCACCGAAGTCGCAAGCACGCCATACAAGCCAACGCCGGCGAGTAGTGCTGCGATCGTCGAGAAGACTCCGATGAGCAGCAGCGAGAAACGTGTCTGCGCCTGCGCCTGGACCACGAGCGAGTCCATCGGCTGCATCTCGTTGATAAGTGTGTCGCCGCCGGCCCGGCGGACTACTTCACGCACAGAGTTAGCGATCGCAGTCGGATCGCCGTCAGTTCGCAGCGCCCACCATGACGCGGCCTGGTGATTTAGGTATCCATCGGTGACGTAGAGTTGTTCGCGGCCCGGTTCGACCAGCGAAGTATTTCGCTGGTGGGCCACAACTCCGATGATCTCACCCCATTGCGCTTCAGGCGTGCGCACGCGAAACAGAATGCGTTTGCCGACAGCAGACTCATTCGGAAACGCCTTTGCGGCCAGTGCCTGATCGACGATGAGCAGGTTACGGTCGGGCGAACTGTCGTCCTGCGTAAAGGTTCGTCCAGCCAGAAGCTTTGTGCCCATCGCTTCGAAGTAGCCGGGCAGCACGACCTGAAGATCGGCAGCCTGAAACTTGCTCGGATCCGCCTGTGCTTCAGCTCCGCCCCAACGCACTGGACTAAATCCGCCGGCGAGCGGCAACGGAAACGATGCGGTGACACTCTTCACACCTGGAATCGCAGCTAGTTGGTCGCGAAGTTGACGCTTGTAGGTGGCGTTCTCCTGAGGTGAGTCGCCGGTGTCGCCGAGTAGTTGAAACGTGAGCAGCCCGCGTGGATCGAAGCCGAGATTCACGCGTTGAATCGCAAGGAAAGTGCGGAACATTAAGCCCGAACCGATCAGAAGCACAAATGCCAGCGCGACTTCAACCACGACTACAGCGTTTCGCAGACCGGCCGCGCCGAGTGCGCCGCTTCGCCCGCTGGTTCGCAGTATGTCCATCAGGTTTGGTTTCGCGGTGCGTAGCGCCGGAACGATGCCGAAGATCGCAGCCGACAACAGGCCAGCCAACACTGAAAATGCCAGCACTTGCTGATCGATCCTGACCGCATTCAACCGCGGCAGGTTCTCCGGTGCGATCACGATCAATTGGTGAATACCCAGATAGGCGAGCCCTACACCTAACACGGTTCCGAGTGCTGCTAAGACGAGCGCTTCGGTGAGAGTCTGTCGCACCAGTGACCACCAACCAGCACCGAGCGCGGCCCGCACGGCGAGTTCCCGTTCGCGTGATGCGGCTCGCACGAGCATCAGGTTCGCCACGTTTGCGCACGCGATCAGTAAGAGAAAAACGACGGCGCCCATCAGCGCGAGAATCGCTGGTCTGACTTCGTCGACGAGGTGCTGCTTCATCGGCACGAGTTGGAAATGTTTACCGGCCGTGCGTGCGATCGTGTTTTCATCGCGAATTTTTTGAGAGATCGTTTCAACCTCAGCCTGGGCCGCCAATAGATCTACGCCGGGCTTGAGCCGTCCGAGGGCGCGCCACTGCACGTTGTTGCGGTTGGCGACGTCGTAACGAATGCGTGCGGCGATCCAGACACTTGGAAACTGCTCCAGGTTCGATTGCGGCGGAAACAACAACTCAAAGCCTGGAGTCAACACGCCGACGACGACCGGCGCTGGTCCAAAGGCGGCGGCCACTGGAAGAGGTTTACCGATCACAGATCGATCGCCGCCAAAACGCTGCTGGAAGTATTCATTGCTCAGAATCGCCATCGTTGGCAGCGGAGGTGGTGCATTTGCGGCTGGAGCGTTGCCGTCGGGTGCGGCCTGCGGCGCCTGTTGAGGCGTGCCATCAGATTCCTGAAAGTCTCGACCTCCAATCATCGTGCCGCCCATCACTTGAAAGAAGTTGGTCGAGACTGCGGCCATGCGGACTCGTTCGGGTGTGCCGTCCAAACCGGGAAGTGTGGCGCGAAACGTATTGACGGCAACGAAGTCCTCGAAGTTGTTTTTGGCGCCGTTGCGCAGGTCGTGAAAGTCGGCGTTTGAGATCGGAAAATCCTTAACGTTGCGCTGCTTGAGATCGTTGCGCGCCAGGACGAGCCGCTCAGGATCTTTGTAAGGAAGCTGTCGCAACAGCACGCCATTAGTGACGCTGAAGATGGCAGTGCTGGCGCCGATTGCGAGTGCAATCGTGATCACGACGGTGATGGAGAATACGGGACTCTTGCGCAGCGTGCGAAACGCGTAGAGGAGATCATTCAACATGGCGGCCAGTTTAGACTCTCCGCCACAAAAAAGCACATAAAGCACAAGTTTTCATTTGTGCTTCTTTGCCCTTTTGTGGCTCATATTCAGCCAAGCACTTCGCGCATCACGACTGCGAGGTCACGAATGGCTTGTCCACCATCACCTGCGTAAGCTGAGCCGTGCATCGGCGCGAGTGTTCGCGGATTGAACGCGGCGAGTTCCTGGAGAATGTTGTCGGTGTGTTTTGTGTACGGCATGTAGTTGGCGAATGGACCAGCCTGGTAGTCGATCAGTGTCTTTCGCGCACGCTCGATAACGTCCGACTCTGTCCACGGCTCCACGTCGCCGCCCTGGTGAAAGAGATCCGAGCAGAGGAAGATCCCTTTTGTCTCTTCGAAAAGCAGTCCAGCCTCCCAGCAATGTGGCACATGCGGCGTATGAGCGAAGCGATACTGGTGCTCACCAGTGTTGAGAGTTTCCCCATGGGCCATGCCCTTTGCCGGACGCAGCGCGAAATCGTTGACGCTTACAAGTGCGCCGACCATGCTGCACACCGGTTGGGCATTGGGAGCGATCTGAAGCCACTCGTTCAAAGAACCACACTCGTCCGCCTCGAAGTGACTGAAACTGATCCAGCGTATCTTCGACGGATCCATGATCGTTGCCACCGCATCGCGCACGACAGGGAACAACGCTTTCATGCCGGTATGAAACAATAGCGGCTCTTCGTCTTTAATCAGAAACTGGTTGAACTGTAGATCGATTTCGGGGAAGAAGGTTGAGATGCGGTAGCAGTCAGCAGCAATTTCGGTAACAGGCACTGGGCGCTCCTTAGGGGGAATGGTAATGGCCGCATTATATTGTAGGGGTGGCCCTCCGTGGCCACCCGATCGTTAAATTTATTAGTTCGCAGTATCAACC